>CAYYGM010000068.1:0-22091 GCA_964471555.1 uncultured Phycisphaeraceae bacterium
CCGTGTCCATCCGTGGCTAAACAATAATCTGCGTCATCTGCGAAATCTGCGGTTCCTTCCCAATCCTTTTGGAGTTTGACTCATGCCATCCGCCACCAGTGACATCGGACTGATCGGTCTGGCCGTGATGGGCCAGAATCTCGTGTTGAACATGGCTGACCACGGCTTCACGGTCAGCGTTTACAACCGCACCACGCAGAAGATGACCGACTTTGTCGCCCAGTGCCGGGCGTCGGAGCCTTCGGCCCAGCGCGTGGTGGGCTTTGCCGAGTTGAGCGATCTGGTCGCTTCGCTCAAGTCGCCGCGCAAGATCGTCATCATGGTGCAGTCCAAGGCCGTGCTGCCTTCGGATCGTGACGGCGTCGATGCCGTGATCGGCCAACTGCTGCCGCTGCTGGACAAGGGCGACATCATCATCGACGGCGGCAACAGCAACTGGAACGCCACCATTCGCCGCGATAAACAGATGCGCGAGGCGGGCATCCGCTTCATCGGCTCGGGCGTCTCCGGCGGCGAAGTGGGCGCACGCTTCGGGCCCTCGCTCATGCCCGGCGGTCCCGAAGAAGCCTGGACGCACATCAAGCCCATCTGGGAAGCCATCGCCGCCAAGGTCGATCCCAAGACCGGCAAAGCGATCGAAGACTACGCACCCGGCAAACCCGTGACCAAGGGCGAAACCTGCACCACGCTCATCGGTCCCGACGGGGCCGGCCACTACGTCAAGATGGTGCACAACGGCATCGAATACATCGACATGCAACTCATCTGCGAAGCGTACCAGCTCATGAAGACACTGCTGGGCATGTCGGCCGGCGAAATGAGCGAGGTCTTCGGCAAATGGAACCAGGGTGAACTCGACAGCTACCTGATCGAGATCACCACCGACATTCTTCAGCAAAAGGATCCCAAAACCAAGCGCGGCTTCCTCGTTGACAAGGTTCTCGACACCGCCGGCCAGAAAGGCACCGGCAAGTGGACCAGCGGCAGCGCCCTGGACCTGGGCATCCCCGCCAACAGCATCGCCGAAGCGGTCTTCGCCCGCTGCCTGAGCGCCTTGAAGGATCAGCGTGTGGCGGCATCCAAGAAACTGCGCGGCCCGGCCCCCGGAAAGAAGATCGCGGGTAAAGCCAAGCTCATCGAAGCGATCCGCGATGCCCTCTACTGCTCCAAGATCTGCGCCTACGCCCAGGGCTTCCAGCTCATGGCCGAGGCACAGAAGGAGTACAACTGGAAGCTGGACTTCGGTCGCATCGCCATGATCTGGCGCGGCGGCTGCATCATCCGCGCCCGCTTCCTGCAGAAGATCACCCAGGCCTTCCGCAAGGATCCCAAGCTGGTCAACCTGATGCTCGACCCCTACTTCAAGAAGGCCCTGCACGACGGCCAGGAAAACTGGCGCAAAGTGGTCTCGCTGGCGGCCGAGCGCGGCGTGCCCGCACCGGCATTCATGTCCGCCCTGGCCTACTTCGACGGCTACCGCTCTGCGGTGCTCCCGGCCAATCTGCTCCAGGCCCAGCGCGACTACTTCGGCGCCCACACCTTCGAGCGCACCGACACCCCCCGCGGCAAGTTCTTCCACGTGGACTGGCCGCAGGAAAATCGGCCGATCCTCGAAGCCTGATCATGATGAACGCACCGTGACGAGTCAATCGTCATCGTCGTCGTCATCTTGATAGTGAATGGCCCAGGCGGGATACGGGGCTGCCCCGCGCTGGGCGTGCCACAGGATGCGGTTGAGCAGATCTTCGTCGCATTGATCGACCTCGTCCAGCGGCAACGTCTGCGAAGCCAGGGCAAAGCGGCGCTGCTCAGGGTCCGTGATGGCCTGCGGTGGCGGGTTGAGTTGATCAAGGGGAATGTTGCTGGCCTCAGCCACGTAAGGCGTCAGGTCGGGCGTGTCGGTGAAGCACTCGACCATCGGCCTCGCTGCGGCATCGATCTGGTTCATCGGCGGCATGCCGAGGATCAGCTCGATCGTGCGCAGCAAACCCGGCTGGTCGTAACGGGTGTGAATCACCGCTCCGCGCTTGACGTATGGACCGGCGATGTAGGCGGTGGTGCGGAAACCATCCACGTGATCCCAGCCGGCCTGCGGATCGTCCTCGATGGCGATGATGACGGTGTCGGCCCAGAAACGACTGTGACTGATCGCTTCGACGATGCGCCCGAAGGCCAGATCGTTGTCAGCAACCATGGCGGCGGGCGTGGGATAATCGGCCTTGGAGCCGGCGGTGTGATCGTTGGGCAGCAGCATGATCATCAACTGCGGCATTTCACCTTCCTGCTCAAAGCGGTGAAGGTCTTCGATGAAACGCGCCGCCCGCAGCACGTCCGGAACGTCCAGCGTCCAGCCGACCGTGCGGGCGTTGATGTACGGCCGCAGCGATTCGATGGATGGCTCACTGGCGACGCGCGTCTGGCCGGTGTTATCGAGAAAGTCACGGTAGTAGTCGATCCACTGCGGTGAGCCGGTGCGATCAGGGTCCGCCCAGCCGATGTGCGTCTGGGTGAATTCGCCATAGACGCGCAGGGACACGCCGTGCGCGATGGCGTTATCCCAGATGAACCCAGCCGGTGAGTACGCCAGGGCATCGGTGGCGGTTGCGGCGCCGCTGCCATAGGGATACGAACGTGGGAAGCCGGCAAAGGAACGTTCCAGATAATCGGTGACGATGCCGGAGTCAGCCCACTGATGCCCGTCGGCGCTGAGGATGCCGGAGCAGTAGGTGTTGTCCAGCAGGACGAACTGCTCGGCGATCTTGTGTTGATTGGGCGAGATGTCCCGGCCGAAAATGCACAGTTCGGGATCACCATTGCCCTGGGGCATGTCGCCGAGCACCTGATCGTAAGTGCGATTCTCCTTGATGATGTAGAGCACGTGCTTGATCAGCGACGGCTCACCGCTGCGCTGCGGCAAAGCGCGGGGCGGAGCATCCGGCCGGGGTGCGTTCTGAGCGGCCAACGCTTCAGCCCGGCGGTCGTTGCGCTGCACGGCGAGCGTGTCCGCTTCCAGTTGCGCCGCATCGGGGATTTGCATCAGTGACAGCGTGCCGTAGTACTGGCGCGATTTGTACTTCGGCTTCTCATCCGGCGGTGTATCCGTCCAGGAGCCGATGCCCTTGATGTTGGCCACGTACAGTGCTTGCCGGTCGTCATCGCAGACGACCGCCCCGGGGAACCAGCCGGTGGGGATCAGCCCCAGCAGCTTGGATTGGCCTGGATCGAAATGAAACACCGCCACCGCATTCTGCGTGCCGTTACAGACATAAAGCGTGTCACCGGCCGCGTTGAAGCACAAGGCGTTGGGAATCGCGCCGAACAACGCCTGCTGGTGATCGCGCACCGGGATGGTCTCGACAATCTCCCCGCCGGCATCGGCGATGACCGAGATCGTGTCGGAGCCGGCGTTGGCCACGACGACGTATCGGCCGTCCGGTGAAGCTGCCAGGGCGCTGGCGTGCAGGCCGGTCAGCAGTTCCGCGGTGACCTGGCCGGTGTCGAGATCGATGATGCTGATGGAGCCTTCACTGGCAATGTGACGGACAGGATCGACGCGCACGCGCAGGTCGCCTGCTCCCACCGGCCCGGTGAGCGAATCGGCATCGGGCCTGCGTCCGCCCCAGTTGCTGACGTAGGCTCTGTGTTCGGTCAGCGCCACATCGAACGGAGCAAAGCCGACGTCGAACCGGCGAAGCACCTTGCCCGTGTCGGCATCGAGTTCCGCCAGTTGATTGGATCGGTTGAGCACAACGTAGAGACGTTTGCCATCGCGGGAAATCGCCAGGCCCGAGGGAATGGCATCTTCGCCCGGCAGACTGAGCGAGTGCAGGCCGGTGACGTGGTGATCGGCATCGACCGCGAACACCTTCACGTCGCCCTTGACGTTGGACAGATAAATGCGCGAGCCGTCGGGACTGAAGATCAACCCGGTGTAGCTGACCTGGGCGTCTTTGTCCGGCTTGAGAATCTCCGGCGAAACAACACCGGGCTGCAACTTGTCCGAAGGCAGAATCACGCGCTGCAACTCGGCGGCGGTGACCGGATCGATCAGCACCAGCTCGTTGGTCTTGCCGGAGGTCGCCAGCAATTGACCATCCGGGCTCAGGGCCAGAACCTGCGGCCGCATCCCCGGCAGATTCACCTGGCGGCCGGCGGGCGTCAGGATCTGGCTGACCGGCAGCACGATCCGCGAGCGATCGCCGGGGCCGACGGGTGCTGTCGCATCATCGTCCGCGTCTTCGGCACGAACCGCAAACGCGATGATCAAACTCAGGCAGAACACCCATACGATTTGAAACCACATCGCATCACGGTCAGTTGTTGTATCAGTCATGTTGCCTCCCAAGTTCTGATTATTGTACTGACAACCGCCGCTGTCTTTCGGATCACCGCCGCATGCGCGATTCGGCCGTCCCTGGGGCTCGCATCACCGCCGAGCGCCGCTCATCGCCGCCCGGTCCTGTCTTTTTCAGCCTGAAAGTTTTTTTGAACCATTCCCGGCATCTGGTCGTAAAGCTGATAGGAGCTTCCCCATGCGCGACCGACTGATGGGATTGCTGCTGTCCGTGTTGCTGAGCAGTTTCAGTTTCGGTGACGCGACCGACACCCTGGACGGCGCGTCGGCCGATTCGTTCAGCACGCCGGTGGCTTCGCTCGACACCGATGCCAGCGACACCGTGATGGATGACGGCGGTGTCGAGGTCAAGCGCCTGCGGCCGGTGGCGCTTGCCAACCTGAATCGGTATCAGTCGCCCGCGCAGGAGACGACTTTTGACCGAAGGCCGACGATCTGGACGCTGGACCATCATGACAAGTCGCCGCTGCTGGTGGCGGGTTTGTGGCCGCTGCAGCCTGACGTGGCGCGGCTGGCGCTGAGTAGTGAGAGTGAACAGAAGCCGCAGACGCACGATGTCGAAGCCATGCTGCGTGTGGCTCTGAGTCAGTGCTACACGCAGGGCTACCTCAAGCTCCACGTGCACGCACCCAGCGAACTGTCGCCCGATCCCCGCATGGTCGAGGCCCTGGGCTTCAAGCACAGCCGCAGCGTCCAGCGCCACGGCACCACCATCGCCACCTACTACCGCAATCTCTACCAGTCGCCCTTCGAATCCACTAACGCAGTCTGAGACCGGACCGGGATATCAACCCAACTGAAGTTGCTGAATGATGCGCTTGGCCAGCGACGCCACCGAGGTGTCGGCGTCAATGGTGATCGCATCGGCTTCCTGGGCCTGCGGCGGCTGGAGCGTGGCCAGTTGACTGTCCAGCAAGGTTGGGCTGAAAAAGTGCGACCGCCGCCGGGCCAGGCGACCGGCCAGCATCTGGCGATGCACGCGCAGAAAAACAAAACGCACGTCATCCCCCGCCGCCCGCAGCTTGTCACGATAATCCTGCTTCAACGCCGAGCAGGCCACGATCACGTGCTCCTGGGGGCCCATTCGCCTGACCAGCGTTTCCAGCCACGGCCGCCGGTCCTCGTCATCCAGCGGTATGCCCCGCTGCATCTTGTCCACGTTGTCCTGGGGGTGAAGGTCGTCGCCCTCGATCAGCGGCCAACCCAGTTGCCGGGCCAGAGCGCGCCCCACCGCGCTTTTGCCACTGCCGCTGACGCCCATGAGCACGATCTTCATCACGCAATTCTAACCGGTACAGTCCTCGTCGGCGTCGCCTACAATCTCCCCATGAGAAAATTCATCCTCCTGGCGGCGATCTTCTGTCCTGCTGTCAGCGTCCAGGCCTGGCACGATGAAGGCCACCTTTACAGCACTTTGGCGGCCGTACGGGCCCTGCCGGACGACGTGCCGCAGTTTTTCCGTGACGGGCAAAAAACCGTCGCTCACTGCGCCATCGACCCGGACACCTGGCGGCACGACGGCGCCCCGCAACTGGGCGATGCCACCTCCAGCGATCACTACCTCGACTGGGAGATGGTGGCCGACCTGGACCTGCCGCCACTGCGCAGCGACTACGTCAAGCTCTGCCTGGAGCACCATATCGATCCGCAGAATGCCGGCTACCTGCCCTATGCCATCGTGGAGGGCGAGCAGCGATTGGCCCTGGCGTTTGCGGAGTATCGCCGTTGGCCGAACAACCCGCACATTCAGATCAAGTGCCTGGTGTACGCGGGCATCCTGTCGCACCTGACGGCCGACCTCCAGATGCCGCTGCACACCACCATCGATTACGACGGCCGCACGCCGCGCAACGACGACGGCACCTTCGGCCGCTCAACGCACACCGGCATCCACGCCAAAATCGACGCCCTGCCCACCAAGCTGCCGTATGCGCAATGGTTCGCCGATCCGCTGGAGGTTCCGCCGCTGCAAGGGGATCTGATGACCGCGGTGCTCGATGCGTTTGCCGCCAGCCACAATCTGGTCGATCGCTGTTATGAACTGGAGCCCAGACTGCCGGCCACGCGCGATCTGAATCTGACCGATCCGCAGGTGATCGACTTCACCATGGAGCGCATGCATGCCGCCGGCCGCTTCACCGCCCAGATTTTCCTGCGGGCCTGGACCGATTCAGCCGAGATGCCTCCCGATAGCTGGGTGGACCGCGCCACGCTGGATGAGCATCTGGACGAGACGCAGGTGCCGCCGCAACCGCAGCCGTGACGGTACAATCGCGCGATGCCCTCCGTCATCGCGGACAATCTGAGCAAAATCTTTCGCGTGGCCGACAAACAGCCCGGACTGGTGGGCACGCTGCGCCATTTTTCCCATCGCAAATACCGGGATGTCGAAGCGGTCAAGGGCGTCAGCTTCAACATCGAGCCGGGCGAGATCGTCGGGTTCCTCGGCCCCAACGGCGCGGGCAAAACCACCACGCTCAAGATGCTCACGGGCCTGATTCATCCCACTGCCGGGGCAGCCCAGGTGCTGGGGTTCAAGCCGTTCGATCGCAAGGCGGAGCTGCTGCGGCAGATCACGCTGGTGATGGGCCAGAAGCAGCAGCTCATCTGGGATCTGCCCACGCTGGACTCGCTGCGGATCAATGCGGCGGTGTACGACCTGCCGCGGGCCGAGGCGGACAAGCGCGTGGCGGAGTTGGCCGAGATGCTGGGGCTCAGTGACGAGATGACCCGCCCGGTGCGCAAGCTGTCGCTGGGTGAGCGGATGAAGTGCGAGTTGGTCGCGGCCCTGCTGCATCGGCCGAAGGTGCTTTTTCTGGATGAACCGACGCTGGGACTTGACGTCAACGCCCAGAATGCGGTGCGCCAGTTCCTGCGCCAGTACAACCATCAGTATGGAGCTGCCATCCTGCTGACCAGCCACTACATGGCGGATATCACCGCGCTGTGCGAGCGGGTCATCGTCATCCACCACGGCTCACTGATGTACGACGGCGAACTGCGCGGCATCGTCGAGCGCTTCGCGCCCCTGCGCGAAGTGACGCTCGAGTTGAAGCAGGATGCAACCGGCGACGGTTTTGAGCGCTTCGGGCAAATCGAAAGCATCGACGGACGCATCGTGAAACTGCTGGTAGAACGATCGCTGCTGACGGGCACGGTCAATCGTCTGCTGCACGAGTTGGACGTGCTGGACCTGACGGTGAGCGATCCGCCGATCGAGCAGGTGATCGGGCGCTTGTTTGAAGAAGGAAGCCGCGAGCCATCAGCGACCAGCCATGAGGGGAAAAGGCCATGAGCCGCAGTTGCTCACCCTCGTGGCTCATGGCTGGTGGCTCGTGGCTTTCCAAATGTCGAGCCTTCCTGATCACCTATTACGCCATGATGGTCGAGTATCGGGCGGAGATCGTGCTGTGGGCGATCGCCACCTGTCTGCCGCTGATCATGATGGGCGTGTGGGCGGAAGCGGGCGCCAGCGGGCACTTTTCGGTCAACCGCGTGCAGGTGGTGCGCTATTTCATCGCGGTGTTTTTCGTGCGGCAGTTCACGGTGGTGTGGGTGATTCACGACTTCGAGTGGCACGTGGTCAGCGGCAGGTTGTCGCCGTTTCTGCTGCAGCCGATCGATCCGGCGTGGCGGTTCTACTTTGCCCACCTGGGCGAGCAACTGGCCCGCATCCCGGTGGCGCTGGTGCTGTTCGTGCTCTGCTTCTTCCTCTATCCCGAGGCGTTGTGGGGCGATGCCCAGCAGCCGGGCTGGTGGCATCCGGGCGTGTTGAATGTGCTGTTGATGCTGGCCGCCTTGCACCTGTCGTTCATCCTGCGTTTCTGGATGGATTATGCGATGTCGGTGGGCGCGTTCTGGTTCGAGCGCATCAGCGCCGCTCACGGGTTGATCTATCTGCCATACATGTTTCTGTCGGGCATGGTATTTCCATTGCAGGTTTTGCCGGACGTGCTGCCGGGTTGGGTTTTCACGCTGGTGATGTGGACGCCGTTTCCCTACATGATCTGGTTCCCCGCGGAGCTGGTGGCCGGTAAGGGTATGTCGGCCGGTCAGATCGCCTGGGGATTTGCCATGCTCATCGGCTGGTGCGTGGCGATGTACGCCCTGAGCCGCTGGGCCTGGCGCGTGGGACTGAAACACTACTCGGCGATGGGCGCATGATCCGACGTTACCTGAACACCTTGAGCATCTTCTGGTCGGCGTCCGTCGGCGCGGAGATGGAGTATCGGGTCAACTTCCTGATCTCGCTGTTCAACAGCGCGGTGACGCTGGCCGGCGGCGTGTTTCTGCTGCTGGTCTTTTACGGCAGCGGTTACAAGATGGGCGGCTGGTCTTGGCCGGCGGCGCTGGCGGTCATGGGGGTGTACACGCTGCTCGATGGATTTCAGCAGATGCTGCTGGCCCCCAATCGCACGCGCATCACGCAGATGGTGCGCGACGGCACGTTGGACTTCGTGCTGCTCAAGCCCATCGATGCCCAGTTCTGGCTCTCGCTGCGCCAGCTATCGCTGTGGGGCGCACCGAACCTGGTCCTGGGCGCTGCGATGGTGCTCTATGCCGGTTCTTCCATGCCGGGCGGCCTGACCCTGGGCAACGTGGCGCCAGCCGTGGTGGGCATCGTGCTGGGCATGGCCATCCTTTATGCCATGGGCTACATCCTCAGTTCGCTGACCATCTGGTTCGTGAAGATGGAGAACATCACCTTCATGATGGCGGCCCTGCTGGAGGCTGGACGTTATCCGGTCCCCGCATATTCCCCGCTTTACCGCGTGTTTTTCACCTTTGTGCTGCCGGTGGCGTTCATGACCACGGTGCCGGCCCGAATGCTTGGCGGCGGCGACGCAACAACTTCCGGGGGCTTCTGGCTGCTGGGTTCGCTGGCGGTGGCGGCGGGTCTGATTCTGATCAGCCGCTTGTTCTGGCTCTGGGCCTTGCGTCATTACACCAGCGCCTCAAGCTGATGGTACAATGCCAAGCTCCCCGCCCCCGGAAGATTGATGCCGGAAGATCAACGCGAAATGCCAGCACCCGGAGCACGCTCATGACCGACAAGGCCCCATGGATCACTTATCGCCCGCAACTGAAGGTGCTCGACTGCACCGTGCGCGACGGCGGACTGATGAACAATCACCGCTTCAACGACGACTTCGTGCGAGCCTGCTACCAGACGTGCATCGAAGCGGGTATGGACTACATGGAGATCGGCTACAAGAACTCGCCCAGGCAGTTCCCCCGCGATCAGTTCGGCGACTGGAAATTCTCCGATGAGGAAGCGATCCGCCGCATCGTGGGCGATCACGATGCGGGCCAGGTCGGCCTCAAGCTGGCGGTCATGGCCGATGCCGGCAAGAGCGACTGGACGCAACAGATCATCCCCAAGGCTGACAGTGTCCTGAGCATGATCCGCGTGGCCTGCTACGTGCATCAGATTCCCGAAGCGGTGGACATGCTGCACCACGCTCACGAGATGGGCTACGAAACCTCGGTCAACATCATGGCCATCTCCAACGCCCAGGAGGTTGAGATCGATCAGGCTTTGGAAGTGCTCGCACAGACCCCGGCCCAGGTGGTCGTCATCGTTGACAGCTTCGGCGCTTTGTACCGCGAGCAAATCGACTATCTGTACCGCAAATACGCCAAGGCCATCGAAGGCACGGGCAAGGAAATCGGCATCCACGCCCACAACAACCTGCAGCTCGCCTTCGCCAACACCATCGAAGCGATTATCCTCGGCTGCAACCGGGCCGACAGCACGATGGACGGCCTCGGCCGCGGCGCAGGCAACTGCCCCACCGAACTGCTGCTGGGCTTCCTGCGCAATCCCAAGTTCAAACTGCGCCCGGTCATCAAGCTGCTGCAGGAATACGTGCACCCGTTGCGCCAGAGCGTCGATTGGGGGCCCAACGTCGCTTACAACCTGACCGGCAAATACAACCGCCATCCCCGGGCGGCCATGCAGTGGCGCGACGGCAAACAGAAGGATGATTTTGTCGCCTTCTACGATCAGATGATCAGTGACGTCTGATCCACACAATCACCTACCCGCCGCGGTGGCTGGGCAGGGGGGATTCCTTTATTCCATTGGCAAAGATAGACGGATATTGACATGAGCCAGAAAGCACCCAAACCCTTCCGCGGCATGATGCCCATTCTGCCCACCACCATCACCAAGGACGGCCGCATCGACGAAGCCAGCCAGCGCCGCCTCGTGCAGTATGCCATCAAGTGCGGCGCAGCAGCCATCGGGCACTTCGGCTTCGCATCCGAGTTCTTCAAGCTCTCGGAGTCGGATCGCAAGCGGGTCACGCAAGTGGTGGTCGATGAAGCGGCAGGCAAGGCCCCGGTGTTCATCGGCGTCGCCGCCCCCGCCACGCACATGGCGGTCGAGTATGCCAAGCAGGCCCAGGATCTGGGGGCCGACCTGCTGATGGCGTGCATCCCCTATGTCGCTGTGCCCGATGCCAAGGGCACCTGGGAGTACTACCAGCGCTTGTCGGACGCGGTGGACATTCCCATCATCGTGCAGGACACGCCGCCCAGCACGAAAATTCTTACGCCGGACGTGGTCTTGAAGATGTTCAACGAGATGGAGCACATTGACTACATCAAGGTCGAAGGCTCCGACTTCCTGTTCAAAAGCGCCAAGCTCGTCGAGATGGGCCAGGGCAAACTGCCCGTGATCGGCGGGGCCGGCGGCAGGCACATGATTCACATGCTGCGCGTGGGCGTGACCAGCTTCATGACCGGCACCGAGGCCCTGGACATTCACGCCGCGGTGGTCAAAGCCTACCTCGACGGCGATGAGGACAAGGCTGCCAAGATCTACTACGAAGTGCTGCTGCCCTACTTCACCTTCTACGATGCCTATCCCGAGCAGTTGCTCAAGCAGATGCTCTACGAGCGCGGCATCATCGACTGCCCCGATATCATCCACCCGCGGCAGCATCAGCCCATGAGCGAAGTGGAACTGAAAGAATTCCAGTGGGTCTTGCGACGCATCGGCTTCGACAAAAAATGGCCGAATATACCGTGAAATGCGCATTTTCACGGCCGGTGCGGCGGTTGGCTTTTGATATGCTTTGTCGCTTATGAGCGAACGCATTCTTACCGTCGAAAAACACAACGAAATCGTCGCGGCCGCCTATCGCCAACGCGGCTTCACCGCTGACGAAGCGCTGCAGGCCGCCCGCTTCTGCGAGCTGGCTGCCTGGTACGGAATCAAAACCCACAACGCCCTCAAGGCCCTGCACCTCGACGAGCACTTCGGCAGCGGCAACCCTCGGAAGAAGGGTTGTGTCCCCGGGGCAGTCGTCGAGAAGCTGCCGTCAAAATTCGCCGCCGCTCAGAAGTGGAACGCCAACCGCAAGCTCGGCCCCGCCGTCGCTTTCGACGCCATCGCTGCCTGTGAAAAGATGGCCGACCAGTTCGGCGTCGGCATCGTCAGCGTGGACAACGCATTCCATTACCTCTGGGGCGGCGGTTACGTGATCGACTCAGCCAAGCGCGGCTACATCGCCTACACCTGCTGCACCGCGGCCCTGGCGGAAGTCGTACCCTTCGGCGGCAAGTTCCCCACCCTGGGCACCAATCCCCACTCCTGGGCCTTCCCCACCACCGAGGCCGTCGGCTTCCCCATTGTCATCGATTGGGCCACCAGCACCGTGGCCATGGGGCGCGTGCAGCAACTGAAGCGCGAAGGCAAACAGTTGCCGCCCGGCAGCGCCGTGGACAAAGACGGTAAGGAAACCACCGACCCCAACCAGGTCGCTGCCCTGCTCACCTTCGGCGCCCACAAGGGATACGGTCTGTCTCTGATCAACGAACTGCTGGCCGCGTTCATCGGCGGCTCACTGCCCACCCTGCGCTCGCGCCCACAGTGTTTGGGCGATCCCGCTTCAGCGGGCGGGGAAAAAACCACCCCCAACTTCTTCTTCCAGGTGATCCATCCCGACGCCCTCGACTGCGGCGACTTCGCCATGAAGCGCAACCAGGCTGCCAACGTCAAAGCCGTGCTCGATGACGTGATCGGCCACGGCAACCGCGCCCCCGGAAGTGCCCCCGGCCCTGGAATTAGCGGCTGCATGCTGCCCGGCGAGTTGGAGCACAAGGCCGCCCTGCGCAGTCAGCAGGCCGGTGGCCTGATCTTCACCGATGCCGAGATCGCCGAGTTGAAGCAGGTGGCCGACTCATCCGGCGTCTCGCTGGACCCGGCCGCACTTCCTACAATCTAGCCAATCCTCAGCCAGTACAAGGAGTCCCGTCATGACCGGCCAACTCTCTGCCCAACAACTGCAACGTTTGTGCATGGCTTTTTTACTCATCTTCACCGGCTCAACCTCCGCCTGCGCCCAGACGATCCCGGCCACCATCGATGAACCGCTGGTCAATCTGCGTCCCGGCCATCCCCGTGTCCTGGCCACCGATGCGGACTTTGCACGCATCAGGAACCTGGTGCAAACCCACGAACTGGCTCGGGCCTGGTACGAGCGCACGTTGCGCAGCGTGGATGACATGCTCCAGGCCCCGCCTCCGCAATTCCAGGCCGACGGCCGGCAGTTGATGGTCGCACGCGCCCTGATCGGCCGCGCCCTGACGTTGGGCCTGTTGCAGCACATCCAGCCCGACCCGCGCTACTTCCAGCGCATCGAATCCGACATCGAGGCTGTCATCCAATTCCCCCATTGGAACCCCGGCGTTTTTCTGGACACCGGCGAAATGACCTTCGCCGTCGCCCTGGCCTATGACTGGTTCTACGACCAGTGGTCCGACCAGCAGCGCACCGCCATCCGCGATGCACTGATCAGCAAGGGACTGGAGGCCGGGGCCCAGGTTTATCGCCAGAAAATCTGGTGGTCGCTCAACGGCAACAACTGGAACCAGGTCTGCAACGGCGGCCTGATCACCGGCGCCATCGCCGTCGCAGATGAAGACCCGCGCCTGGCCACCGACATCATTCAGCGGGCCGTCGCCAGTCTGCCCATCGCCATGGCCCGCTACAATCCCGACGGCGGCTTCGTCGAGGGGCCCATCTACTGGAGCTACGGCACACGCTACAACGTCATCGCGCTCTGTTCGCTGGTCAAAGCCCTCGGCACCGACTTCGGCCTCTCAAAAGCACCCGGCTTCGACCAGACCAGCTTCTACCCCGTTTACATCAACGGCCCCGGCGGACTGGCCTTCAACTATGCCGACACCGACAGCGCTACACCCGCCGTGCAGCCGGCCGTGTACTACATCGCGTCGCTGTTCGATTACAAAGTGCCCGCCCAGTACCTGGCCGCTCGCAGCAAAGGCGGCGCTTTCGAACTGCTCTGGCTGGATACCGCCACCCTGTCGCCCCCGATCGACGAAACGTCGCTGCCGCTGGACAAACTCTTTGAAAGCTGCGGCGTCTTCACCATGCGCAGCGCCTGGAAAGATGACCAGGCGCTCTACATCGGCGGCAAGGGCGGACACAACGGCGACAGCCACAGCCACCTGGACCTCGGCTCGTTCGTGATGGAAGCCCAGGGCGTGCGCTGGTTCACCGATCAGGACTCCGACCACTACTCGTTGCCCGGCTACTGGGAAGTCGAGCACGGCGGCCGGCGCTGGCTGTACTATCGCCTGCGGGCTGAAGGCCACAACACGCTGGTCATCGGCGATCACAGCCAGGAGGACCAGGTCGCCGACGCTGAGGCCCCGGTGACTCTGGACGCCCAGCCGCAGCAGGTCAACGCCACGATCGACCTGAGCAAGGCCTATGAGCACGCCACCTCGGTGCAACGGCAGATCACGCTGCATCGGCCCAGCGAGGGTGTTGCCTGCGTCGAGGTGCGTGACCAGATCACCACCGCAACGCCGCAGCCGGTCTGGTGGTTCGCCCACACGCAAGCTGCCATCGAGATCAGCAGCGACGGCCGCAGTGCTGTGCTCAAGCAGCAGCGCAAGCGATTGCACGTCGATCTGCTGCAGCCGGCAGACGCCCAGTTGATGATCATGCCCGTGGCGCCGATGCCCGGATCACCCGATCCCGAAGGGATGAGGCCCAACCTCGGGGCGGTCGATCCGGCTAATCCCAACGAAGCGATCGACGAGACGCGCCCGCGCTCCAAGCTGGCCATCGCCCTGGAGAACACGCAGCAAACCACCATCGTGGTGCGCTTCACACCGGTGACTGATTGACAGGTGGTGGTTCACTTTGGCGGGCGCCACGGCCGCGCGCCGGCCATGCGAATCATCAGGCACACCCGCAGCGCGTGTGTGGCACCCAAAGTAAACCACGACCGATTGACAGGCTCAGAACGATTGAGGATGCTACGTTCTTCACATCAACGGAGCATCACTCATGCTGATAAGCAACGCCAATCTGATCTGCCTGCTGACACTGACCGCCGCAACCATCAGTTCAACTGCCTATGCCCAGACGACTGACGACGTCCTGACCGGCCTGCGCCCCGAGCATCCGCGCCTGCTGGCTCACCAGGAAGATTTCGAGCGCATCCGCCAACTGGCTACGAGCGATCCCCTGGTGCAGAAGTGGATCGCTGCCATGAAGCAGCAGGCGGACAAAATGCTCGAAGATCCGGTGACCACCTACAGCAAACCCGACGGCAGGCGGCTGCTCAGTGAAAGTCGTGCTGTTGAAACGCGGGCGTTGACGCTGGGCATGCTGTATCGCATCGAGCCCGACGAGAAGTATCTGCAGCGCATCTGGGCCGACATGGAGGCCGCGGCTGCGTTCCCGGACTGGAACCCATCCCACTTCCTGGACGTGGGCGAGATGACCTTCGCCTTCGCCATCGCCTACGACTGGCTGTACGACCAGTGGACGCCGCAGCAACGCCGCGTCATCCGCGAAGCGATCATCAAGCACGGCCTGGAACCGGGACTCGAGTGCTACCAAACCGGCTTCTGGTGGACCAAAACCACCAGCAACTGGAACCAGGTCTGCAACGGCGGCATGATCAACGGCGCACTAGCCATCGCTGATGAAAATCCGGAGCTGGCCTCGCAGATCATCAGCAGCGCCCTGGCCAGCCTGCCCACCGCCATGGCCTACTACGCACCCGACGGCGGTTACGAGGAAGGCCCCGGATACTGGAGTTATGGCACACGCTTCAATGTTTACGCTCTGGCGGCGCTCGACTCGGCCCTGGGGCACGACTTCGATCTGTCCCAGTCGCCCGGCTACGATCAGACCGCCGCCTTCCCCATCGAATTGACCGGCCCCAGCAACAAGAGCTTCAACTTCGCCGACGCCGGTGAGGGCAGCGCCATCAGTCCGCCGCAGTTGTATTTCGCCAAGCGCTTCAAGCAACCTGCCTTCGCACGTGCCGCACTTGACGTCTGCGGTGGTGGCGCCTTCGAGTTGCTCTGGTACGACCCCGATCTGCTCAAGCAGACCGGCGCTGACACCCAGTTGCCGCTGGACGTGCACTACCAGCGCGTCGGTGTGCTGGCCATGCGCAGCGCCTGGGACGATCCCGATGCCATGTTCGTCGCTGCCAAGGGTGGCGAGAACGGCAAAAGTCACGGCCACCTCGACCTGGGCACCTTCGTGCTCGACGCCGATGGCCAGCGCTGGTTCATCGACCTGGGGGCGGACGACTACAACATCCCCGGCTACTTCGACGGCAAGCCCGGCGGCCTGCGCTGGACTTACTACCGCTGCCGCACCGAAGGACACAACACCCTCGTCATCGGCCCACCCGTCAACGAGGAACAGGCCGTCCATTGCCAGGCTGACGTCAAGCTCGATTCGCAGCCGCAGCAGGCGATGGCACAGATCGACCTGAGCAAGGCTTACGCCGAAGCCGGCAACGTGCAGCGCACCATCACGCTCCATCGTCCGGACAATGCGCAACCGACGCTTGAAGTTCAGGATCACATCGTCACCCAATCGCCGCAGACGGTCTGGTGGTTTGCGCACACACGGGCCGCGATCGAACTGAGCGACGACGGCCGCACCGCCACGCTCACGCAAGGCGACAAGACCCTGCGCGTCGAGTTGGTCCAGCCCGAGGACAGCGCTGTGAAGTTCACCGTGATGGACGCACAGCCGTTGCCCGGCTCGATCAATCCGAAAGAGCAGCGGCCCAACAACGGAGCCGTCATCCAGAACCCGGCCGTCCCCGGCGGCAGCATGGTCCGCACCGGTGAAACGCCGATCTTCGGTGAGCCGAACCCAAAAGGCGCCATCCGCAAGCTCGCCATCGAGCTTCAGAACGTCAGCGACACCACCATCCTGGTGCGCTTCACGCCGGCAACGGATTGACAGGCTCGGCACGCATCCGCGTGCATTCAACTACAGAGGGGGTATCGATCATGTTGAGAATCACATTTCGTTGTTTCTGTCTGCTGACGCTTGCGGTCAGCTCGTTAGCCGCTGCCCAGACACCCGACGACATCCTGGCCAACCTGCGCCCGGGCCATCCGCGCCTGCTGGCTCACGCCGATGACTTCGCCCGCATCCGTGAGGCGGTCCAGAGCGACGCGCTGATGCAGCAGTGGCTCGCCCACGAGAAAAAGACGGCCGAGAACATGCTCGCCCAACCGGTGACCACCTACAACAAACCCGACGGTTTGCGCCTGCTGACCGAAAGCCGCCAGGTCGAGGCGCGGGTGTTGACGCTGGCCATGTTGCACCGCATTGAGCCGGACCCGCGCTACGTGCAGCGCATCTGGGCGGACATGCAGGCTGCGGCCAACTTCCCCGACTGGAATCATCAGCACGTGTTTCTGGACGTGGCTGAGATGACCTACGCCTTCGCCATCGCTTACGACTGGCTGTATGACGAATGGTCGCCGCAGCAGCGACAGATCATCCGCGACGCCATCATCAAGCATGGCCTGGAGCCCGGCCTCGACTGCTACAAGACCAGCTTCTGGTGGGTCAAGAGCACCAGCAACTGGAACCAGGTCTGTAATGGCGGCATGATCAACGGCGCACTGGCCATTGCCGATGAGCAACCGGAGCTGGCAGTTGACATTATTCGCAACGCGCTGGAAAGCCTGCCCATCGCCATGGCAAACTACGCCCCCGATGGCGGCTACGAGGAAGGTCCCGGCTACTGGGGCTATGGTACGCGCTTCAACGTCTTTGCTCTCTGCGCCCTCGATACAGCCCTGGGTACTGACTTCGGGCTATCCGATTCGCCCGGCTATGACCAGACTGCGGGTTTTCCGATTCATATGACCGGGCCGACCGGCAAAAGTTTCAACTTCGCCGATGCCAGCGAAGGCAGCAAAATTGGATTCCTGCATTTCTACTTCGCCAAGCGTTTCAACAAACCAGCCTATGCCCGCGCCGCCGCGGCCGTCTGCGAAGGCGGGCCATACGAGTTGCTGTGGTACGACGCTAATCTGCTCAAACAGGCTTCACCGGATGCTGCACTGCCACTGGATGCGCTCTACCAGCGTGTTGGTGTACTGGCCATGCGCAGTGCCTGGGATGATCCAGATGCCATGTTCGTGGCCGCCAAGGGTGGTGAGAACGGCAAAAGTCACGGCCACCTCGACCTGGGCACCTTTGTCCTGGACGCAGGCGGGCAACGATGGTTCCTCGACCTTGGCGCCGATGACTACAACATCCCAGGTTACTTTAGTGCCAAACCCGGCGGACGACGCTGGACCTACTACCGTTGCCGCACCGAGGGCCACAACACGCTGGTCATCGGCCCGCCGGTCAACGAAGAGCAACTGTTCACCGCCTCGGCAGCCGTCAAGCTCCAGTCCCAACCGGAGCAAGCCATCGCCGACATCGACCTGAGCCAGGCGTACGAACTGGCTGACAGCGTGCAGCGGCGGATCACGCTCGCGCGGCCGGAGGATGGTGAGTCATCGGTTCTGGTTGAGGATCAGATCAAGGCCGGCGCGCCGCAGCCGGTCTGGTGGTCCGCCCACACCCGAGCCATGATCGCGTTGAGCGACGACGGCCGCAGCGCCACGCTCACGCTGGGCGGTAAAACGTTGCGTGCTGAACTGCTCCAGCCGCAGGACACAGCCGTGAAGTTCACCGTGATGGACGCCCAGCCGTTGCCCGGCTCCATCAATCCCAAGGAGCAGAATCCCAACAACGGCTCGATCATTCAGAACCCCGGCGACCCCGTCACCCGCCTGGTGCGCGAAGGTGAAACGCCCATTTTCGGCAAGCCGCACCCCGAGGCCGCCACGCGCAAACTGGTCATCGAGCTTCAGAACGTGACCGACATCACCATCAAAGTCCGGTTCTCCCCGGGAGGCAGTTGACAAGCCTAAAACGATTGAGGATGCTATGTTTTTCACATTATGGGAGCTGGACCCATGCGGAGAAACATAGCTCGATCGCTCTGGCTGTCATGCCTGCTGTGCTTGTTGATCCCGGCTACGTACACCTTCGCCGCGAAGCAAACCTCCGGCAACCTCCTGGCCAACCTGCGCCCGCAGCACCCGCGGCTGCTGGCCCACGACGATGACTTTGCCCGCATCCGCCAACTGGCCCAGAGCGATCCACTGGTCAAGCAATGGGTCGCTCGTCTGCGCCGCATCGCCCAGGACATGCTCGAACTGCCGGCCAGCACGTACAACAAATCCGATGGCAAGCGACTGCTGACCGAAAGCCGCACGGTGGAAGGCCGGGCGCTGATCCTGTCCATGATGCACCGCATCGAGCCGAACCCGCGTTACGTGCAGCGGGTGTGGGCCGACATGCAGGCCGCGGCCGCCTTCCCCGACTGGAACGCTCCCGGCCATTTCCTCGACACCGCCGAGATGACCTTCGGTTTCGCCATCGCCTACGACTGGCTGTATGACGAATGGACACCGCAGCAGCGACAGGTCATGCGCGACGCGATGATCAAGCACGGCCTTGAACCGGGCCTCGAGTGCTATCGCACCGGATACTGGTGGACCAAAAGCACCAGCAACTGGAACCAGGTCTGCAACAGCGGCATGACGGCCGGGGCTCTGGCCATCGCCGACGAACAACCGCAGCTTGCCGGCGAGATCATCCGTAACGTCCTGGACAGTCTGCCCATCGCCATGGCCTACTACGCACCCGACGGCGGATACGAAGAAGGCCCCGGCTACTGGAGCTACGGCACACGCTTCAACGTTTACATCCTCTGCATGTTGCAATCAGCCCTGGGCAGCGACTTCGGTCTGTCCGAAGCGCCCGGCTTTGCGGAAACCGCGGGGTTTCCCATGCAAATGACCGGCCCCAGCGGCAAGAGCTTCAACTTCGCCGACGCCACCGAGGCCAGCAGCGTCAGCGCCACCCACCTCTACTTCGCCAAACGTTTCAATCAGCCGGCCTACGCCCTCGCTGCATTGCCGCAATGTCGCGGCAATGTTTATGAACTTCTGTTTTACGATCCCGACATACTCAAGCAGACCGACGCTAGCGCCCCGCTGCCGCTGGATGTGCTCTACCAGCGCATCGGCGTGCTGGCCATGCGCAGCTCATGGAGCGATCCGGACGCCCTGTTCGTGGCGGCCAAGGGCGGCGAAAACGGCAAAAGTCATGGGCAACTGGACCTGGGCACCTTCGTGCTCGACGCTGACGGCGAGCGCTGGTTTCTCGACCTGGGCCCCGATGACTACAACCTGCCCGACTACTTCAAGAGCCAGTCCGGCGACCTGCGCTGGACCTACTATCGCTGCCGGGCTGAGGGCCATAACACACTGGTCATCGGCCCGCCGATCAACGAGGAACAGATCGTTACCGCCGTTGCTCAAGTCAAGCTCGATTCGCAACCGCAGCAGGCGGTGGCCCAGATCGATCTGAGCAAGGCCTACGCCCAGGCCGACGGCGCGCAACGGCGCATCACACTCTCGCGCCCAAGTGATGGACAACCGTCAGTGGAAGTCCAGGATCGCATCATCAACCATTCCCCGCAGCCGGTCTGGTGGTTCTCTCACACACGAGCCGCGATCGAGCTAAGCGAAGACGGCCGCACCGCCACGCTCAAGCAGGACGGCAAAACGCTGCGCGTCGAGCTGATTCAACCCGAACTGGTGAAGGGCGGCATGGCGATGTTCACCGTCATGGAAGCCCGCCCGCTGCCCGGCTCGATCAATCCGCCGGGACAGAATCCCAACAACGGGGCGGAGTTGATCAATCCCTCCGAGCCCGGGGGCGACCGTGTGCGCAGCGGTGTGACACCCGAGTTTGGCGAACCCAACCCTGACAAAGCCGTGCGCAAACTGACCATCGAACTCAAGGACGTCAGCAGCACCAACATCGTGGTGCGCTTCACGCCACTGGGACAATAATCGTTCGGCATCCGGGTGCCATGGCCGCGCGCCGGCCGTGCGAATCACTCGGCACACTCGTACGCGGGTGTGGCACCCATTGTCAACCACACCCCCATTGCACGCCTGACGCGCTCGCGGATATGTTGTTGTGAATGGCGGAATCCCAAACGCCGACGCCGCCGTTGCCGGCCACAGTCGTCAGGCTGGGCTGGATCAGCTTTTTTACCGACATTTCTTCGGAGATGGTGTATCCGGTCGTGCCGCTGTTCCTGGTCGGGGCCCTGGCAGCGCCGGTGGCGGTGCTGGGATTGATTGAGGGCGTCGCTGAGGCACTGGTCAGCGTGATGAAAGGCTGGTCGGGCTGGCACAGCGATCGGTGCAAGGCGCGGACGCCTTACATTCGCTGGGGCTATGGCCTGGCGGCGGCGAGCAAGCCGTTGATGGCAGCGGCGTTTGCCTGGCCGATGGTGCTGCTGGTGCGCATGCTGGACCGGCTGGGCAAGGGATTGCGGACCTCAGCCCGCGACGCGCTGATCGCTGATGTGATCCAGAAGAAACACGCCGGCCGGGCCTTCGGCTTTCACCGGGCCATGGACACCGCGGGAGCATTGATCGGCGTGCTGATCGCGGCGGGATTGCTGGCGATGCTGAGCGGTCACTATCGCACGATCTTTCTGCTGGCGGCGATTCCTGGGGCAATGGCCGTGTGGCTGACGTTGCGCGTGAAGGAGCCGAAGGCCGCGCAAGACTCGGTGCAGGAAGCAGCACCCGTCACAAACGAGAAGCCATTGCAAGACGATCAGAAACTTCCGCGGGCATTCTGGTGGGCCATGTTGCCGCTGATGATCTTCGCTCTGGCCAACAGCTCGGACACGTTCCTGCTGCTGCGGGCGCACGATCTGCATCTATCCGACGCCACGGTGATGCTGGCCTACGCCTGGTACAACCTCACCTACGCCCTCTGCTCGTACCCGGCCGGCCTGCTGGCGGATCGCTTAGGTTACTGGAAGTTGATGAGTGTGGGCTGGCTGTTGTATGCGGTCGTGTATGCCGGCTTTGCAATGACGGGCGTGTGGGGATTGTGGCCGCTGTTTGCCTGCTACGGCGTCTTCCGCGGGCTGACCGACGGCACAGCCAAGGCCATGATCACCCAGCACGCACCGGCTCAGCGCCGCGGCACCGCACTCGGTCTTTTTCACATGGGTTACGGATTGTCCGTCCTGCTGGCCAGTCTGATCACCGGCCTGTTATGGCAACTGACCAGCCCGGCGCTCGCCTTCAACGCTGCTGCATTGCTGGCGCTGCTGGCGTTGGCGACGTTGTGGCTGGTGCGTGGACGGTTGACGCAGGTCTAGAGCCTGCGGTAGCGGGTGCCACGGCCGCGCGTCGGCCGTGCGGGGAAGCAGGCACTGCCGCTCGCGGCAGTGGCACCCAACAGCACGCGACAAAGATTCGAGACACGCCCTAAGTTCGACTTTCGCACTTACGCGGCCAGTTGTACGGCGTGGCAGAGGGTTTT
>CAYYGM010000069.1:0-21928 GCA_964471555.1 uncultured Phycisphaeraceae bacterium
CCCGGCGGCTACGCCGGGGATCGTCACCTTGTGGTTACTTCCGCGGCCGCGGATCCTGGTACAAGTCCACGTAGAACTCCAGCAGCTACTTGCCCTGCACGTTTTTTGTCCGCGTGTGCTCGAAGCCGCTGCGGTCGAACAGGTCCAGGGCCGCCCCGCGCTCGAAGCGGGTGTCAAAACGGACCTTGAGATAGCGATGATCACGGCAGTGGTTGATGGCTGTCTCCAGCAGGGCGTGGCCGATGTTGGTCTGCTGATGGCTGCGGGCCACGCGCAGGCGGCGGATTTCAGCGATGTCCTGCTCGTCCTCCGCCACGCCGATCATGCCCAGCACCGCACCGCGCACCTCGGCCACCCAGAAGTTGCTGCGCTCGTTGGAGAAATACGCCTCCTGGATGTTGTCGATGTCCGCCCCGGTGTCGTTGGGGGCGATCTGCCCGGCCAGCAGACCGTCGTGGTACAGCGTCTCCACCGCCGCGTGATCGCGCGGCTCGTAGCGACGAACCTTCAAGTCGGCGATGGTTTCGAATGTCGAACCCTGGTCCATCCGAATTGCCCTCAGAACGTGCCCTCTAGCGGACCTGCCGCCAAGTGCCTGCTATTCTATCAAGCGGGGCCGAGGGATGAAGTGTCGGCCCCTGACCCCCGGCTCACCGGCTCCCTGGCTCCGTGAACCCTTGGCCGCATTGGAAGGCGTGATGTCCAACGTGCTGGAAAAGATCGTGGCTGACAAGCAGCAGGAAGTGGCCCAGCGCCGGGCGCAGAAACCGCTGGAAGAGCTGAAACGTCAGGCTGCCGACTCGCCCGCACCGCGTAATTTTTTCGCCGCTCTCACCCGGCCCAACGGCAAACTGCGGGTCATCGCTGAGATCAAGCGGGCCTCGCCCTCCGCCGGCCTGATCCGCCCCGACTTCGACCCCGTGGCCATCGCCCGCGCTTATGCCGACAACGGGGCCGCAGCCATCAGTTGCCTGACCGACGAAAAATATTTTCAGGGCTCGCTCGATTCCCTGGCTGTCGTCAAACAGGCGGTGAACCTGCCCGTGCTGCGCAAGGACTTCATCATCGACCCCTACCAGGTGTACGAGTCCCGCGCTGCCGGGGCCGATGCGATCCTGCTGATTGCCGAGTGCCTGACCGAGCCGCGCATGCTCGACCTGCTGATCCTGGCCACCGAGTTGAAGCTGACCACGCTGATCGAGGTGCACGACATGGAAAGCCTGGTGCAGGTCAACGACCACGTGGGCTTCCCACATCCCACCTACCAGTTGCTCGGCATCAACAATCGCAATCTCAAAACGATGACCACTGACTTGAACCACACCATCGACCTGCTGCCGCACGTGCAGGACGTGGGCATCCTGGTCAGCGAGTCCGGCATCCGCACCCACCAGGACATCCAACTGCTGGCCGAGCACGGCGTACACCGCGTGCTGGTGGGCGAACACCTGATGCGCCAGCCCGATCCCGGTAAAGCGCTACGCCAGTTGATGTCAAATCAATAGTTCCGTTGGAATTGATCGGGACGGGAGCCAGTGATTTGCCCGTTCTGGTTGAGAAATGAAACCTGGCCATTGTTCCAGATCGGAACGGATAATCCATCACAGTGGTGATGGGCAACGGCGCGATCCACCGCATGGGTAAAATCAGCCTGGATGCACTGGTCGAAGCCGGCGCTGTCTCTATACCAATCCTGCCAGTTATGGGGTACGGTTGACCAACTCATCGTAGTAGTCCTTGTCGATCAGTTCGGGCTCGCCAGGGTTCATTCCCCGTGCAATTATACGCGGCAGCCTTTGACTATTATCGTATATTCGCCATCGGTTTGCCAACGGAAGATAGATTCTGAATAGATTGTCCATGCTGCGGGTAAATCGCCGACGAATATCGGTCTCTGGAATGTGATGTCCGCCAGAGGGGATGCGTTGAGCGACGCGCTCGATGCACAGTTCCGGATTGGGCAGCGAAATGTACAGCAGGTCAATCCAGTAGCCGGCAGCCTTCAATTTCCTAAGAAACCGAGCGTGGGCTTTACCCGCCAGTGTGGTCTCAAAGGCAAAATGGCTTCGTTGCCGTCCCAGATCTCGCAATCGCTTGACCATGAGTTTTCCCGCTTGAACCGCCACAGTCTCCGGTTGGTATGCAGATAGTCCGCGGGCAAGCGTGTCGGCGTTGACGAAATGAAACATACGCAAGCTATGACCCATGATCCCGCTGGCGCAGGTGGTTTTACCCGCCCCATTGGGGCCGCCAATCACCAAAACGATAGGCTGGTTTTGCCTCAAAGTCACTGTAAGATAGGTTATCACATGGCACGTTTTGACGTCGTGCATCATTGGACGGAGATTCCCCCGCACTTCACCACCAACCCGTCGAACGACAGGTACACGTGCTCCGGCAGCTTCGGCTCCAGATCCGCGTGGCGGATGTCGTGGGCGATGTGCGTCAGGTAGGCTCGCCTGGGCTTGACCTGATCGATCACCGCCAACGCCTGATCCACCGTCATGTGCGTCGGGTGATGGCGATAGCGCAAGGCATCGATCACCAGCACGTCCAGGTTCTCCAGCAGCGCAAATGTCTCCGGCGGCACACTGGATGCGTCCGTGCAATAGGCCATTGAGTGCCCACCCCCGCCTCCGGAAGTTCCGCAAGGTCCATGATCGATGCGATAGCCGAAGATGGGCAGCCGCCCGTGCATCAGGCGCAGCGGCGTCCACGTGCCCCCGTGCAATTCAAAAGCTTCGCCCACCTTCCGGGGGTGCGCGATCAGCGTGGCCACGAAGCTGTCGTTGATGTTCTTGTGCGACTCGAAGATGTACTGGAACATCACGCGCAGCCGATCAATGACGTTCTGTTCGGCATAAATGTCCAGCGGGGCCTTCATCACCGCATTGAAACGGCGAAGATCATCGATGCCCAGCACGTGATCGGCATGAGCGTGCGTGAACAGGACGCCGTCGAGCCGCGTAATATCGTGAGCGATGGCCTGCTGGCGCAGCTCGGGTGCGGTGTCGATCAGGTAGCTATGGTTGTCGTAGCGCACCAGCACGCTGGGCCGGGTGCGGTGATCGCGCGGATCACTGGAGCGGCAGACCTCGCAGTCGCATCCGATCATCGGCACGCCGGCGCTGGTGCCGGTGCCCAGGAAAATCAGTTCCAGACTCATGGCAGGGATTCTACGCGGAAAGCGACATGGTACAATGGGGCCATGACTTCCAGCCCGAACAGCGGGCGGATGGATGTAGCGATCGACTTCGCCAGTCCGTTGGAAGACGAGCCGCGGAATACACCGCCCCGATGTATGTCATGCGGTCACGAGTTGACCGACGCTGACCCGTTGAAGCTCAAGTGCCTCCAATGCGGCCGCGCTTTTAATCCGCACGATCGCACGTCATTTACCTACCTGCCGGTGTACGAGCCGCGACGTCTGTGGATACCCGGAGTGGTATTAGCCGTGGTTGCGCTGATCCTCGTGCTGCTGATCGGCGGCCTGGGCAAGGCGGCGCTGCTGGCGGCACTGTTGGCGGTGATCGGCGTGCTGCTGGGCTACCGCAGTGGTTTCCTGATCCCGCTGACGCTGGGACTGGCGCTGCTGGTCGTGGGCGTGCTGTACGTCACGGCCATGGACATCTTCCACGGTCACGGCTCGTACAGAATGGTGCTGCCGACCACGACGATCCCCGTGCTGGCCGGTGCGATCGCCGGCATCGTGCTGCGCCAGGTGCTCAAGCGCACGCAGTTTCAGCAGCGCTGGTATCTGCCGTAGGTTGGTGGAGCGTTATGCCCCCGTGGTGGCGATGGCAGGGACGTTCAATTCTGCAAACTCGCGGCGCTGATAAAGTTCGTGCGCCATGCCCGCGATCATGGCGGCGTTGTCAACGCAATACTGTTGCGGTGGCAGATGCACGGACAGGTCAAAGGATGCCGCGAGTTTGCGCAGGTGCGAGTTGGCGCAGACGCCGCCGCCGATGAGGATGGCGGTGATGTCGCCGTAGCGCTGCAGGGCTCGCCGCAGTTTGTCGAACAGTACGCCGATGGCCGCTTGCTGGAATGCGGCTGCGAGGTCTGCACGTTCAGCATCGCTCAGATCGTCGGCTGAGCGTTGGAAGGTGGCATCTTTGCCGCGCCCGATGGGGTGGCCGCGCACACGGTAGAGCAGGGCGGTTTTCAGGCCGCTGTAGGAAAAGTCCAGGCTGTCGGCATCGAGCATCGAGCGCGGCAGCGGTTCGACTTTGGATGCGTCACCCTGTTGGGCTAACCGATCGAGGGCCGGCCCGCCGGGATAGCCGGCGCCGAGGATCACCGCTGCTTTGTCGTAAGCTTCGCCCACCGCGTCGTCGATGGTGCGGCCGAGGCGTTCAAGCTGCGTGAACCCGGTCATGCGATAGAGCGACGTGTGTCCGCCGGAGACGACCAGGCCGAGGGCGGGGAATGTTTGATTGGAGGAATCAGCCAGTGCGCTGGCGTACAGGTGCGCTTGCAGGTGATCGATGGCGATCAGCGGTTTCTTGAGCGACCAGGCCAGGGATTGGGCAGCGCTGACGCCGATGAGCAGTGAGCCGATCAGGCCGGGCCGGTTGCCGACGGCGATGGCGTCCAGTTCAGTCAGCGTGACACCGGCTTCATCGATGGCGGCGGTGATGGCGGGCTGGATGTTCTCCAGGTGCGCGCGGCTGGCGATCTCGGGGACCACGCCGCCGTAGGCTTCGTGCAGGTCGTGCTGGGTGGCGACGATGCTGCTGCGCACGGTGCGCCCATCCTCGACCACGGCCGCGGCTGTCTCGTCGCAACTGGTTTCGATGCCGAGGATCAGGGTCATGGGGTAAAGGACTGGCCCACTGAAGTGGGCCAGCCTCGTTGGGGAAACACGTTACGGTGTGGCAGGTGCGGGTTCCGGGGTTGCGGCGGGCGCCTCGGTTTCCGTGGCCTGCTCGACTTGTTCGTCCTGGTTCACATCGCCGGCCGTGGCCACGGTTTTGTTGTTCAACTCTTCGATGCGCTGGTCGATGGCGTCGAGCGTTTCCTGGATCAGTTCGCGGCGGCTGCGCAGGTTGGCCAGTTCGCCTTCGCGCACCAGGGCTTCGGTGTCATCTTCGCCGACCTTGGGCCAGTCGTTGCTTTCGAGTTTGCCCAGCACCGCACGCAACGCGGCCGCAAGCTGCGGGTCTTTCATCTGGTCCTCGATCCACTGCGGCGTCACCGGCGTCGAATCGCTGTCACCGTCGTGCTTCTTGATGGCATCGACATTGCGGCGAACCTCGGCCATCTTCTCCCGCTGCTCCGGCGTCATGGGCACATAGCAGCCGGGCGAGGGGTCGATGCCCCAGGTGGTCGAATCTTCCTTGCGGTGGATCAGCCGATTGTCGGGGCCGTAGTAGTAGGCGGTGGTGAGCTTGAGCGCACCGAGCGGCTGTGACTGATCGCCGAGCAATTTGACGTTCTGCACACTGCCTTTGCCGAAGGTGCGGGTGCCGACGAACAGGGCGCGGTTGTTTTCCTTCAAAGCGCCGGTGAGAATCTCCGCGGCCGAGGCGCTGGCTTCATTGGCCAGAATCACCACCGGCTGATCGGGCAGCAAGGTGTTCGAGGTGGCGCGATAGACCTGCTCCGGCGAGGATCGTCCGCGCACGGACACAATGGTCTCACCGGCTTTGAGGAACTGATCGCTGACCGCCACGGCCGAACTGAGCAGGCCGCCGGGGTTGTAGCGCACATCGATGATCAGGCCCGCCACGTTCTGCTTGATCAGTTCCTTGAGCGCGGCGTTCAGGTCGTCAGCGGTCTTTTCCGTGAACTGGGTCAGACGCACGTAGCCGATGCGGTTGGCGTCATCGATCATGAAGTCATAGTGCTGGTCAGCCTGGCGGCGATAGCCGCGCACGGTCTGCACCTGGATCACCGCCCGGGTGATGGTGATGTCCTCCTGCGAACCCGATTCGTGCAGCACCTGAATGGTCACTTTGGTCCCGGGATCGCCCAGCAGCTTGTTGATGGCAGCCTGGATCATCTGCTCGCGGCTGTCGAGCCCATCGAACATTTCCGTCAGCGGCTGCCCGTCGATCTGCAGCACGATGTCACCCGCCAGCACGCCGGCATGCCATGCGGGCGAGTCCTCCAGCGGAGTCACGATGCGAAGCTGACGGTTCTCAATGGTCACTTCCGCGCCGATACCGGAGAATTCGCCGCTGGTCATGCGATCGAATTGGGCGAAATCCTCGGGCGGAAAGTAGGTGGTGAACGGATCGCCCAGCGAACTGACCATGCCCGCCACGGCCGCTTCGGTCATCTTCTGCGTGTCCGGCTTATCGACATAGTTGTCCACCAACTCGTGACGGACATCGACCAGCAGATCAAGCTGACCCCAAAGCAGGCTTTGCGTGGCCCGGGCGTTGCTCAGCCCCAGCAGAACGGCAGCCAGCAGGCAGGCGACGGCAAGGATGGCGAGTGTGCGTTGTCTCATGGGAACCTCGTGATCAGCGTGTGCAAGGGCGATGCTTCATTTTTCCCGCCGCGTTCCGGGTTGCGCTCCGGGGGAGCGCGTATTCTAGCCCCTGATTGTATCCCGGTGCGTTTTGCGTATGCTCAGTAGGCTCATGGCCAAGTCACGTCTCCAGTTCGTCTGTCGGGAATGCGGTTCAGTACAACCGCGCTGGGCGGGTAAATGCCCTGATTGTGGTACGTGGAACGCCCTCGAAGAGTTCACCGCCCCCCCCGGCAGTGGAAGTGGCGAGCGATTCGGACAACTTCCGGGGGCCCCGCAGGCCAGGCCCATCGGCCAACTCGACGCCGGGGCCGCACCGCTACAACGTCTGCCCAGCGGCATCGGTGAACTGGACCGCGTGCTGGGCGGATCACCCGGCGGTCAGGGCCTTGTACCGGGGGCGGCTGTGCTGGTCGGCGGCAGTCCCGGCATCGGCAAGAGCACGCTCATGCTGCAGGCGGCCGGGGCCTGGGCGCGACAGGGCGCCGGCCGCGTGCTTTACGTCACCAGTGAAGAGTCCGCCCAGCAGCTTCGCCTCCGCGCCGATCGCCTCGGCGTAACCACCGCGTCATCCAACGGCGAGGACAACCTCTACGTCCTGGCAGATACAAGCCTGCTGCGCATCACCGAGCAGATCCGCAAGGTTCAGCCGGCCGTGGTGGTCATCGACTCGATTCAGATGATCTACAAACAGGATCAGTCCACCGCGGCCGCCCCCGGAAGCGTGGGCCAGTTGCGCACCTGTGGACAGGAACTGATCGTGCTGGCCAAGATGACCGGCATCGCCATGCTGCTGGTCGGCCACGTCACCAAGCAGGGCACCCTGGCCGGCCCGCGCTTGCTCGAGCACATGGTCGATACCGTGCTTTACTTCGAAGGCGATCGCTATCACAACCATCGCATCGTGCGGGCGATCAAGAATCGTTTCGGCGCGACATTGGAGGTCGGCCTGTTCGACATGACCGACGGCGGCCTGCGCGAAGTGGCCGACGGGGCAGGGTTGCTCGCTGCCGAATATCAACCTCGGGCCGGCAGTGCTGTGTGTCCCGTCATTCAAGGCACGCGCTGTCTGCTGGTGGAAATTCAAGCTTTGACCAGCACCGGGTTCCTCGGCTCCGCCAAGCGCAAGAGCAGCGGCCTGGACACCAATCGCCTGGCCATGCTCATTGCCGTGCTGGAAAAGCGCGGCGGCCTGCGCCTGGCGGACCAGGATGTCTTTGTCTCCAGCGTCGGCGGCATGAAGATCGCCGAGCCCGCAGCCGATCTCGCTCTCGCCCTGGCCATCGCCGGTGCTCATCACAATCGCCAGCTCGGCCACGGTGTCTGCTGCGTCGGCGAGATCGGCCTCGGCGGCGAAGTCCGCCATACCCAGCAACTGGCCCAACGCCTCAGCGAAGCCGCCCGCCTCGGCTTCACCCAATTCCTCACCGCACCCACCAGCCTCAAACCACCCAAAGGCGCTAAACTGATCGCAGTCAAAACCGTGGCCGAAGCGCTCGAACACTTGAATTGAACCACAGAGATGCGGAGAACACAGAGGAAGGCAACATGAAACGAAGAGCTTTGATCTTCTCTGCGTCCTCTGCGCCTCTGCGGTTTGTATTTCTTTTTCTGTTGAGTGTGCTGTTTTGTGGAATCCTGCACGCCCAGAACATGACCGGCCCGTGGGTCGAGCAGTTGAACAAGCAGATCGATGAAAACCGCAAAACCGATCTGCGCGTGATCGTAATCGATGCCGAGGGCAAACCCGTCAGCCGGGCCGCGGTGCGCATCGAACAGCTCAGCCACGACTTTTCGCTCGGTTTCGTTCTGGGTGAAGGTGGCTTCGATGCTGTCCGCGACAAGCTGCCCGCACTTTCGGTGCTGAATACCGTGGCCCTGGATCGCCTGACTGCCTGGTCGCGTCTTCAGGAAAATCCGCTGGCCGAGCCGAATTACGCGGCTGTGGACGAAGCGGTGCGCGAAGCGAAGCAACTGGGCCTGCACGTGCGGTGGGGCGGTTTGCTCTCCGCCGACGCCGCCCGCAACCCGGATTGGCTGTCGCTGATGGACAAGCCGCAGATGACTGCCGCCATCGAGAACCACGTCATTGATGTGCTGCAGCGCTATCGCGGCGACGTCGACGCCTTCGATCTCTACACGCACAGCCTCGATCACCAATGGGTCACCGATCAGCTTGGACAGCCTGTGATTCGTCGCCTGTTCGATCAGGCCCACGCCATCGCCCCCCGCGCCGCGCTGGCCCTGGGTCTGGAAAACTGCCTGACCGAAACCCGCCTGCGCAAAGCCATCGAGCACGCCCAGAACCTGCGCAACAAGTTCATCAATTTCAACCAGGTGGCCATCGAGCAACGCATGGGCGGCGTCCTGCTGCAGCGCCAACTCGCTCACGGCCTTGATCTGCTGGGCGAACTTGGCGGCGACGTCGTCATCGGCCCCCTCGAAGTCGGCGGCTCCAGCGCCCCGGCTGCCGCCAACAACCTCGAAACCCTGCTCCGCATCCTCTTCGCCTGCGATTGCGTGCGCGGCATCTACTTCAGCGGGTTGACCATTGACGACGTGGCCGACCCCAACGCCACGATCATCGACAATGCCAGCCACCTCACCGAGCCCGGCCAGATCATCGACGGCCTATTCCACAAGGAATGGTGGACCAATCTCACCATCGCCACCGACGAGGTCGGCAACGCCTACGCCCGTCCCTTCACCGGCACCCACCGCATCACCGCCACCCTCCCCGACGGCGCCACCCTGCGCACCACCGTTTACCTCTCCAAGTCTCCCCCGCCCGGCCTCGCCCAACACATCGTCCTGCTCGAGCCGGACAAGCCATAACCCGCCGATCAACTGAACCACGTCCCAGGACGATCAGGTCCAGGGACGTCTGCCAGGTCCAGGCAAGTCCGAGACCCCAAGCACCGAAAGTACCGAAAACGCAGAAAACATCTGAAAAACACGGCATTTTTTCGCGATCAAGCGGATAGCATTTAGCCTAAATGCTAAATTTTATGCCTCGGCAAAATCCAGATGTTCTTCACGTGGAGATGCGCCGGTAGGCGGGCAAGTGGGTGACAGGGCGGTGGGGTGATCAGGCCCATCGTTGCGCAGCAGGCAGTAGGGGATCCAGATTCGGCCTGTATGCGCAGACGGATAGACCACCCGATTCGCGCTGGCGATCAGGCCGACAGGCTGTTGGACTTGCGTGACTCGGTCAGACCAGCAACTCCGCGATCTGCACGGCGTTGAGGGCAGCGCCCTTGCGGATCTGGTCGCCGCAGACGAACAGGTCCAGGCCCACGTTGCCGTCCTGGCTCATGTCCTTGCGGATGCGCCCCACGTACACGTCATCGCGGTCCGAGGCGTCCAGCGGTGTGGGGAAGCGATTGTTTGAGCGGTCGTCGATCAGGGATACGCCGGGGGCCTTAGACAGAATCTGCCGCGCGTCGTCTTCGGTCAACGGCTTTTCGAAGGTCAGGTTGATGCTCTCGGCATGGGCCCGCATCACCGGCACGCGCACACAGGTGGCGGTCACGCGCACGGAGGCGTCGTGCCACATCTTGTGCGTTTCCTTGAGCATCTTCATTTCCTCGGTGTTGTAGCCGTTGGGCTGCATGTCCGAGTTATGGCTGAAGAGGTTGAAGGCGTACTGCTGCTTGAAGATGTTGCAGGTCGGCTGCTGGCCGGCCAGCACTTCGCGGGTCTGCTGCTCCAGTTCGGCCATGGCGGCTGCGCCGGCGCCGCTGGCAGCCTGATAGGTGCTGACCACCATGCGCTTGACCGTTGCCGTCCGATGCAGCGGGGTCACCGGCACCAGCATGATGATGGTCGAGCAATTGGGGTTGGCGATGATGCCGGGCTTGCTGCCCAGGGCCAGGTCGCCGATGTCCTGCGGGTTGACTTCCGGCACGATCAGCGGGATGCCGTCGGTCATGCGGAAGGCGCTGGAGTTATCGACGACCATCGCGCCGGCCTGCACCGCGACGGGGGCGAACTTCTTGCTGATCGATCCGCCGGCGCTGAACAGGGCCAGGTCGATGCCGGCAAAACTCTTTTCGGTCAATTCCTCGATGGTGAAAGTCTGGCCATTGAACGTGCAGGTCTTGCCGGCGCTACGGGCCGAGGCCAACAGTTTCAATTGTCCGATGGGGAACTTGCGTTGGCTCAGCACGCGCAGGAATTCCTGCCCGACTGCGCCCGTCGCGCCCACCACAGCCACACTCAATCCATTCGATGACACGTGACACACTCCTGAGCTTGAACAGGGTGACAGATCGCCAGCGGCCGCGCCGCCGAGCCGCGTATTGTAGCAGGCTGCCGGGTTATTTACACCGTCTCGATCAACCCCGGCGGCAGGATGGGCGTACCCCCGGGCTGGCTGGCGACGAACGCGCCGCAGCGGTTGGCCAGGTCGGCGATCTGCTGTTTCGGTCGTCGCAGCAGGCGGGCAGCGAGCAAACCAGCAGCACAGGCGTCGCCGGCTCCCACTGCGTCAGCGCCTTCAGCCGGCGGATAGCTGGTCGCTTCACCGTCCACGATGCCGTTGCTGGTGAACAACCGCGTGCCGCGCACCCCTCGGGTCAGGGCCACCATCTCCAGCTTGAACCGCTTGCGCAGCACCTCGGCCGCGTCGTTGCCTTCACCGTTCAGCCCCAGCAGCTTGATGATCCGCGGCAATTCCTGTTCATTGAGCTTGACGATGCTGGCCGACTCGCAGGAACGCTGGATCACCCGGCGGTCGATGTCGTCCTGGCGCAGGTTGACGTCGAACAGGCGCACAGCCCGGCGGGCAGTGTCGAGCAGGCGATAGATGGTGTTGCGACTCTGCGCATCGCGCTGGGCCAACGTCCCGAAGGCGACCGCATCGGCGCGGCGGGCCAGCGATTCGATATCGGGATCGAACTGGATCACATCCCACGCGCCCGGGAGAATGTCATAGGTCGGCTGATGATCCGTATCGAGATCCACGATGACCGAGCCGGTCGGCCGATCGGGATCGCTCTGCATGTAATCGATGCACATGCCGCGCTGGCGCAGGGCGTCGAGCATATCGTTGCCGGCCGCGTCCTGACCGATGCGGCTGACGATGATCGCCTGACCGCCGTGGGGGCGCAGGAGTTGATCGGCGCACAGGGCCAGGTTCAGCGGGGCGCCGCCGAGTTGGCGATGGTCGGGAAAAACGTCGAAAAGCGCTTCGCCGATGCTGACCAGTGTGAATTGCGGGTTACTCATGCGTGCGATTTCCAGTACCGGCCCGCGTAGAATACGCTCCGATCGCCGGTTGCACCAGTCGCGACAATTCCGCAGGGGGGTTCCTCGGGCGAAAATTAACCGTTGAGAATGGCCATGGCCGCCTCCGGATAGCGCGTGCCGGCTGCGACGTCCGGCGGCATGATCGCATCAATCCGGGCCAGGTCGGCATCACTCAGCTTCGCCTCCAGCGCAGCCAGATTCTCCCGCAATCGTCCCAGGCTGCGCGTGCCGGGGATGGGCACGATGTCATCGCCCTGCGCCAGCAGCCAGGCCAGCGCGAGTTGGCCCGGCGTGCACTTGAGTTGCTTGGCCAGGTCGAGCAACTTGCCGATGCGCTGGAGATTGAGTTGGAAGTTTTCGCCCTGGAATCGCGGGTGATTTCGCCGCCAGTCGTCAGGCGACAGGTCGTCGAGGCTGCGGATCTGCCCGGTCAACATGCCGCGCCCCAACGGACTGTAAGCCACGAAGGTGACGCCCAGTTCGCGGCAGGTAGCCAGCAGTTCGCCCTCGGGATCGCGCGTCCACAGCGAATACTCGGTCTGCAGCGCGGCAATCGGATGCACCTTGTACGCCCGACGAATGGTGGCGGGGGCGGCTTCGGATAGCCCCAGGTGTCGCACCTTGCCCGCGGCAACCAGTTCCGCCATGGCGCCCACCGTTTCCTCAATCGGCGTGTTGGGATCGACACGGTGCTGATAATAGAGGTCGATCACGTCGAGCCCCAGCCGCTGCAGGCTGGCATCGCAGCACTTGCGCACGTAGTCCGGCTTGCCGTTAACGCCGAGGAGTTTGCCATCGGGTGCGCGCACGTTGCCGAACTTGGTCGCCAGCACAACTTCATCGCGGCGGGCTTTGACCACGGGACCAACCAGTTTCTCGTTAGCGCCGCAGCCGTACATGTCGGCGGTGTCCAGAAAGTTGATCCCGGCATCAATGACCGCATGCAGCACGCGGATGGAAGTTTCGTTGTCAGCCGGGCCGTAGAAATCGCTCATCCCCATGCAGCCGAAGCCGAGACGGGTGATGCTGATCTTGGTTTTTCCGAGCTTGGTGGTTTTCATGGTGTAGCTTCGTGGAGCGGGGACATTTGCCGCATCATAGCCCGACGGCGCCGCGCCGCGCCGATTTTTAGCAAGTCACCGAAAAAAATTTTTTCTACAGTCCAGGTCTGCACTTACGTTCATCCGGAGGGCTCAAAACAGGCCGTTTGCGCGCACAAACGTGACGCTTGGCCCCTTTATAGAAGGCCGTTCGGTCGTAGCGGCGCGATCGAAATGGGATTGTGTTGCAGTAAATGGGACGAAGGGCACGCGCATACTACATGCGTAGCAGGTTCTACGCTTCATTTTTGCGATGGTCATCACACCGCCGTTATTCAGTTGTTGAAGCCCGTACAAAACCCCTATAAACGGGCTTCATTGGCCGCCTGATGCGGCCGGGTTGTTAGGGTCACCTATGCCCCCTCCGTGTATCGCGTATCCTCCAGTTGCAGTGTCATGATCTGCGCTGCCTCCGTGAGCGTCACGTTGATCGCAGCAATCTCAGCACCGCCCCCATTGGCTGAGGTTGTCAGATTGATGTTGCGGCCCTCGATCAACTTGATGCGGTCCAGCAGACGCCACTTGCCGAAGTCGAGCTTCCACGTTTGAACCATTCCCGCGATCGGCGTGGCTTCCCATGATTTCTGTTTAAGCAGGGCATCGTACTTCAGGTTGGTGATGTATTCCCCGCTCGACAGAACGATGCCACGATGATTTAGCTTCAACCAGGTCGAAGACCCTAAGGCGTTCAGGCTGGTGGGTGCCGACCAATATTCGATTATGTCTGATTCCACGTAACGGACACGGCTATACGCGGTGGATGATGTTGATGAATTCTTCGCGTCATACCTGGCCGCATGATCCGCCTCAATTGAACAGGTGAGCCGGAAAAACAGCTTGCCCTGCAACAGCAGTGCCCACCAGCTTTCCTCTACTGGTGCCATGCAATTGGCCTGAATTGACTGAAGGTTTATACAGGACAAGTTGGCCACTTCGCTGCCAGTCAGCATGATGCCGAAATGTTCCCTGGCGGTCCTAAACTCAGTCGTTATCTCGGTCCAGCTTGCCCCGCTGTTCTCGCTGACTTCCAGAACCCAGTCGATGCCTTTTAGCGACCCGTCCGGGCGGCGTATAGGTTGCGGATAGCGCGGCCTTTTGCTCCAGACGATCGGGTCGGTGATTTTTAAATCCGCTCGCTCATCTTTCAGCGGTGACGTTGTTAAATTGAGATAGCTGACAAAATCAAATCCCGGCTCCTGATCAGGTTCAGTGTGAGCGTAACCGTCTGTCGGCTTGGGATCTTCCGGATCGGCAACGTAGCCGCTGGGTGCGAATAGACCAGTGCAATCCAGCCCCCACAACCGGCCCACGTGCTGGTATTGATTGAATTGTGCTCCGCCCTGCACATGGCGTGCGGAGTAGGTCAGGCTACTGATCTGGGGCGAATCCTGCATTTGCGGAGTAAGCCCCTCTAACTCGCCTTCATCATTGATCGATCCGCCATCACCAGCTATGTCATTAGGCGACCACAACGGCTTGAGCTTGAAACTCGCCTCGATCAGCGTGCGCCCGCGAGCAGCCACCTCGCTATATGTACGTAGCCCATCTTGCAGCAGTCGAACCCGGCTGACGTCATTCCGATCCAAATTGCTCGATGATGATCCCGCAAGGTTGTCGGAGCGTTTTTGCAGCTTGACGTTACTTACGCGGCCAGCGTTCCGCAGAGAGACGTACAGGCGGTAAACGCGATCTTCTACTTCACGATACGATGGATCGAACATGTCGGGCTGTAGGGCCATGCTCATACCGGCTGCGCTACAGACCTTCTGGATCGCGTCAAAGATGCCCAGGCCATGTACGTTGGTTTCCGGCAAACGGTAGTCGAGCGAAGCATCACCGGCACCAGCAACCAGTAGCGCGGCCAGGTCTTTGCTCATGCAGGTCATGCGCGATAAAGCAGCCGGACCTTCCTCGCCCGTGTCGACGCCATAGAGCCAAAATGCCAGCAGCGACAAGATGGCCGTTCGTGGTGTCCACCAGTCCGCTCCGGTGTCAACGTCACCCAAACGGCTGAAAGCGTAAGCCTTCAAGTCGGTTGGTCCGTTGATCTGAAATTCCTGTGCGGTGTCACAGTTTGGCAGACCTTTAGGATTGAAAACAGCGGGCAAATCGAGCGATTCAATCACAGCGAATGCCGGGGTCGCAGGTTCCTCACCCTCTTCTACCGCTGGCGTGGTGTTGATCCAGCGGCCAGTTATGACGTGTTCGCTCAAGCTGTTTTCCATCACCGGCATCGCTTGGGCGATGATCGTCACACCTTCACGGTCATTCGTAGCGTTCAAACGCTCAACATGAAACTCCCGCTTCAGAAAGAATCCCTGAAACGCGATGATCGGGATTTGCTGACCAAATCGGGGCAAAATATCAACCTTGACTTGGTGGTCACAACGATAGCGGTTCCACACATCTTCGATGTTCGCCAATGGCGCAATAGGTTGACCGTTCTGCGAATTGACAAAACTGAAGGTAGCCCGGCCGCAGGATGGTCCCTTGTGATAGTCGATCGACTCACAGCGCAGATACGGATCGAAAACATAACCATCAGTCTCGCCGTTCACGCTCTTTGTGGTGCGAACGTACACAAGATGGGGTGTGGTTTTGAAGATGTTGTGGCTTGCTGCCATAGATGACAAAACCAGCAGCGCCGGGCGTCCGTGCCCGGCGCTGCTGGCATGTAACCGTTAAACGTACTCGACGTTGCTGGCGTTGCGCAGTGCGGCCGTGGTGCCGGACTCACCAGGGATAGCCTGGAAAATCGCCGACAGGTAGGTTCCGGCCGAGCCATCACCTGCCGTCACTTGCAACTGAATGTAGCGGGCACGAACGGTGCGAAGGTCGATGCCGATGACCCAAACGCCGTTGCTGTCGCCATCGTCGGGCTTGGTGGTCACATCAAGCACTTCCGTAGGCGAACCACCCAGCGTGGTGCTGTTGGTCTTGGTCTCGGACTGCATGACCTTGAACACGGCCAGGGCCACGTCCGTCGCACCGAGCTGCACGATGAACTCGCCATAGGCCGAGCCGCTGAACTCGGCCAGGTCGATCACGTAGCTGGTGAAGGCCGTACCATCCTTGATCGCACCCGGCGGGATCGCGTTGAACAGCCGTGTGTTTTGTAAGTCTTTCCTATCTGAAACTCCTGTGATTCACGGACTGATTTTTTAACACCGGGGCGGGGGCATACACCCCCGCCCCACAAGGCGCGAACTCGTGATTAACCAGCCGCCGTGATGAGGCCGACCATCGGGCCAGCATTGTTGGCGTCGCCGACATCTTCGATGCTGATGGCCACGCGCTGGGAACCAAGGACCGTCACCTGGCGTTCTGCCATCTTGTAGTCCCTCGACTCCTCAACCGTTACGCTGCGACGATCGCCCCAGGTGGCGCACTTGCGCATGTCGCCGTACAGGGCGCACACCTGGCTGTTGCCTTCGGTGCGCGGCATGACCTGTGTGAACTCAACAGGATCTCCCAGGAAGGTGCGGTCACGGTTGTTGAGAATTTCCGCCGCCGTGGTCCCGCCTGCCGCCATCGCCAGCTTACGCATGACGGTGAAATAGAACTTGCGCGAGCAATACCACTTGTATTCGGCGTCGGCGTAGTCAGGCACCTGGCCCTGAACGTCCTCGAAGTTGGCCAGGGTCAGCTCACTCCAGGCATTGCCTGCACCGAGCACCAGGCCGCCGCCGTTGTCCACGCCGTTGATCCTCAGCAGCTTGGGGATGATGCCCTCGATGCCGAAGTAGGTGGCGCTGGCGTCGCCGTTGAAGGCGATATGATCGGCCTTCAACGCCATCGCGTAGAAGATGGAACGGCCGACCATTTCACCCACTTCGACCGCTGAATCCTCACCCAGCGTGCGCGGGTAGTAGGTCAGCGTGCACCATTCCTTGTCGTTGAGATTGACGCGGGTGAAGGCCGGATCGCTGTCTGTCGGCGCGGCGGACTCGCCGGGGCAGTAAACCGTCAGCTCGCCGGTCTGTTTGAGGAACGACAGGGAATTGGATTCCATCGGCATTCTGAATGCGTTGCGAAAGAACACGCCGAAGCTTTCCAACAGCCGCTTGATGCGGTCGCTGAATTGGGTGGGTACCAGCGCTCCGCCCGCGCTGTCGTCGCCGCTGCTCATGTCGCGCACGAACACGTCGCCGTACTGCCGCTTGGCGCTTTCCATGAACGCCCTGGCTCGCGGGTCCCGCTCGCTGCATAGCACGTGCAGACCGAACGCGGCCGCGTCCTGCGCGTTGTCGAACACGCCGCGGTATTTCGGATCGCGGCCGATCAGTCCTCCCGCGTTGCGGGCCGCACTGATTTTGCGATCGATCGTGCGACGCAAATCTTTGTGACCGTCCTCAATTTGCATGATAGCTAGCGCGTGATCGCTCAGCTCCCGCCGCACGTCATCGACGGTGCGGATGTGATCCATCGTTGTAGATGATTTGCCCATAACTGACTCCGATTGCATCGGGTTGATTTTGTTGCGGCCGGCACGTTGCCCGCCGCCGGGGCGATCTGATCCGTCTGCGCCTACGTCGCCAGGTGCTTGCGCCCACACCCGGCGATGCGTACTAACGCAGAGCCGGTTCGTCAGACCAATCCTCCTCATCCTCGAACAATTCATCCAAAGACATTTCGCCTTCGGTGGCGCGCATCTCCTCCAACGTGGGCAACGGCTCCTCATTCTCGGCCATCCACCGGTCGTATTCCTCGATGGTTTCAAAACCGCTGTCTTTGGCCAACTTGGCTTCGATTTGCTCCAGTGTTGCCGTCTTCAACCATCGGCGTAACTCTTCATCGGTGTAATCATCACCGAGCGGAGCTGCGCCTTTGGCCTTACCGACTTCCGGGGGCGGTTCATCGAATGCCAGCCCGCTGGTAGCGGGACTGCTATGTTGTCTCGCGGCCGTGCCGCCGTTGCCGTTGTTGTTTTGTCCCTCCAGAAGTGCCGCCAACTCGCGCTGTAGAATCGGGCGAATCGAACGGGCAATAACCTTGTTTAGACGACGGTTTGAAATGCCTTCAATGGCGCTTCCCGAATCATCATCCACCACCGCCGCGCCTTGACCTGCGAACATCGACAGAGCCTGCACCACACTTTCACGGTTGGCGGGCACAGCCACGGCACTGATTTCGATCAACTCGACCTCCGTGAACGTGCGCAGCCTTCGCACTTGCCCGTCGGCTCCGGTGTAGTCGCGCATCTCCCATGCGTGCGCGATAAATCCCACACTGAAGGCGCGGGCCGCACCCTGCACGAAACGCTGCCACCACTTCTCAGCCAGGTCATCATTTTCAAGGAACTGCGCTACCCCGTACAGGCCATCCTTGCGAATTTCCAGACTGATCCACCATCCGATGATCGTAGGTTCACCAGCCTGGCCGCCATGTGAGTGACCGGCCAGCATCACCGGGTTAGTGCGAAACGTCGGCAGGTGTTTCCTGAACGCGCTGGGCAGGATGATTTCGTCGTAACGGTCGGGGTTCGGCGTCGAAACGTAGGCAGAAACTTGCCGCTTTGCCTTGTCCACGCCACGCACCTGGAACGGCACAAACCCGCGTACCGACACATTCCGGGGCGGCTCCAGGTCGCGCCGCTCTGGGTTGAGAATGCACAGTGATTCGTCGCCGATGAATAGATCGTTCACGACGCGGCCTCCTGTGGTTGCTGCATGGCGGCCTTACAGGTCGCAGAGAATGTGGGGTTGCTCATCTTCGACCGCAGACGGTTGATGATTTGATGGTGCATCTTCGACACGCTGGACTCACTGAGCCCGATGATGTTGCCTATCTCCTTCATGTTCATCTGGCTGTAGTAGTACAGCATGATGATGAGCTGCTCGCGGCGGTCGAATCCAGCCAGAAACGCGCGGCGAAGCATCGTGCGGTCGGGTTTGGTTTCCGGCGACGCTTCGCGCGTATCGGGTAGGTCTGTTGCATCGCCCGTGTCGTTGACCATTGGTGTCAGGTCATAGCGGTGGGCAAGTGCATTCTCAACGTCCCGCGCGTTCAGGCCGGTGGCTTCTGCGATCTCTTGCGCCGTCGCCTTGCATCCATACCGCTTGAAGTGAGCTTCCATCGCTCGATCGCAGCGCGTCACCAGAATGCGGTGCGTGCGCTTGACGTTATCAATTTTCCGCAGGTGGTCGCGCACAGCACCTTGAATCCTGAATTTGGCGAACGAACCGAATGGAACGCCCCGCGATTCATCGAAGCTGTCGATGGCTTCATACAGACCGAAGATGCCTTCGCTGCGCAGGTCATCGACCTCCAGGAAGCCGCACCATCCGGGGGCCATGTAGTTGACCGTGTTTTTCACCAGGGGCAGGTAGAACACAACCAGGTCATGGCGGGCCTTCGATCGCGCGTCATCCGTCCCTGCCGCCCAATAGTTGCGCCACAACTGTTGGGCGGATTCGCCGTCGATCGGACCTGGTTTTATTTGCTGATCGTCCATCCGTGAACGTCCAGAGCCTTCCGTGTATTTATCTGGAAAATTCCTGCATGAATTCCTGAAAGTTTCCTAGACGATGCCAGTTAATCCGAGTTTCAACAAATGTTTACAACTGTCATCTTTTGTCGCGTTTAATCAACATCTGTCTCAGCTTCTAACGCGGCGATTTGCGCTTCGATCCCGCCAGCTTGCATTCCGTGTGATACTCCTCTAGGGCGAACTTGACCAGTGCCAACGCACGATCAGGATCATGTACGAAATTCTGTGCTGCCATATAACCGGCCCCCATGCGCTGACCCGTTTGGGTTGAGCATAGGCGGCCGCAGATTTTGTTGACGTGATCGAATAGCTGCTGACCTGTCGGAGTGCCCGGTGGAAGCTGCGGGGTAAGGTCAGCAATCCACGTGGCCAGCGGTTCGATCGTATGTTCCTGGAAGTCCATCACCTGGGCGAACAACTGAAGCGCGGCGCGCAATTCATCGGGGATTTCCATGCGAATGCGGGGTTTTCGCATGGCGATGCGCATGGCATCATCGGCCTCGTTCGGCACTTCTTTGGGGTTGATCTGTTCGAGTTGTTTAGCAATCGACGCCCAGTCGATGGTGTCGCAGCGGTCGAGTATCGATGAAAATTCATTGGCCAGTTCAACGTACTTATCCAGGCAGGCCAATTGAAGCTGCGCACTGGTAAGGGTGGAGCCGGGCCGCCTGATTGGTTTCACTGGCTGAGCATCGTCAATAAGCCAATCAAGGCTTACGTTCAGATAACGCGCCAGGCGAAAGAGTTGAAGCGGTCCAGGAGTTGATCCTCGTGTGTAGTTTCCGATCTGCGGCCCGGTGACCCCGGCAACCTCTGCAAGCGAAAGATGCGTATGGCCTTCAAAAACTGCGATGAGCTTGCTGGCGAGTTTTTCGGGGCGATCTGGTGAGTTTCCCATGTCGGCCATAGTACCACGTCCTTCCTACTTGAAATACAATCGGAAGTTAGTAAGATAATACATGAAAATTAATATTTAAATATGTATATGACGATAAAACTAAGAGAACACACAAATACGGAAATATAGAATTAAAGGTATGTCGTGAAGGGGCAGACAGATAGAACAATGCCCCGCCGCCAGTTCGTGACCTCACCTTGCAAGTTCAACCACGAACCAACGGACAGGGCACCATGAGCGTAACCATTGAATGCGAACCCCGCAACAGCAATTTCAAACTCCGACTCGCGGCCGATCAGCCGCAGCGCACAGCGCCGCGTCAGCGTGTCACCTTGGGCATCGACTGGCCCGACAACTACGACGTGCATTCCTCGCGCGTCGCCGGGCCGGTGCAGGTGCAGGTGGGACCGCATCGCTACAGCGTGTTCCTGGTGCGGGGCAAGATCGCCCTGGACAGGGACACTTGCTTGGGCATCTGCGACTTCGATCATCGGTACATTGCAATCTCCGATGTTCAGCCGGTGCAGAGCCGCGTCGCAACATTCTTTCACGAGCTGGCGCACGCGGTGGTCAGATCATGCGATCCATCCGATGCCATCTCTTACGGGGACGAAGCGATCGCGGGCATGTTCGAGCTTGGCCTGGGCACGCTGGACGCAGCGACGCTGGCCCGCGTGTACGAATTGCTCGGCGCTTGATTCAATGGAACCTTTGCTGTGGGCCGCTGAAAATCCCCGGATTTCGGCGGCTTTTTGAACACCGGGTAAATGGGGTTCGATCATGGCTCGAAAGCCCGTCACCAACGTGTTTGGCAGAGTGCCGCGCCTGTCGAAGTCTCTACTGATCCACCGCAAGCGTGAGGCCGCTGAACGGCTCCGCCTGGAGCGACAGGGTGACGATGCCCAGCGCAGCAACAGCATGGCGAGCCTGGTCGTCACCTGGATGTACCTGGACGGCTACAGGTTCGCCGCCAGCCAGAAGCTGCCGCGTCACGAGCTTGAATCACTCTCGGCCCTGATCCTCGGTGAACGACCAGGCGAAGTGCTGGCATGGTTCCAATCGGTGCGGCGCAGGCATGGTGACATCATCAGCCGACCTGCTGCATACCGCTTGGCCCATACCCTCAGACGTGCCGCCCAATCGTACCTGATCGCCATTCAGAAGGGTAGGCCAACGCCAGTTTTGTTAGGGTACACCCAGCGAGCGCAGAAGGCGCGCCTGAAACTCGTCAAATGAACGCAGTCCACACACAACTGCCCAGTGCCCTTGTAGCAAGAATACGCTGTTCATTTACGTGTTTCGCCGCGCGCGGGGCGCGCGCGGCGCGCAGGGAGGCGCGCGCCGCCATGCGCAGTCGATGCGCAATGCGCAGTGGGATGCGCAGTCGATTTTTGGAAGGTCGCCGCGTCCAAGTGCTACGAAAACAGGCAATTCCACCTTTGTTCCAGCTTCCACCTTTGCTGGAACTGATGGCCGTTTTTGATGCCGCTAGAACGGTGTTCGTCCCATTTCGATCGTAACACATTGCCGTTTTTGGCCCCCTTCATCCCATTTCGATATTTGAGAATTTGACGGCCCAAAATGCCGTAAGTCGTTGTCATTCCCGGTTTATCCCGCTCCCTCCCGCGCATCCCGTTTTGATCGCAACTTTACGTCGGTTTCGGACGAGGCTCAATTGCTTCATCACCCCGGTTGTTTGGGCGCGAAAA
>CAYYGM010000070.1:0-21316 GCA_964471555.1 uncultured Phycisphaeraceae bacterium
GGGCGTGTACTGGATCGCCTTTAACCTGGCGGAGTTGGGGCCCATGCTGGTCAAGCAACTGGGCAATATGGTGGGCTTTCCCGCGTTGGCGGAACTCTATCGCCGCGACCGGGAGCGATTCCTGCATCACCTGCGGCGCGTGCGGCTGATGTTGATTCTGCCCATCAACCTGCTTCTGATCCTGATGGTCTTTCTCGGGCCGCCGTTCGTCCTGCTGGTGTATCCCGACCAGTACGCCAACGCCGGCTGGATGCTTACCTGCATGGTGGCCGGCTCGTTGGCGGGCATGGTCAACTCCACCTACGGCAACGCCTTCTTCGCCATCGGCTCCACCTGGCGCATCATGGTCGGCGTCGCATCGCAATTGGTCATCCTCGTCACCTGCTGCACGCTCGGCTGGTACTACATGGACGCCTTCGGGTTCATGTTCGGCCTGACCGCCACGCAATGGCTGCTCTATCCGGTCTATGCGCGGCTGGCCATCACCTGCGGCCTGTGGCAGCCCAAGATCGACCTGCCCATCCTCTTCGGCTTCGGCATCCTGCCCGGCGCCTGGATCATCATTGAAAAAATCCTGTTTCCAGGATGAGTCAAAACATACCCACCGTCTCGGTCATCATGTGCGTGCGCAACGGAAAGCGCTACGTCGAGGCGGCTGTGCGCAGCCTGCTGGTGCAGACTTTCCGTGATTTCGAGTTGATCGTGATCGATGACGGCTCCACCGATGCAACCCCCGGAATCCTCGACCAGCTTGCCCAGGCAGACGAACGGGTGCGCGTCGTCCATCAGGATCCACGCGGCATCCCCGCCAGCGCCAATCACGGCCTGTCCCTCGCCCGTGGCCAATACATCGCACGGCAGGACAGTGACGACCTGTCGCACCCCGATCGCCTGGCCTGCGAGGTTGAATATCTCGAAGCCCATCCGCAGGTCGTCTGTGTCAGCGGTTACGTGCAGATGATGGACGCCAGGGGTCGCACGCTGACCACGCTCAAGGTTGCCACTGAACACGAGCGGATCGAAGACGAAATGCTGCGCGGCCACTGCTCGATCTGGCACACCATGAGCATGATGCGCCGTGACGCTTTGCAACAGGTGGGCGGCTACGACGAAAACTTCCCGTTGGCGGAGGACATCGAACTGTTCCTGCGACTTTCGGAGATCGGCCGCGTCGCCAATCTGCCGCGCGCCGTCGGCAAATATCGTCTGCACGGCGGCGGCGTGTCGGAAACCCGTCGTCAGCAGGAGCAGGATCTTTGCCGCATGGCTGTGGAAAAAGCCAGCGCCCGCCGCGGCATTGCCTCGCGTTTCGAGGCGCATCAGGACTGGCGACCCGGCGCCGATGCCGCCTCGCGCCTGCGCTTCACCTGTCAGTACGGCTGGTGGGCCTTTAACAGCGGGCACAAATCCACCGCCATGATCTACGGCCTCAAAGCCATCGGCATGCAACCCTGGTCCGCGCAGGCATGGAAGCTGCTGCTGGTGGCCTCGCTGAAACGTCCTGCCGCCAAACCCGTCACGGGGAAAGCATGAATCTGGTCAGCATCATCATTCCCATGAAGAATGCCCGCGATTTCGTGGCGGACTCGCTGCGCAGCGTGCTGGATGAAAAGGACGTGCCGTTGCAGGTGATCGTGGTGGACGACGGCAGCGAGGACGGCTCCGGCCGGGTGGTGCGCGATCTGGCCGACCCGCGCGTGATCCTGATTGAAGGTCCGCGCCAGGGCATCGCGGCCGCGTTCAATGCGGGATTGTCCGTGGCCGGGGGCGAAATCATCATGCGCTGCGATGCAGACGATCGCTTTACGCCCGGGCGCATCGCCTGGCAGAGCGCCTGGCTTGCTGAGCATCCCGACGACGTGGCGGTCTGCGGCTACTTCACCACCGTGGACGATGATGGAAAACCTTTGGCCAGGTTCGACAGGCGGCAGGCGGCCGGCCTGATCAACGATGACCTGCGCCAGGGCAACACGCCGACGCACCTGTGCGCGTACGCCATCCGCACCCAAACGCTGCGACAAGTGGGCGGCCTGCGCAGTTGGTTCATCACGGCTGAGGACATCGATCTGCAACTGCGTCTGGCCGAGGCCGGGCGCGTGTGGTACGAGCCGCGGCCGTGCTACGAATATCGCCTGCATGATGCTTCGATCACCCACCGGCAGCGCGATCCGCTGCGACTGTTCTACGAGCAGTCAGCCCGGCGATTCGCAGCCCAGCGCCTGGCGGACGGGCGCGATGACCTGGAACTGGGCCGGCCTCCGCATCCGCCGCAGGGCAAAGGTGGATCGGCCACCGGTGCGGCGCGGCAGGCGCAGCAACTGCTGCTGGGGCAGGCTTGGCGTCAGCACGAAGAGGGCCAGCGCGGCTCAGCCCTGCGCTCGGCGTGGCGGGCGTGCCTCAAGCGCCCGATCAACGTCATCGCCTGGCGCAGCCTGGCTGTCATGTGCCTGCGCAAACCCGCGACCAAATGACCGCACCCATGCGCATCAATTTCATTCTTCCCTATCCGAATCTCTCCGGCGGTGTGCGCGTGCTGGCGATCTATGCCGACCGTCTGCGCCGCCGCGGACATCAGGTGAACGTGATCTGTTCGTTGCACCGTCGGCCGACGATGAGGCGAGCCCTCGGGCAGTTGCTGCGCGGGCAGGGTTGGCCGCAGACGCCGTCACCCGATCCGCGCCATTTCGATGATCTGAACGTGCCGATCCACCTGCTCGAATCACCCCGGCCGGTATGTGACAGCGACGTGCCCGACGGCGACGTGGTGGTGGCCACCTGGTGGCGCACCGCGCAGTGGGTGATGGACCTGTCGCCGAGCAAAGGCGCCAAGGCCTATTTCATGCAGGACTACGGCGCAGGCGGCCAGGAGATGCGGCAGATCGTGCCCACCTGGTCGATGCCCATGCACCTGATCACCATCTCCGACTATCTGCGCAAGCTGATTTTGCAGGAACTGGACGTGCCCGTGTCGCTGGCGCCCAACGGCGTGGACAGCGAACAGTTTCACGCACCGCCGCGCGGCAAGCAGGACAAGCCCACCTTCGGCCTGCTCTACAGCCGCACGCCGGAGAAGGGCAGCGATCTGATCCTGCAGGCCTTGCGCTTGCTGCGCGACAGCGGGCAGGACTTTCGCGTGGTGGGCTTTGGTCCGCATCCGCCGCGCCAGCCCGAGCCGTTGATCGAACAGGACCATTTTCACTGGCAGGCGCCCAACGATGCGCTGGCGGCAATCTACAGCCGCTGCGATGCCTGGCTCTACGGCGTGCGCCGCGAGGGTTTTGGTTTGCCGATCCTGGAAGCGATGGCCTGCCGCACGCCGGTGATCGCCACCCCGGCCGGCGCAGCGCCGGAGTTGATCGCGGGCGGCGGCGGCGTGCTGGTCGAGCACGACAACCCGCAGGCCATGGCGGACCAGATGAAAAAAGTGATCGAGATGAGCGACGCCCAATGGCGGAAGTGGTCCGACGAGGCCCACGCCAACGCCCATCGCCACACCTGGGATGCAGCCACCGATCAATTTGAAGCGGCATTGCGCCTGACAATCGAACGTGCGGCCGATGCCGCGGCTGTGAAAGACTGAAGTGGAAGGTTCTCCCAACATCCTGGTTCCGCTGGCGCTTTGGGGATGGATTCCCTTTGTGCTCATGCTGTTCATGGTGCTGCCCACGCGGCGGGCGGTGATCGCAGCATTTCTGATCGCATGGATGTTCCTGCCGGTTTACGGCTATGACGTGCCGTTCCTGCCGGCTTACACCAAGATGTCCGCCACCTGCATGGGTGTGCTGCTGGGCATGCTGGTGGCCGACCGCGACAAGGCGCTGTGGCAGTTCCGCTTCAACTGGCTGGACCTGCCCATGCTCGGCTGGTGCATCTGCCCGTTCTTCTCTTCGATCACCAATGGCCTCGGCCCTTACGACGGACTGACCGGCATCCTGGCCCGCGTCATCGAATGGGGTCTGCCCTACTTCATCGCTCGTGTTTACTTCACCAAGCCGCAGCACGTGCGCGAGCTGGCGATCGGGTTGTTCATCGGCGGGCTGGTGTACGTGCCGCTGTGCCTGTGGGAAGTGCGCATGAGCCCGCAGTTGCACAAGGTATTCTACGGCTACTACCAGCATGTGTTCGTGCAGACCCTGCGCGGCGGCGGCTATCGCCCGATGGTGTTCATGAACCACGGACTGATGGTCGGCATGTTCATGGCCACTTCCACGCTCATCGCCGCCTGGCTGTGGATCTCCAAGACCCTGCGCCAGTTCTGGGTGCTGCCCATGTGGCTTGTCGTGCTGGTGATGGCGGGAACCACGGTGCTCTGCAAGTCCACGGGCGCCACGGCCCTGATGATGTTCGGCATCATGATGCTGTTCGCCTGCCGCACGTTGCGCAATGCGTGGCTGATCTACGCGATGATTCTGGTTATCCCGCTTTACCTGGGGGCGCGCACCATCGTGCAGTGGGATGGCGGACAACTGGTGGGCCTGGCTCAGGCGGCCTTCGGCGAAGACCGCGCTTCGTCGCTGAAGTATCGTCTCGACGCCGAGGTGCTGATCAGCGGCAGAACCCTGCAGCGGCCGCTGTTCGGATGGGGCGGATGGAATCGCTCACGCGTTTTTCTCAGTGAGGACTCCATCGAAGACCGCAACACGCGCGTCACCACCGACAGCCTGTGGATCATCGCCTTCGGGCAGAATGGCTTTCTCGGCCTGGCGTCGCTGACCGCGATGCTGCTGCTGCCGACGTTCCTGGTCTTCCGCCACTTTCCACCGGCTCGCTTTGCTTCACCCATGGGGGGCCCATTGATCGCGCTGGCCATGGTGTGCCTGCTCTACATGCTCGATTGTCTGGTCAACGCCATGGTCAATCCGATCTTCCTGCTGGCCCTGGGCGCGTGCGTCAGCATGCTGGCCGAGCGCCGCCACGCCACGGCGCCGGTCGCCGCCGCTGCCGGGAACAGGAAACTGGAGGCTCACGCCAACTCGTGAAACTGTCCGTCATCATCATCAACTTCCGCACGCCCGATCTGACGGCTGCCTGTCTCGAATCGCTGGTCCCGCAACTGCGCCGGGTGGGCGATGCCAATGCGATCCTGGTCGAGAACGGCTCCGGCGACGGCTCCGATGCGCAACTGGCGCAGGTCATCAACCAGCGCCACTGGTCTGATGTGGTGACGCTGATCGTCTCACCCGACAACAGGGGTTTTGCCGGCGGCAACAACCTCGGCTACCAGCATTGCCGCGACAGCGAATACATCCTCCTGCTCAACAGCGACACCGTCGTCGGCGAAAACTGCATGGCCTACTGCCTCGACCTCATGCGGCAGTCGCCCGACATCGGCCTGCTCAGTTGCCGCCTCGACAGCCCCGACGGCTCGGTGCAGACCACCGCCCGCAAGTTTCCCTCGCCTCTGCGCCAGATCGTCAACGCCACCAATCTTTCCTATCGCCTGCCGCGACTGTTCGGCTGGGCGGACATCGAAGACAACGGCTGGGACCGCCGCACCGTCAAGCGCGACGTCGAATGGTTGGGGGGAGCCTTCCTCTTCTGTCGCGGCGACGCGGTGCGCAAGCTTGGCCTGCTCGATGAGGACTTTTTCTTCTACGGCGAAGACATCGAGATCTCGCATCGCTTTGCCCGGGCGGGTTACCGTCGCCATTACGATCCGACCGTCGGCATCCTGCACTACGGCGGCGGCTCCTCCGACCCCACACGCATGGCCGCCAAACGTCGCGCCGCGGCATCATGGCGAGCCCGCTACATGGTGCAACGCAAGTGCTACGGCCCGGCGGCTGCACTGCTGCTGCGCTGGGTGGACCTGCTCAGTTGGGGCACGCGCCTGCTGCTGTTGCGACTGATGGGACGCGGCAACGACCAGTCCGGCCGCGAAGCCGGCGACGTCTGGACGCTGCTTTGGAAACAGAAACTGGCGGATGCGGAATAACGGCGAGCACAACCCGACGCGCGTGTTGATCGCCCTGCCCGGCCTGCACCGTGTGGCCCGCGGCGCCGAGGCGGCCCTGGAATCGATCGGCCGACACCTGGCCCTGCGCGACGACTTCACCGTGACGATGGTCGGCTCGGGTCTGCCTCGTGACGATGATCCGTATCAGTTCGTTCATGCCGGCTGCGTGCCGCGCGAGCGTTTCGAGCGCTGGCCCCGCGTACCCGCCCTGCGCAACGAGTATGCCTGGGAAGAGTTGACCTTCATCCCGGGACTGATTCGCGCCTACAACCCCGTGGACTTTGACGTGACCATCGGGTGCAGCTATCCGTTTGCCAATTGGGCCCTGCGCGCCCGCCGCACCGCACCGCAGCGCCCCGCCTGCATCTACATCACCGAGAACGGCGACTGGCCCGCGCAACAGAACGGCCGCGAGTATCGCTTCTTCCACTGCGACGGCCTGGTCTGCACCAACCCCGAATACTTCGCCCGCAACAGTCAGCGCTGGCCCTGCACGCTCATCCCCAACGGCGTCAACCCCCGGACGTTTGCCCCCGCCCCCGGAAGTGGCGATCGGCAGCAGTTCGGATTGCGCGGTGATGGGCCGGTGGTGCTGATGGTCAGCGCGTTGATTGAATCGAAGTTCGTGCAGGACGGCCTGCGGGCGGCGGCGGCGATTCCCGAATCGCAGGTGATCATCGCCGGTGACGGCCCGCTACGGCAGCAAGTGGATGAAAAAGGTCATCAGCTTTTTCCGGGGGGGCGCTATCGCCGCCTCACGCTGCCGCGCGAGCGCATGCCCGAGCTGTATCGCAGCGCCGATGTGCTGCTGCACATGAGCCGAAATGAATCGTTCGGCAACATCTACATCGAAGCGTTGTCCTGCGGGCTGCCCGTGGTGGCCCACGATTGTGAGTTGACGCGCTGGATGATGGAAGACTGCGGCGAACTGGCGGACACGACCGACATTGCCGCGGTCAGCGCCGCATTGCATCGTGCCCTGCAGAACGATTCACCCGAACAGGCCGCCCGCCGCCGGCGACTGGTCGAAACGCGATTCGACTGGGACGTGGTGGTCGGACAATATGCTTCGTTCATTCAGGACGTGCTCTACGCCCGCAAACTCAACGCATGACGGATCGCCTGCAACAGGTCGGCGTGGTGGCCATCGGCCGCAATGAAGGGGCGCGGCTGGAAGCTTGCCTGCGCTCCTGCGTCGGCAAAGCAGCCGCGGTGATCTACGTTGACTCCGGCTCCAGCGACGGCAGTGTCGAACTGGCCCGCAATCTCGGGGCGGAAGTGGTTGAGTTGGACACCACCATTCCCTTCACCGCCGCCCGCGCCCGCAACGCCGGCATGCAGCGCTTAACGGAACTGAACGGCGACATCGCCTACGTGCAACTGGTTGACGGCGACTGCGAACTGGCGGCCGAGTGGCTGAAGATCGCGGCCCAGCGCCTGGATGAGAACCCCAGGCTGGCGGCTGTGTGCGGCAGACGACGCGAGCGCTTTCCAGAAGCATCCATCTACAACCGACTGATCGACATGGAATGGGACACACCCATCGGCATCACTAAATCTTGCGGCGGCGACTCGATGATGCGCCGCAGCGCGTTCGAGCAGGTGGGCGGTTTCAATCCCTCCCTGATCTGCGGCGAGGAGCCGGAGCTTTGCATTCGCTTTCGCGCGGCAGGCTTTCTCATCGAACGCCTGGATGCGGAAATGACGCTGCACGATGCGGCCATGACGCGCTTGAGCCAGTGGTGGAAGCGCGCGGTGCGCAGCGGATGGGGTTTTGCCGAGGGCGCCGCCATGCACGGCAAGGCGCCGGAGCGACACTACGTCAAACAGATGCGCAGCACCTGGTTCTGGGGGTTGATCGTGCCCGTGATCGTGATTGCGGCCGCGTGCCTGACGCGCGGCTGGGGAGTGCTGCTGCTGCTGGTCTATCCGCTGATGATCGTGCGGCTCATGCTGGCGGCGCGCAAACGCGGCATGACTGCAAAAGACGCCTGGGTGTGGGCTTTGCTGTGCATGCTCGGCAAGTTTCCGTCTATGCTGGGACAGGTCCGCTACTGGATCGCGCGCCTGGCGGGCAGACGGGCAACGCTGATTGAATACAAACCTGCATGCGGGAGCGGCGGACAGTGAAATTGGCAATGCTCGGCTGCGGTTACGTGGCGAACATGTATCGGCTGACGCTGCCGCTGCATCCGGAACTGGAACTCGTCGGCGCCTGCGACAACGACCCAGCCCGCGCCCGCAAGATGGCGGAGTTGACCGGCTGCAAAGTTTACGAATCGCTGGCACAGTTGCTGGCCGATGCACAAGTTGAGATGGTTTTGAATCTGACCAACCCGCGCGCTCACTACGAGACGACGCGGCAATGCCTGGAAGCAGGCAAGCACGTCTACACCGAAAAGCCGTTGGCGCTCGACATCGAGCAGGCCAAACAACTGGTGGCCCTGGCCCGCGAGAAGAACGTGCAGCTTTCCTCGGCGCCCTGCACGCTTTTGAACGAGGCCGCCCAGACGACATGGAAAGCCCTGCGCGATCGCGTGGTCGGCGATGTGCGCCTGGTGTACGCCGAGATGGACGACGGCATGGTGCACAAGATGCCGGTGCAGAAATGGATCAATGAGGCCGGCGTTCCGTGGCCCTACGTCGATGAGTTTGAAACCGGTTGCACGATCGAGCATGCCGGCTACGTGCTGACCTGGCTGTGCGCGTTCTTCGGCCCGGCCGAGTCGATCACCGCGGATGCGGCATGCCTGGTGGCGGACAAGGTGCCGGGGGAAAAGGTTGAATCGGCCGACGATTTCACCGTGGCTTTCGTGCGCTTCGCCAATGGCGTGATCGCGCGGTTGACCTGCGGCGTCTATGCCCCGGTCGATCACGCCCTGCGTTTCTTCGGTGAAGACGGCGTGTTGGAAGTGGCGGACCCGCGCCGCGATCGTTCGCCGATCCGCCATCGCCGCTACGTCACCATTCGCCGGGCCCGCAAGCTGATGCCGGTGGGACGCAAGCTGCCGCTGCTGGGCGGCAAGCGCAAGCAGGTCAAGTATCGCGGCTCGCAGCAGCGCGATTTCTGCAGCGCGATTGCGGAGATGGCCGCGGCGATCGAGGCCGGGCGCACCGGCCGGTTGTCGGCTGAGTTCTGCCTGCACGTCAACGAGATGGTGCTGGCGATTCACGATGCACGGCGCATGGGCACGCCTTATCGCATGACCACCACGTTTTCACCGGTTGAGCCGATGCCGTGGGCGAAGGATGCAAGTGCATGAAGGTGCTGATCGCCGGCGGCAACGGTTATCTGGGGCGACACATCGCGGCAGCGCTGCTGCGGGCCGGCCACGGCGTGCGCGTGCTGGATCGTGTGCGGCGAGAGGATGCCGGCGAGATCGAGCAGGTGCAGGCGGACCTGTTGACCGACGAGCACCTTGAACAGGCATTCGACGGCATCGACGTGCTGATTCATCTGGCGGCCGCCCTGCGCGGCGATCCACAGGAAGTGATCCGCATCACCGTGGAAGGCACGCGCCGGCTGTTGGATGCGATGAGCCGCACAAGTTGTCGCCGACTCGTGCTGTGCAGCAGCATGAGTGTGTACGACTGGTCGCAGGTCGGCTCGTACGTGGACGAGACATCGCCGGTGCTGCGCGAGCAGACCATGGGGCCGCTGGATGGTTACGCACAGGCCAAGACGCTGCAGGAATGGCTGGTGCGCGACAAGACGGTGGAGCACGATTGGGCTTTGACCGTGCTGCGGCCGGCGGTGCTGTACGGCGACGGCGTGGATGGAGCATTCGTGCTGGGCAGAAAGTTCGGGCCGCTGCAACTGGTGATTGCGCCATCCGCGCCCGCGCGTCTGGTGCACGTGGACAGCGCCGCCCGGGCTTTTGTCGGAGCGGTCGAGCGCGAGAGCGAACAAGAGTTGATCCTCAACGTGTTGGATGATCCGACGACCACCCGCTGGCAGTACGCCAGGCAGGTGCGCGGGTTGCGCGTGCCGATGCCCTACGGCTGCGCGATGCGCCTGGCGAAGCTGGCAGCGATGTTGACCGGCAATTCAACCCGATTGCCCTACTTCCTTCAGCCGCGGCGGGTTGAAGCGCTGCACAAGCCGGTGTCGTGGTCCAACAATCCGTTACGTCACGCCCTGAATTGGCAGCCATGCCACGAGCGCAAGGAGGCGGCCGATGGCTGAGCCGATGCGCCTGGGCTACATCACCAGCCTCTACGGGCGGACCAGCGACACGTTCATCCGCGATGAGGTGCGCCTGTTGCGCCAGCGTGGGCACACGGTGTTCACCTTCTCCACGCGCAAACCGCCGGAGGAGGCCAACGCCGGCGAGGAAGTTCGCCGCGAGAGACAACAGACCGACTACATCCTGGAAGGTTCGCCGCTGCGGCTGATCACCGCGGCTGCATGGTGCAAACTGCGCCATCCGCTGCGCTGGCTGCGGGCCTGTGCGCTGGCCTGGCGGGCGCATCAGCCTGGAATCAAAGGGTTTTTCACGCAGGTGGCGTACCTGATGCAGGCCGCCTACCTGGCCCGGCGCATCGAGCAGCACGGCATCCAGCACGTGCACGTGCACATCCCCATGAACGCAGCCAACGTGGCGATGCTGGCGGCGACGATCACGGACATCAGCTTCAGCATGACCAGCCACGGCATGCGCGACACGCACGACCCGACGCGCTGGGCGATCATTCTCAAGATCCAGCAGGCAGCCTTCACCGTGTTCGCCACCAACTTCGGGCGCGGGCAGGCGATGATGATCTCGCCGCAGAACTTGTGGTCGAAGATGCACGTGGTGCGCTGCGGGCTGGACCGGGCGTTTCTGGATCAGCCGGCCACGGCGGCGCCCAGCGGGCCGCGGTTGCTGTTCGTCGGCCGCCTGTCACCGGAGAAGGGCGCGCCGCTGCTGATTGAAGCGGTGGCGAAGTTGCGCGGCGAGGGTGTGCCGGTTGAGTTGACCATGATCGGAGACGGTCCCTCGCGCGGCGAGATCGAGCAGGCCGTCGCACAGCATCAGTTGCAGGATGCGGTGACACTGTTGGGGGCGCAGGACAGCGAGCGCGTGCGGCAGGAATTGACCCGGCATCGCGCCCTGGTGCTGGCCAGTTTTGCCGAGGGATTGCCGGTGGTGATCATGGAGGCATTCGCCACGCATCGCCCGGTGATCAGCACATGGGTGGCGGGCATTCCCGAACTGGTTGAGAACGGCGTCAACGGCTTGCTGATCTCGCCCGGCTCAGTCGAGGCGCTGAGCCAGGCGATGGGCGCCATGTGCCGGATGCCCGTGGCCGAGGTGGCCGCGATGGGCGAGCGCGGCGCGGCAGCCGTCCGCCGTCAGCATGATGCAACGCAATGCGTCGAACAACTGGAAACGCTGCTGCGCCAGGCCATCAGCGCCCGGTCGGCTGTCCACTGAATGGAATCCACACAGGGGTGAAATCATGACCCGATCCGATCCACTTATCGATGTCTCCATCGTCATTCCCATGTACGACGAGCAGGCCAACGCGCCGGAACTGGTGCGCCAGTTGCGGACCATGATGGACGGCCAGCCGCAACGTTACGAGGTGATCTTCGTTGACGACGGCAGTCACGACGACACCATTGCCGCCCTGAAGCAGACGATCGGCAGCGACGGTCGCTTCACCGTCATCGAGTTCATGAAGAACTTCGGCCAGACCGCGGCGATGGCGGCCGGCTTCGAGCGAGCCCGCGGCACGGTCATCGTGCCCATGGACGGCGACCTGCAGAACGACCCGGCCGACGTGCCGGCCCTGGTGGCCAAGCTCGATGAAGCCCCGGGCTGGGACATCGTCAGCGGTTGGCGCAAAAACCGCCAGGACAAGCTGTTTTCCCGGCGTTTTCCTTCGGTGATCGCCAACCGCCTGATCAAGCGGCTGACCTGGACCACGGAGATCCACGACTTCGGCTGCTCGCTGAAGGCTTATCGCCGCGTGGTGCTGGAGGACGTGCGGCTGTACGGCGAGATGCACCGTTTCCTGCCGGCCGTGTGCAAGTGGCGCGGGGCCAAGGTCACCGAGATGGTCGTCCATCACCGCCCGCGCACCGCCGGTCGCAGCAAGTACGGCCTCAAGCGCACCTTCAAAGTGTTGCTCGATCTGTTGACGGTCAAGTTCCTGGGCGATTACCTGACCAAGCCGATTTACTTTTTCGGCAAGCTCACGCTGGCGGCCGTCGCGGTGTCGTTCCTGAGCCTGTTCGTGGCCATCGCGCAGAAGTTCGGCTACCTCACCGGGCACGGCGAGCCGATCCGCCTCAACAACAACATCCTGGTCATGTTTGCCGTGATGACTTTCCTCATGGGCGTGATGTTCGTGATGATCGGCATCATCAGTGAACTGCTGGTGCGCATCTATCATGAAAGCCAGGACCGCCGCCCGTACAAAATCCGCAACGTCCACACCGTCAAAGGCGCCCGTGATGAAAACTGAAACCGCCGCCACGAACAACGAGTTGATCATTCCCGACAAGCTGGCCGCCAGGTTGGAGCCTTTCGACTCCTACTGGCAGGCGCCCAAAGATGTGGAGAAGGGTTACACCAGCTTCTTCCACTACTACAAAGCCAACTTCCTGCCGCACATCGGCAGCAACCGCCAGGCGGCCATCCTGGTGGTCAGTTGCGGCCCCGGCTACCTGGTCAATCTGCTCAAGCAGCAGGGGTACACCAACGTCGTCGGCATCGATTCCGATCCCGTGAAGGTGGAACAGGCCGTCGCGCATGGGCTCAACTGCCAGACGGCCGAAGCCTTCCCGTTCCTCAGCGACAAGTACGACGCTTATGACGTGATCGTCTGCGAGCAGGAACTGAACCACCTGACGCTGGAAGAAATGTTGACGTTCCTGAAGTTGTGTCGGCGAAGTCTGCGCCGCGAGGGCGTGGTGCTGGTGTACGGGCTCAACGGCGCCAACCCGCTGGTGGGTGCCGAGAACCTGGCCCACAACATTGACCACTTCAACACCTTCGCCGAGCACAGTCTGCACCAGGTGCTGGAACTGGGCGGGTTCAGCGATATTCGCGTGATGCCGCTGAAGCTGTACGTTTTCTGGAAGAACCCGGCCAACTACGTGGGCCTGATCGCCACGACGCTGCTCGAACTTTTCTTCCGGGGGTGTTTCATTCTGTACGGCAAGAACGCCAAGATCCTGACCAAGAAGATCGCGGCGGTGGGCGTTAAGCGGGATTGATCCAGCGATGAACATTCTGGCATTCAACTACGAATATCCACCCCTGGGCGGCGGCGGCGGCGTGGTCTTCCAGCAGATCGTCGAGCAACTTGCCAGGCGGCACGACGTGACGGTGGTGACCTCCGCCTTCAGCGATCTGCCGCGCCTCGAGCGCGTCGGGCGATTGGAAATTCACCGTGTGCCGGTGATCGGGCGCAAGGCCCTGGCGACGGCCAGCATGGTTTCCATGCTCAGCTACTGGCCGGCCAGCCTGCGCTACGGCAAGAAGCTGCTGCGGCAGCGCCGCTTCGACGTGATCAACTCCCACTTCGTGGTGCCTTCCGCTCCCGGCGCCGACACGTTGGCCCGACGCTTCCATATCCCGCACGTGCTGAGCATCCACGGCGGCGACATCTTCGATCCTTCCAAGAAGATCAGCCCGCATCGTCTGCCCATGGTGCGAGCGCTGGTGCGCAAGCTGCTGCACCGGGCGGATTGCGTGGTCGCCCAGTCGCACAACACCGCGGACAACGCCCGCAAGTATTACACGCCCGGCCTCGAGATCGACATCATTCCCCTGGGCATTCCGCAGGACCACACCGAACCGGCCCCGCGCAGCGCATTGGGACTGAGCGATGAGCAGTTCGTGCTGGTCACCGTCGGCCGACTGGTGGAGCGCAAAAAGGTTGATGACCTGATCCGCGTGCTGGCGGAGCGCAATCAGCCCGACGAGGTGCTGGTGGTCATCGGCGACGGTCCCAAGCGGCCGGCTTTGGAAGAACTGGCCAGGCAATTGAACGTGGCCGATCGTGTGCGATTCGAGGGACGCACCCCGGAGCAGCGCAAGCACCAGTTATTGCAGGCCGCGGACGTCTTCGCCTCCACCAGCGAGCACGAGGGCTTCGGCCTGGTGTTCCTGGAAGCGATGGACCACGGGCTGCCGGTGGTGGTTTATGACCACGGCGGACAAACCGATTTCCTGACCGACGGCATCACCGGCGGGCTGGTGCACCTGCACGATCAGCGCGGCTTTGCAACCGCCATCGGCCAACTGCACCAGGACGCCAACTACCGCGCCCGCTGTGCCGCCCACAATCGTGAAGCGGTGCGCGAGTTCTATATCGAACGTTGCGCCGAGCGCTACGAGCAACTGTTTGAAAAAACGATCGAACGGAGAAGGGGATAAACGTATGCAGCGCGATCTCAAGCAACTGACCGATGGTGAATTTGATCTGCTGGTGATCGGGGGCGGCTCCTTCGGGGCCTGTGCCGCCAACGACGCCGCCCAGCGCGGCCTGCGCACGGCGCTGATCGAACGCGGCGACTTCTGCTCGGCCACCAGCGCCCACAGCTACAAGGTGCTGCACGGCGGGATTCGCTATCTCCAGCATGCCGACCTGGTGCGCGTGCGCCAGTCCGCCGCAGCCCGCGGTGCGTTCCTGCGCGTGGCGCCGCACCTGGCTCATCCTTTGCCCATCGTGGTGCCGACCTACGGCCACGCCATGAAGGGCAAACCCGCCCTGAAGCTGGCGATGTCCGTCTACGATGCGGTCACCTGCGATCGTAACCGCGGCATCGCGGACACCACCCGTCAGATTCCCAACGGCCTGACGCTTTCTCGTGACCAAGTGCGCGCCCGATACCCCGGACTCAGCCCGCAAGGGCTGACCGGGGCGGGCGTTTTCTGTGACGGCCAGATGTACAACCCGCCGCGACTGGTGCTGGCTTACGTCAAGACGGCTGTCCAGCACGGCGCGGTGGCGGCCAACTATGTCGAAGCAACTTCGCTGATCCGCGAGAACGATCGCATCATCGGCGTCGAAGCCCGCGATACGCTCACCGGCAGCGATCTAACCATTCGGGCCAAGGTGGTGCTCAACGCGGCGGGGCCTTATGCCGAGGCGTTGACCAGACAGGCGGTGGGTCAGCCGTTGACGCCGCAGGTGAACTTTTCGCGCGATGCCTGTTTCGTGGTCAATCGCCGACTGCTGCCGGACTCGCATGCCCTGGCGATTCTGACCCGCACGCACGACCCCGAGGCGTTGCTCAGCCGCGGCGCCCGTCACCTGTTCATGGTGCCGTGGCAGAACAGCACGCTGATGGGCGTCTGGCACAAGGTCTATCGCGGCCATCCCGATCAGTTCACCGTCACCGACGACGAACTGACCGCTTACATCAACGAGATCAACAGCGTGTACGAGGGGCTGAACCTCTCACTCGATGACGTGTCGATGTGGAACGCGGGGCTGGTGCTGTTCGGTGAAAACCAGAAGATCGAGGAGGGCGACCTGAAGTTCGCCCACCGCTCGCGCCTGGTCGATCATGCGAAATTGCGCCAACTCGAAGGGCTGATCACCCTGATCGGCGTGCGCTACACCACCGGCCCGCTGGAGGCGATCACCTCCGTCAACATGGCGCTCAAGAAGCTCGGCCGCAGCGCACCGGCCGGCGTCAGTTCACTGCACACGCCCCTGGTCGGCGGCGACATCACCGACTTCGCGGCCCTGGCCGGGACGTTGACGCGCTTCGGCGAGCAGGCTGCCAATCACCTGGCCCACAACCACGGCACACGCGCTACTGAAGTGATCAAGCTGGTGGATGAACGCAGCGAGCTGGGCACGATGTTCCCCGACGGGCGCACGTTGCATGCCGAGGTGATTCATGCCGTGCGCAACGAGATGGCCCAGACGGTGCACGACGTGGTGGTTCGCCGCACCGACCTGGGCACGGCCGCGTATCCGGGACGGGCGGTGATCGAAACCTGCGCCGAGCTGATGGGCCATGAGCTTGGCTGGGATGAGGCAACCCGCACCCGGCAGGTCGAACAGTGCATCGAGAAGTTCCCCGCCAACATTCGCAAGCGCGTGGCTTGAAGCTGATTTTAAAAATCCTGATCAGTGCTCTGCTGCTGGGCGTGCTGGTCTGGCTGATGGGCGGCGTGCGCCCGCTGTTGGAGCAGATGGCGGACCTGGACCCGTGGTACGCCCTGGCGGCGGCGGCGGTGGTGACCGTCGATCGCGTGCTGATGACGTACAAGTGGCTGCTGCTGCTGAACAGTCTGGACCAGAAGCTGCCGCTGTGGCAGGGGGTGCGGATTTATTGTGCAGCGATGATCTGGGGCATGTTCCTGCCCTCGACGGTGGGAGCGGATGCGGTGCGGGTTTATGCCGTGCGCCGCCAGGGGCTGGACACCCATCGCGTGGCGGCCACCGTGGTGATGGAACGGCTGATCGGTTTCCTGGCTGCTTTGGTCATGGGCATGGTGGCCATCGGGGTGCTGGTCAGTCAGGGGCACGCCGAAGGCTGGATGATGCCGGTGCTGGCGATCGCGGGCGGCACGCTGCTGGCGGGGATGGCGGCGCTGGCCTGCTCATTCCACGACGCTGCGTTTAACCTGCTGCACGAAAAGCTGTTGGGAAGATGGCGGGAGAACAAAATTGCGACCACGCTGCGCAAGTTTCACGACGGCTATCGATCGTTCGGCCGCCATCGCGGCACGCTGGTGGTGTTCTTCCTGTTAAGCGTGCTGGAGCAGGTTACGCCGGTGCTGCAGTGCTGGCTGATCGCCCGGGGCATGGGCATCGAGGTGGGGTTGCTGTTTTTCACGGGGGCGGTGCCGCTGTCGATCCTGCTGGCGCGGCTGCCGGTGTCGGTGGACGGATTAGGGGTGTTCGACGCGGCGTTCGCCGGGCTGCTGGCCTGGGCGGGTGCAACGCCGACGCAAGCGGTGGCGATCGCTTTTGCCGGTAGAATAGTGCAAACCGCGGCCCTGCTGCCCTGGTGGTTCTGGCAGTTGTTGATCGACGGCGGCCGGCCCCCGCGGCGAGAGGATTCGCCTCCGATAACCCCGACTTTAGAACCAATGTCAGTCGGCCGATCTTCTTAGCAGGGGCATGCGTACCGTAAGGATGGAGAGACTCGAGTTGAAAATCGGCGTCATGATGCGGGCCATGGATCAGGACAGCGGCTTTCGGGCCGTGGTCGATGGCTACGTGCGCGGCATGCTGCGTGTCGGACCTCAGCATCAGTACGTGCTGTTCTATCACAGCGACAAGTACCTGGGCGGTTTCGCGCAGCACGCCAACGTCAAGGAGATGCTGCTGGCCGGCCACGGCAAACTGTGGTGGGACCAGGTGGCGGTGCCGTGGCAGGCGTGGCGGGAAAAAGTGGACGTGCTGTTCAACCCCAAGTTCAGTGTGCCGCTGATCAGCCCGTGTCCGGTGACCATGGGTCTGCAGGAGCCGGCCGCGTGGGCCTGGCCTCAGCATTATCCGCGCTTCAACAACTTTTACATGCGCATGCTGATTCCCCTGTACGCCCGCAAGGCAAGCTTCTTCTTCCCCAACTCGCGCTTTATCCTCGAAGAGAACCGTCATTACCTGAAGCTGCCATTCGAGCCGGCCACGATCGCCTACTCCGCCACGCACGAGCAATTCCGTCCCATCGAGGATCAGGCGGTGCTGGAGGAATTCCGCACCCGCTTCAACCTGCCGCAGCACTACATCCTCAACGTCACCCGCGTCACGCATCCGGGATTGAAACACAACAACTCGTTCCACGGCGGCAAGAATCCCGAGACAGCCCTGCGCGCGTTCATGCAGATCCGTGATCGCGTGCCGCACCACATGGTCATCGCCGGCCGACAGGTGCACGATTACCTGATGCACCTGGGCTTCAAGGACAGCGACCTCGAGCGCGTCATCCTGCTCGAATGGGTGCCCTTTGAAGACTTGGCCAAGCTCTACAACCTGGCTGACCTGTTCGTGATTCCCTCGTTTTACGAAGGCTGTCCCAACACGCTGCTTCAGGCCATGGCCTGCGGCCGACCCGTCGTGGCGTCCAAGACCGGCGGCTGCCCGGACATCGGCGGTGAAGCGGCGTTGTTCGCCGACCCGCACGATCCGGCCGACTTCGCTCAGCAGATGCTGCGCGTGCTCGAAGATGAATCCCTGCGGCACGACCTGGCCGCACGCGGCCTGGCCCGCTCGGCTAACTTCGACTGGGACCGCACCGCCCGCCTGATCCTGGAAGGACTGGAGCAGACTGTTCGAGACTGTGGCTCGCACAGCCACTGCCATCAGCCCCTGCAGCGACACACCTGAACCACTGATCCCGCGAACAACACGCCATGTCCAGCTCATCCACCGAGACTGTTCCTGTCACCGGTCAGCGGCGCATCACCGAGGCGCAGCGCCAGCCGGTTCGGCCCAGGGACCGCTTCCTGGTTTTCGGCGCGCCGAAGTTCGAGCAGCCGGAGATCGATGAAGTGGTCGCCTGCATGAAGAGCGGCTGGATCGGCACCGGCCCGCGCACCGCGCAATTTGAAAAAGCGATGAGCGATTACGTCGGCGGCGGACACGCCATTGCCGTCAACTCCTGCACCGCCGCCCTGCACCTGAGCATGCTGGGGGCCGGGCTCAAGCCGGGCGACGAGGTGATCACCACGCCGCTGACCTTCTGCGCCACCGTCAACGCCATCATCCACGCCGACGGCGTGCCCGTGTTGGCGGACGTCGATCCGCAGACGATGAACATCGACCCCGCCCGCATTGCTGAGAAGATCACCGAGCGCACGCGGGCCATCATTCCCGTGCACTTTGCCGGCCGGGCCTGCGACATGGACGCCATCACCGCCCTTGCCCGCCAGCACAATCTGCTGCTGATCGAGGATTGCGCTCACGCCATCGAGACCGAATACCGCGGCCGCAAGGCGGGCACCTTCGGCGACTTCGGCTGCTTCAGCTTCTACGTGACCAAGAACGTGGTCACCGGCGAAGGCGGCATGATCCTGACCCCTCACGAAGCCGATGCCGCACGCTTGAAGCGATTGGCCCTGCACGGTATGAGCAAGGACGCTTGGCACCGCTTCGGCGACAGCGGCTACAAGCACTATGCCGTGCTCGATGCCGGGTTCAAGTACAACATGATGGACCTGCAGGCGTCGATCGGCCTGCACCAGCTTGCCCGCGTGGAAGCCAACTGGCAGCGCCGCCGCGATATCTGGCAGCGCTACGATCAGGCCTTCGCCAATTTGCCGATCACCACGCCCGCCCCGCCGGAGCCCGACACCCGACATGCGTATCACCTGTACACCATCCTCGTCGAGCAGGATCGCAGCGGCATCAGCCGCGATCAGTTCGTCGAGGGCATGACCGCACACCACATCGGCGTGGGTGTGCATTACCTTTCCATCCCCGAACATCCGTTCTATCAGCAGCGCTATGGCGTGCGGCCGACCGATTATCCGCATGCCATGCGCATCGGGCGCCAGACTGTCAGCCTGCCGCTGACGCCGGCCCTGAGCGACGACGACGTGCGCGACGTGATCGCCGCGGTCACGCAATTACTTTCATCCTGATCCGCTGATCGTGAATGCTGCCATGAGCAATCCGGGACAGACACCGCCTATCGACCCGCCGCAGCCGTCGTCACCGGGGGCGCCGGGCAGGAAAAAGCGCTGGCTGCTGGTGGTCAAAGCCGCGGTCACGCTCCTGCTCTGCGCCGTCATTTTCTGGCAGACCGACTTTTCCCGCCTGCTGGACACCATCGAGCACCCCAACGTCGGGCTGATTCTGCTGGTCGTGGTGATGATGTTCCTGAGCGTGCCCCTGAGCGCTTACAAGTGGAAGCAGACGCTGCTGATCCACGGCATCCATCAGCGCTTCCACGATCTGCACCGCTGGTACTACGTGGCGGTCTTCTTCAACAACTTCCTGCCGACCAATATCGGCGGCGACGGCTATCGCATCTTCAAGACCCTCGACAACGGCGTGTCGCGGGCCGGGGCGGTGGTGGCGGTGTTCGTCGAACGTTTGTCGGGTCTGCTGGTGCTGCTGATGCTGGGCTACAGCGCGGCCGTGTGGCGATTGTCGCTGCCCGGTGAGCATCCGCTGTCGGACTCCGCGGCGCCCGTGGGTGCGATCGTGGGCGTTGCCGGCGTGCTGGTGCTGCTGTTGATGGCCCGCACCAGGCTGATCGGGCGGCTGACACCCAGGCTGCCGCGAAAGATCCAGGGCGTGCTGGCCCTGCTCGATGACTTCAAGCATCATCGCGGACGCACCGCATGGTCGTGCGTCGGCGTCAGTCTCATCTTCCACACGCATACCATCGCCTTCTACTGGCTGCTGCTGACCGCCCTCGGCAATTCGCCGCAGCTCAGCGGCCTGATCATCATGCTCGCCGCCACCGCCGTCATCGGCATGCTCCCGATCACCATCAACGGCATCGGCCTGGTCGACGGCATGTTCATCTACGCCGCCCGCCATTACGACATCGAATACGAGGTCGCTCTGTCAGCCATGCTGCTGATCCGCGGCATCACCATTCTCATCAGCCTCGTCGGCGCCTGGCTCTACTTCACAGCCGGAACCAGCGCCCGCAAAATCCAACAGGCGCTGCAGACGCCGCCTCCCACCAACGCTTGAGGTGTCATCATGCCACAGGGTGAAATCCGTGAACTGAGCGGCGGCTCGTTCATCCGTGAAAAGCTGCACGGACAAAAGCAGTCCAAACGCGCCCTGTACCAGTCGCTGGTCACCGGCAAAACCGGCCTGCTGTCACTGCTGCACTATGAACTGGTCACCGGTCTGCTGGGTCGCCTTCCGGGGGCGCTCGGTCTGGTGCTGCGCAAAATGTTCTACAGGCGCCTCTTCCACCGTTGCGGCGGCGGACTGGTCGTCGGCAGCGGCGTCACCATCCGTCACGGCGACAAAATTTCCCTCGGCGACAACGTGGTCATCGACGATGAATGCGTCCTCGATGCCCGCGGGGCCGGCGAAGAGGGACTGGTCATCGGCGACGACGTGATCATCAGCCGCGGCTGCACCATCCAGTGCAAGTCCGGCCCGATCCGCATCGGCGACAATTCCAACATCGGCTCGCATACGCTCATCTGCTCCATGGGCGGCGTCAACATCGGCCATCACGCACTGATTGCCGGCTCCTGTGCCATCAGCGGCGGACAGTATCACAGCGAAGACCCGGATAAGCCGATCATGCAGCAGGGCATTTTCACCCGCGGCCCGGTCGTCATCGGTGACGGCGTGTGGCTCGGCATGAAAGTGCTCGTGCTCGACGCAGTGAGCATCGGGTCCAACGCTATCATCGGCTCCGGCGCGGTGGTCACCAGGGATGTGCCCGCCAAGGCCGTCGCCGTGGGCGTGCCCGCCAAGGTC
>CAYYGM010000071.1:0-21011 GCA_964471555.1 uncultured Phycisphaeraceae bacterium
TTCCCGGACTCGCTGGAGAGGATGCGACAGGGTGGTTTCTAACCAATGGTGATGGATTTACTCGAAGCTGACGTGGTATAATCGCCAGCTTGTCGCGCCACCCCGGCAGGACAGGAAAGAGATATGCCCTCGCTCGATCTGACTCAAGTTGCCAAGCGTAGTGGATTCCCTCTGCACGCCTTCATCTTCGTGCAGCGCGGGCTCGACTTCACCGTGCGCCGCCTGCATGGCGAGCTGCCCGATGACCGCGTGCTCGATCCATCCGATACCAGCCGCCACGTCACCGGCGAGCAACTGTGCTACGGCCTGCGCGATTTCGCGCGGGAAGAATACGGCCTGCTGGCTCGCACCGTGCTGCGACGTTGGGGCATCCGCACCTGCGAGGACTTCGGCAAGATCGTCTTCGCCATGGTCGAGGCCGGCCTCATGCACAAGACCGACCGCGATTCGATCAGCGACTTCATCGGCGTCTTCGACTTTAACGAAGCCTTCAGCGAACCGCTGACGCTCACCGGCGGCGCACGCTGACCGTCACAATACCGCGCCACTTTGCGACGCGCTACATAGCGACGCGATTCACCGCGCCGTCTCTGTCAATAAATCACCGCAATCAACACAATCCACCCCGCCAGTGGTATCACCGCCACCAGCGACCACCCCAGCCACGAAACCGCGCTCTCCCGCCGCACCGGCAGCAGGCAGCCGCCCACGCCGAACAACAGGTCCACCGCCAGCGAGCCAACCGTAATCCACTGGATGCTCAGATCCTGATCGCCGGTCAGGCTGTGCCAGTACGCCAGGTAGATCGCGGCCGCCATGCCGTAGATCGCGCCCCAGATCGCTCCAAACGACTTGGCGAAGGGCACGAAGAACACCAGGAAGAACAGCCCGAACAGCGGCGCGGTCAGCAGGTTGGCAGTCTTGAACGCGATGTCCGTGATGTTGCCCTGCACCTTGCCCACCTGCGAGCTGGCCAGCACGATCAGCACACCCACGATGATGGAAATGATCATCGCGCTCCGCACGCCCTTGCCCGGCTTGTCCTCTTTGCTCCTACGGAAGCGCCCGACAAAGTCGCTCATCACCACCGAGGAGACGGAGCTGATGCCCGAGCTCATGCTGGACATCGCCGCTGCGCACAGGGCCACCACCACCAGCCCCGAAAACCCGCGCGGCAGGTAATGGGCGATAAACAGCAGGAAGTAATCATCCGCATCCCGCGCCTCGGCCACCCCCTGCGGGAACTGCTTGAAAAACCCCATCAGCGAAAAACCCACCAGACCCAGGATCGGCAGCACAAAAGCATACGCCACCTGGTTCCACAGGTACGACCGCCGCGCGCTTTCGACATTGGGCGTGGACATGAATCGCTGCACCATCATCTGGTCGCCGCCTGCCGTGCAGGCGTACCACACGGTGAAGTGAATAATGGTCCCCAGCAGCGACACCCGCACGTAGATGCTGTCGGGCAGAATCGGCTGCCTGCTCCAGTTGGGATCCCACTGCGTCGGGAACCACGACACGCCGCCCATGGCCCACGTGATGCACCCGATGGTCAGCAGCGCGCCGCCGAACAAAAAGATGAACTGGAAAAAGTCCGTCACCAGCACCGCGCGAATCCCACCCAGCACCGTGTAGATCACCACCACAACGCCCAGTCCGATCGCCAGCCACGCCTCCGCCCCTTCGTCGAAACCGAACAGCGGCACCATGGCCCGGCTGGTGATGTAGATCATCGCCGTCATCCACATCAACCGCAGCAGCACGAACATTCCCGCACCCAGCAGCCGCCCTTCCACCCCTAACCGCGCTTCCAGCAGCCCATACGCGCTGATCTGCCGCTCCCGCACCAGACGCGGAATCAGCCAGTACGCCACGATCAGGTACGCAAACGGCAGCGAGAAAATACTGGCCAGCATCACCGGACCATGCTTGATCGTCTCGCCCGGCGACGCCAGGTAAGAGATCGTGCTCACCAGCGTCGCGCACTGCGAAATGCCGACGATAAACGCCCCCATGCCCTTGCCGGCTATGAAGTATTCCTTGATATCCGTCTGCTGGAAGAAGTACCACAGGCCAAGCCCGATCATCCCCGCCGCGTAGGCGATGATGACGATCCAATCCAGACCAGCCAGGCTCTCGTGAAAAGTCAGCGGTGCATCCATCGATTAATCACCCACCACAGACGACCAGCTCTTGCCCAAACGCACGCGGCTGACCTTCCCGGTGGTCAATCCACCGGCAATGATCTTCAAACCCACCGCCTTGCCCGTCAGCACCCCACGCTGCACCAATGGATAAGTGCTCGGCTCAGCCTGACCCGGAAGCGCCTTGGTCAGATACAGTTCGTCGGGTGCGCTGGCGTGCGTCACCAGTTTGCCAGCCAGCAGCGTCCAGTCGGACACCTGCACCGGCTCACCATTGTCAACCTTGGTGGTGGGCTGCGCCACGCCGACCTGCGTCAGGTCGTTGCTGCCCACGCCGAACACCATCACGCCCGCTTCGCCCGCATCGACCAGTTGAATGTGCAGGTATGCGTTGTTCGTGCCGCGGGTGACCTTACTCACTTTCGCGCTGAAGTAGCACGTTCGTCCCTCGGCATCGAAATCAATCGACCAGCCGTCGAACATTCGCATCACCTGGGCGCTGGATTCATTGCCGCTGCCCTCGACCGCACCGCCGTCGATCGTGGTGAACTGATGCCGCACGCGATTCCAACGCTTGACGAATCCCGTGCCTGTGGCTTCCACACGATCCAGCGGCTGGCCGGCCGGGTAATCAAACTCATCAGCAGCCAACAAGTCCGGCAGTTCGTCCCAGTTTTTGGTGTCCGCCGTCTGCGGCGCCTGCGGATAGGACGCATCGGCTGGGATCTGCAAACATCGCACGGGGATGATGCTCAGTTCGCAATCCTCCTTGCCCACCGAGTAGATCACGTAGAGCTTGCCGTCGTGCTCGTAGGCATACGGATACTGCCAGCCGGGCATCTTGTGCATACCGCGCAGCAGCGGCTGCCGCGTCAAACCCTGGCGAATCTTCCAGGCATAGCTGAACGTGCGCTCGCCCGGTTTGCTGACCGCCACCACCAGCGTATCGCGGTTCATCGGCTTGCCGTCGGTCATGTTGCAGATCATGAAAAGCTGATCGGTGCTGAGGATCCCGGCATATACCTTGGAGCGGGCGATGGGGAAGTTGCTCTCTCTGGCGGTGGTCCACGTGCGGCCGTCCTCACTGAAGGAAACACCGCAGCCCAGGGCCTTTTCGTTGCGCATGAACGCAGTGATGCGCTTGCCGTCCACCACCACGCTGGTCTCGGAAAACTTGTCTCCCTCGGCAGTGGGGATGGAGATGAAATCGAAGTGGCGCAGCGTGTCATCCCGGCTCAGCAGGACGCCGGCACAGAAGTTGATGTCCGCACTGCCCGCTATCCAGCGCCCGTCCAGCATGCGGCGCGGAGCATCGACCGGAGCGCCGACTTCCGCCACAACACCTTGCGATTGCCATTGTCCGGTCGTTTCATCGAGCGTAAAGCCCTCAGCCTGCACCTGCTTGTTCTCGAAGATCGGGTATCGATAGTGCAACGCCAGGGCCCACAGTTGATCGTTTTGGATCGCGAACGAGCCGTGACTGCGAGCCAGATCGCCGGGCAGGTCGTCACCGATGAAGAATGGCTTCGACCACGTGAGTCCGCCGTCGGTTGAGCTTGCCCCGCGGATCGTTTCCTGGCTGCTGTTCTCATCGATCGGGCTGTTGCCCCAGCAGGCGTAGAGCACGCCGTGATGGGCGATGATGGCCGGGCCGTGCAAGAACTGGAACTCGCCCTCGACCGCGTTGCAAACCTGCACGTGCGTCACCACATCCACGAACGGCAGATCCAACACCCGTGGCAACGCCGGCCCCGTCCACAGCGTGCACGTCTCCTGTCCCTGAGCTACAACACACAACGTCGCGGCCAACAGCAATAGCAAACAGAACCTCTTCATGCGTACCTCCCTGCTCAATCCAACACCTTCAATGCGTCCAGCGGAATGATCGCCATCTCGCAATCTTCCTTACCGACGGAGTAGATCACGCGCAAGCCGTCTTCCGCTTCCACCGCCGAAGGATACGACCATTGCGGACTCTTGGCATACCCGGGATACAACGGCTGTCGCGGCTCACCGCTGCGGATCGCCCACAGGCGCACGAAGCCATCCTCATGCGGGCGCGTCACCGCAATCGCCAGCACGTGACGCTGCCGATCCAGGTTGACGATCACGTAATGCTGCCCTGTGCTGAGTGAGCCGGCGAAAGGCTTGGAAGCAGCCATCGGGAAGTTGCTCAGCTTCGCCACCGGCCAGGTGCTGCCGCCATCGGTGCTCAGCGACACCAGGCCCGTCGGCTCCAGGGGATTTCGGATCAGTGCGTAGATGCCCGCTTCGCCCCGCCATACGGCCGTCTCGGGAAATCGCCGTTGCTTCTCACCAGGCAGCTCGATGCGATGCACCTGCCAGGTCATGGGCATTTCGCCGCTGCCGATGGCCACAGCGGCGCTGTCGCCCATGATCCAGCGGCCGTCACCGATCGTCAGCGGTCCACTGAACGGGCCGAAGTGCGGGATCAGTTGCCCGTGCGATTCCCATTGGTCCGTGTCATCGAGGTAGCGGAAGGCTTCGGTCTGCGAATGTTCATCGCCGAAGCGGATGGCGAAGTACCACAGTTGATCGTCATGCTCGAAAAAGACGCCATGCGTGTGGGCCGCGGGGCCGTCGAGGTGCGGAGCGATCACCTGCGGCTGCTGCCAGGTAAAGCCGCCGTCATGCGATTGGCGACAGCGCACGATCTCGTCAGCGCTGTTTTCATCGACCGGACTGTTGGCCCAGGCCGCAAACCACACGCCGCGGTGACGTACCAGGGCCGGGCCGTGCAGGAACTGATACTCACCCGCCACCGCCCGGTGCACCTGGACGTGCGTCACACTCGGCAATAGCGGCACATCCTGCGGCTGCGGCACCGGCCCGCCCGCCCACAGGTCGATCGCGTCATCCGCCCACGCCACCACTGCCAGCCCGCACAGCGCAGCTAACAGCATTCCACAGACAGATGCACGCACGCTGGTCAAGCCTTCACCTGGGCTGGTTCCTGTTCGAACTTCAATGCCGCGACGATCTGCTGCAGCTTCTGATCGACATCCTCGGTCAGCGGCAGCATGGGCGGGCGCACCGTGCCGACCTTGTGGCCGCGCAGTTCCAATCCGCGCTTGATCACCGCGATCCAGTCCGCTCGCTCGCCATTCTGACCCACCGTGGCGATCTCCACGAAAGGCAGAATCTCGTACCACTGCTGGCGGGCCAGCACGTAATCGTTGTCGTCAATACAGGTATGCACGAAGGTGGACCAGCGCTTGGGATCAAAGTTGGAAGTCCCGCTGACCCAGCCGGTGGCCCCGAAGGCGAAGGCGCCCAGGGCGTTGTTGTCGTGGCCGTAGAACAGCTTGAGCTTGTCGCCCACACGCATCTTCAGCCGTGCGATGGCGTAGGGATCGGAATCGGCATCCTTGAGGTACTGCACGATGCCGTTGTTGGCCATCTTCTCCAGCAGCTCTACATCCAGGCGCACGCCGGCCACCGGCGGGTTGTTGTAGATCATGATCGGCACGTCCACCGCCTTGCGCAAGGCCTTGAAGTGGGCGTAAAGTTCGCGCCGGGTGTGCACCTGGTACCAGGGGCTGATCACCAGCAGGCCGTCGCAGCCGATCTTCTGAGCCCAGCGGCTGCGCTCGATGGTCTCTGCGGTGCTCATCCAGGCGCCACCCGCCAGCATGGGCACGCGCCCGGCCGACTGCTGGCGGGTGATCTGCACCACGTCTTCCCATTCCTCGCGGGACATGTTCATGAACTCACCGGTGCTGCTGCCGCCGCACAGGCCGTCCGACCCGTTGTCGATCATGAAATCGATGTGATCGCGCAACGCCTGCTCATCGATGCGGCCGTGCTGGTCGAACGGCGTGATCAGGGGGGGAAACAATCCACGAAACTCCGTCATGACACAAACTCCTTGGTAACACTTATCCAGGTTGATGCGGGCGGCTGTTGTTTGTCATCCCAGCCCAACGCGAACCGCCCTTCGCGCCGGCCAAGTCAAATTCAGTAATGCGGATCGAAGGTGTAATTGCCGCGATCGAGCACGCCCGGCGTCGGATCGATCTCCAACTGCGCGGCATGGCCATCCACAAAAAGAATGTTGGCCAGATAGCGGGCATGGGCGTAGGAGTGCCAGTTGGCGCCGGTGTACGCCCCGGGCGGCAGGGAAGAGGTAAACCACATCATGGGATCACCGAACACGCAGACGTACGAGGTCTTTTTGACCTCCGACAGGCGCACCGCGGGGAGCGTGGGCTTGGAGCCGCTGCCGCCGGGTTCGTAGTAATTATAGATGTAAGACGTTCCGAAGCGCCGGTAGAATTCGTTGTTTCCACCGGTCCAAGCCAACCGTCCGTCGCCCCCCGGCGTCGGATCGAAGGGACATCGCATCAGCACCACGTCGGCTTCAGGATCGCTGCTCTTGGGCACGTTCAGGTAAGGATTCAGCGGGCGCTTGTCCGCGCCGCGCGTGCTGGTGATGTGGCCGGCCTGATGACCCTGCGTTCCGGCCATGATGAAAATGCTGGTGGCGGTCACGTCCGCCGGGAAGCGGCCGTCGTAATCCATGGTGTAAGCAACCACCGCCAGGCCCACCTGGTGCAGCGTGCTCAGACACTGCTGATTCCTGCTGACCTCGCGGGCCTGCCGCAGGGCCGGCAGCAGAATGGAAATGAGCAACGCAATGATGGAGATCACCACCAGCAGTTCGATCAGAGTAAACCCTTCGGGTTTCCTCCGCCTCACTGCCCTGAGCCTGTCGAAGGGCAATTCGATCAATGTGAATCCTTTTTGAGTTTTCATAAACTGCTTCTCCGTGTTCGCAGAACATCCGCTTCGTGCAACACACCAAGCGCAGAGACCGCGATCAGGCAGCCCCTGCGTGAGGAGTTGGAGAGTTATCGCTTCATTCGCCGCCCGGCAATCAACGCACCCATCGCGCCCAGCAGCGCGAGGCCGCTCGGCTCGGGGACATTGACCAGGGCCAGCGCCTCGTCGAACGCCAGGTCCGGGCTTGCGCCGTAGCCCCAGTTGTCGCCGAGGATCTGAAGGTCAGCCAGGTTGACGTTGCCGTCGCCGGTGAAGTCCGCTTCGCCCCAGGTGGCGGTGGTGGATTGCCAGTTATCGCCGAGGATTTGCAGGTCCGCCAGGTTGACGATGCCGTCGTAGTTGGCGTCGCCGGCATGGAAGATGACCGAGGCCCAGTCGGTGCCGATGCGCAGCTCGTCCAGGTAGACCGCCTCGGAACCGGCAAAGTTGGCCGGGCGCCAGGCGACGGTGTCCAGCGAAGTCAGCGCGGTGTCCCAGTTGGAAGCGATCGTGGCGCTGCCCGGCTGCACAGCCGTGGTGGGATTGACGAAAAGCTCGATGCGGTCGTAGACGCCGGCGTCAGGATTAATATCTCCCTCGTCACTGATGCGGCCGATGACGAAGACGGTATCACCGTTGGTGTAGGGATATTGCTCGTAGTTGGTTCCATTACTGCCGCGGGCACCGGCTGCGTTGTAGTTGACGGCCCGCAGGAAGCTGTTGCCGCCGGTCGTGCCGTAAATGCCAAGCTCCAGCGAAGGTGAATTATCCTGCGTCGGGTTGGTTGCGCTGTCAGTGAAGTGCAGGCCGAGATACTCGTTGGTCGCCGTGGTGGGCATCTGCAGCAGGACGGAGAAATACAAAACTCCACTCTGGGCGGCGAAGGTGCGCGAGGCGTAGGGATTGACGTTGTCCAGCGAGTGTTGCAGCGATTGGCTTCCGCCGTTGACGTTGATGTCGCCGCCGCTGTAACTGAGGATGTTGGATGACTGGACGATGGAGTTGGCGCCGGCGGTCACCCAGTTGCCGGTCCAGGCCCCTGCCCCGCCGCTGCCGCCGCCGATGCTGCCGGAGTAGGAATCAAAACTGTCCGAAGCGATCTCGCCGGCATGCACCGACGTCTGCACCCCCAGGGCCAACAACCCGGCCGACAGCGCTGCGATGAGCATCGTGATCTTCATGCGTGTGTCCTCCATAAAGCGATGAAAGGGAAACGGGCCGAAACAAATACGGTTCGATTTTGCATATCTTGATAACGGCATCCGCGACGGCGCCTGAAATCGAAAGTCGGTCTGGTACTTACCATATCCCCATGATATGATGTATTTTCCCCAATGGATGCGGCAAGATGAGGGTTCATCGTATGGGCATATTGTGGCGCGCGATTTGGCATAGCAATACCCAAGGACGCGCAGCCGCGGCGCGCGATTCGGCATAGAGCACAGCGAGTTTCACATGAACGACACCGCCATCAGCCAGTTGACGCCCATCCGCGCCACCACCCAGATGCGGGCGGCCATCGAGTGTCTGGCATCACGTTACGCCGCCATGCGCGTGGCCGAGGGCAAAAGCCCCGAGCCGTTGCTGCAGGTGTTCGATCAGATGAAAAGCGTGGCCCGTCGCGGCGACTACGACCGCTTCTTTGAGCTGGATCGGCAACTGCATCTGGCGATCGTGCAATTGGCCGATGTGGACGGCCTGGTCGAAGTCTGGAAACTGACCCGCCGCTATCAGGAACCGTTCCACGCCCAGACGCTGCACACCTGCTGGCCCGATTTGAATGTGCTGTACGAAGCGCATCGCAACATCGTCGACACCATCTGCGACGGCGATGCGATGGCCGCCGAGCAGGCAGCCGACGCCCATCTGAACGCGGTGTGGTATCGCCTGGCGGAGCAGACCGGCGACGCCTCTCTGCCCGATGATGCCGTCTCGCGCGTCACCGCTTACATCGCCTTCCACCTGCACCAGGCGCTGACGGTCAACTTCCTGGCCAAGTACGTGGCGCACGTGACGCCCGGGCACCTGGCCCGGTTGTTTCGCGTCAAGCTGAACGTGCAGATCAGCGACTACATCCGCCGCCTGCGCATGCAGAAGGCCGCCCAACTGCTGGTCAGCACCGATCAATCCGTGGCCCGCATCGCGCAACAGGTCGGCTATCAGGACTGCTCACGCTTCGCCCAGCATTTCCGCCGTAGTTTCGCCATGACCCCCAGCCGCTACCGGACCCGGGCCGGCCGCGCCACGCTTCAGAGTTGATACCACTGCCGCCAATCTTCCTCAGGAAGCAGCTTCCGCCGCAATCACCATCCGCACCAGTTCGGCCAGGCTCTGGGCCTGCATCTTCTGCATCACCTGGGCGCGATGGGTTTCCACCGTCTTGATGCTGATGTTCAGTTCGGCGGCGATCTGCTTGTTGAGCATCCCCGCCACCACGTGTTCCATCACCTGCCGCTCGCGCGGCGACAGCGTTTCCAGTCGCGTTCTGACCTGACTGATATCGGTTGGTCCGACCTGCGACTGCACGCCGCGCGCCAGTGACTGGCGGATGCGAGAAAGCAGGGCTGAGCCTTCGAAGGGTTTTTCGATGAAGTCGAATGCCCCGGCCTTGACCGCGCGCACAGCCATGGCGATGTTGCCGAAGGCGGTGATGAAGATGACAGGGATGGCAATATTGCGCCGGCGCAGTTCATCGAACAACTGCAACCCGTCCATGCCCGGCATGCGCACGTCCAGCACCAGGCAACCGTTGCCGCCCCCGGAATATTGATCGAGGAAAGCCGAAGCCGAGTCGAACACCTCCACTTCGTACCCCGCTGATTGGATCAGAAACTCCAGGCCTCGCCGCATGCCGTCATCGTCATCAACGACATAGACCGTCGGTGGAAGGCTGCCGGCCGATGCGTTTTCACGAAGCTGGTTCATCTTGCGCTCCATCCGCGGTGGGAATCGTACATTGAACCATCAGGCCGCCCGCTTGGCGACTGCTCGCCCAGATCCTGCCGCCATGGGCCTCGATGATGGATCGACTGATGGACAGGCCCATGCCGATGCCTGATTTTTTGGTGGTGAAAAAAGCGTCGAACAAATGCTCAAGCGTCTGCGGCGGACAGCCGGGCCCCGAATCACCCACGCTGACGGTGACCATGCCGTTGTCGCCGGGCGTGGCGGACACATCGATGCGGCGTTGGCCGGCAGCGGACTGCCGCAAGGCCTCGATCGCGTTACGGATCAGGTTCAGCAGCACCTGCTGGATCTGGATGCCGTCGACCAGCACTTCGGGCAGCGCTTCGGGCACATCCAGATGCAGATCAATCTGTTCCTGGCGACAGTCGGCTGCGATCAGGTCGATCAGTTCTTCAGCCAGCGGTTTGAGTGCCAGACGTTCGCGTCGCGGTTCACCGGTGGCGACAAATGATCGCATGCGATGGATGATCTTGCCTGCTCGTCGGGCCTGCTCGGAGACTTCGGTCAGGGCCATACGCAAGGATTCCGGTGGCGCGTTATTGGCGTCCATGAGGCGAAGACCACCTTCAGCGAAGTTGGCGATGGCGCCCAGCGGCTGGTTCAGTTCGTGCGCCAGACCGGTAGCCATCTCCCCCATGGTGCTGACCCGCGCCACGTGAGCCAGTTCTTCCTGATGCTTGCGCGATTCTTCTTCAGCGCGGCGACGTTCATTCATCTCGGTCTTTAGACGCAGGTTGGCAGCTTCCAGATCGATGGTGCGCTCCCGTACGCGCTCGGCGAGGCCGTCGTGAGCCTGGCGCAACTGGCTCTCGGCCTCGATGCGCCGGGCCACCTGCCGCCGCAGCGACCACATGCCGCAGGACATGCCGAATGCCAGCCCCACGCACAGCACCACCAGCAGCGTCATCCCCACGCCCCAGAATCCGCTGCCGTAGCGATCCAGGCGCAGCGCCAGTCCCTGCCCGGGCGGATCCAGCTCTTCCATGGCGGACAATCGCTCATCAATCTGTGTCACGGCCGGGAGCGTAACGATGATGTTCTGACTGCCGTCAACCAGACTCACGCGATTCTCGTGGACGATGTCACGGCTGATCATGTTGCGCAGCATGCGATCACAGGAATAGACCGCGACGATGGCGCCGTAGTTTTTCTCCCCGTCGTGAATGGGCACGCACAGGTCGAAGGCCGGCTCATTCTGCAAACTGATATGCACGTCGGAGTAAACCGGCTGGCCGCACTGCCTGGCGAGCCCGCAAACTTCCAGTGAACGCGGGCAGGCCAAGGGGCGGCCCAGAACCTTCTCCTCCCACGGCTTGGGCACCGCCCACTGCGCTTGGCCTTCGGCATCGACGTACATGGCGCTGACCAGCTCGGGATGCTCGGTCATGTAATGGCCCAGGCGCTCGCTGAACAGCTCCTGCGTGATGGTATGGCGGGCCATGTCTTCGGCCATGTTCACCAGGTGATCGCGCGTCGCATGCAGGCGCAGACGCATGGATTCCTGCGCCGTGCTGACGCTGCCGGCGAGATTGGCCCGCGTCACCTGCATGGATCGGTTGTGGACCAGCCAAAGCAACCCCGCCAGGAAAATGACAAACAGCAAGGCCAGCATCGCCGGCGCGAACCAGGTGCTGCTGATCAGATGACGCAGGCTGGGCACTTGCTCGCGTCGGGTTCCTTGGCTCTGGTTCATGGGTGGCGACGCTCGTCAGTGCAGGACGTCCAGCAGCAGATAGTACTGGTACAACTGCTCGGCCGACGGCTCAACGTCGTTGAGCGGACGCTGAGCATGGAGCGGATCGGCGCCGGCCCACAGCACAGAACTATCCCCGAACAGGCGATTATAACCTTTACCTCGATGCGGACTGTTGATCTGATTCACGAAGCGTCCGCGGCCCGGCCAATGATCGACGCCGATGAAGTCGGAGTAAATCACCTTGTTGGTGTGATTGATGATGTTCCAGGCCGCGGCATGATCGTCGTCGGGATTGCGGAAGCGCACGGTGTAAGAAGCGTTCACGCCCGCGCGCGGTCCGCGGCCGCCCGGGCCGCTCGATGGTCCGCCTTTGCCCGGGCCGTTGCCGCTGCCGCCTGTTCCCGCTCCGTTATCCTTCCAGCGATTCTCCGGCCCATCGTAGGCAATGCTCGGCGATTGCTCGTCTTCCTGACCGGGACAGTAGCACAGCTTGGGATTGCCCAAGTAGGTCAGCAACAGGCCGAGGTTGACCAGATCGCCCTCGTCGGTCCGGATGCGGAAGGTGTCGAAGATGATGGCTGAATCCGCATAGTACGTGGGCATGTCGAAGTTGTAATCCATGGTGTAGGCGGCGACGGCCGTACCGATCCCGTGCAGATTCGACTGGCAACCGGTGCGTATGCCCATCTGCCGCACCATCGACAGCGCGGGCAACAGGATCGCCATGAGGATCAGCACGATCGCCAGCACGACCAGAACCTCGATGAGCGTAAAGCCGGCCGCGCGATGCCCCTGGAAGTCGGCCGCGATATGATTCCTGCCGCTGCGCACGAATGGCTCCGTTGGTTTGCGACGATCAGACATTTTCATGCACATCGTGGTCCGCCGCTATGGCCGCCCCAGGCGCGAGCCATGATATGCGATGGCCTTGCCCCACTACCAGCCAGATCAAGCAAGTCAGTCCAACAGCCCTGCCGGCCATGTTGAATTATCGAGCCGCTTGTTCGGCTGACCTATCGGGGTTTACCCCGAATCCCGGGTTTACCCCGATAGTTGACCGCAGGATGACCGCGGACAATGGCGTTCAACTCGTGGATGACTGAGGCGGTTGCCTGCAAGGTCTGTTCGGTGCGTCAGTCACCCACGGAATCGGCCCGCGGCGTTCGCGGGACCGTGGAACCGAAGATGCGCCATGGCGCAAGGAGACCTGTGATGAAAAAGGCATTACTTATTGTTGTCGTGACTTTCGGAATGATCGGCATGCTGATGGCCACCATGGCGTCAGCCAACAGCGCCGTCGGTGGCGATGAACCGGCCATCATGGTTTCTCCTCAGAACATTGTGGTGGCCAAGGTCAGCACCGTCACCGTGCACACCAACATCCCTGCCGCCATCGTGATCGGTGAGAGCGTGGACCTGGACGGGGCCGTGCCGACCAGCCTGTTCGCCGACGACCTGGGACACCTGGTCGCCAAGTTCGCGGTTGACGATCTGGGCCTGGAACCGGGCGCGGTCACCTTGACGCTCAGCGGTGTCTGCGAAGACGGCACCAGCTTCAGCGCGACCGACGATGTCCGCGTCAAATAAACGACTTTCCACCGGTGCGTCAATGGGGCAACGCCGCACCTGATGTGCGTGCCTGACAGTCTCAACACTTTTTCTTGCAAGGAGCCCCTTGATGAAACGGACCCTGATCTCGCTGCTGGCGGTCGGCCTGCTGGCCCTGCTCGCTTCCACCCCGGCCATTGCCGGCCGCGGAGGTGGCAAGAGCAGCACAGCCCTGAGCGAGGCCGAGAAGGCCGGCCTTCTGGAAATGCGCGAGGAAGAAAAGCTGGCCCGCGATGTTTACCTGACGCTGGGTGAAGTCTGGGATGTGCCGATCTTCGACAACATCGCCGCCTCCGAACAGCGCCACATGGATGCGGTCAAGAACCTGCTGGACAAGTACGGCCTGGCGGATCCTGCGGCCGGCAAGAGCATCGGTGAATTCACCGAAGAGTCGGGCTTCGCCGACCTGTTCGCGCAACTGGTCGAAAAAGGTAACCAGTCTCTGGCTGATGCCCTGGAAGTCGGCGTGGCGATCGAAGAGTTGGATATCGCCGACCTCACCCATTTGCTGGAGCAGGTCACGCACACGGACATCGCCAACGTTTACAACAACCTCCTGGCCGGCTCGGAAAACCACCTGGCTGCCTTCTCAGCGCAATTGGCGGCCCTGCAGGAGTAGGCTCGGTGGCCGGCTATTGAACCGAGTCAATCTTTGCTGAACATCTAAGCGACCGCAGTGTGGCTAGTGGCATGGCCCGCTGCGGTCGTTGCTTGCGCCGAGGAATTCCGGATGAATGTGAGCGAATCGCTGCACGACTGCAACGGCGTATCGGCTGAGCCTTCCACCTGCCGGCGGTGTGGTGCTGCACAACGCTACGTTGGAGACGAACTCAGTTGCAGAAAGGCCTTGAATCGCTGGCGGAAAAAGGTGGTCGCCAATGTCAGGATCAGGAAAGGCAGGATATGCATGTACACCCATATCCCCCAGAAAATGCCACCGATAAAGACCACCACCAGCACTTCGCTGAAGCCTGGTAGTGACTGTTGCCCCAGGGCGACCACAAACATCAACACCAGCATGCCCAGAATACTGAGCGGCCATATCATCAGCGTCAGCCACAGGAATAGCGCAACAGGGCGGTATTGATTTCGTACGAATTTCGCAGCGATCACAGTGGCTGATATCAAAATGAGCGAGAACAGGGCAAACATGCCCAGCAAGACCGCCACTTCCCCCGACCACTCGCTGCTGTAGCTCGGTATCCCCAACGCTGCGACGGCTGCCAGGATCACGCCTGCCAGGAGGAATCGGCTCGCTCCGACAAGCGGCTGCATGCTCGGCATCAATAGCCACCACACCGCTGTGGCCACGGCCGTGGATTGGGAAAGCACGCTGAGCATCGCGGCCGACGATGAATCCAGACCAATTTGCTCGAACAACAAAAGCAGCCCATACACAAGCACCACGGGCGCGAGAATCAACAGGATGGGCCAGTGACGGTTCGCACGTGGCAGCACCATCGCAAGCAGCAGCACCAGCCAGATGACCAGCCCCGGTGCGGTATAGGACCACTTCCACGTGAAGGGGATCGCTTCCCCGCGCTGCAGTCCCAGTTCACCGAAGTCGGCCTCGGGGACGATGTTCAGGTTGCCGATGGTGGTAATCGGTACTCGCCATGAGTACGTACACGTGCCGCCTCAGCCATACTCGAACTTGCCGGCAGCGATTTCTTTGCCGTCTTTGAAAATGTGAAACGTCGGCGATGTACTGCCGCCCGAATTGGAATAAGACTCCCCGCCTGTTCCGGTGAGCTGGCAGTCCATCATCAGGCAGCGGCCCTGCCGACGCACGTGAATGGTCTGCGTCAGCGGCGCCCCCGGCTTCAAGGTGGTTGTGGCGTCCGGCGTTACGGTAAACACGATCCGGCTGCGGTCGATCGGCTGCAGGCTCAGTTGCCCTTGCAATTTCAGATTGCCCGTCGCAGGCCTCGGCTCTTGTGCCTTGCTGACATGCATCGGAGATGCCAGAAACAAAGCTGCGGCAAGAACAGAGAGCAACCGAAGTGTCTGCTTTCTTTTGAGGCCCGTCGCTCGTCCATTGGTGGCCAATCCCATATGACCTCCGCACCTTTACGCCGCCAGGCATTTCAGCACCATCATACGACCGGATCCGGATCCGCCCAAAGGCAGTGATAGGAAATTCGGGTTCAACGGTTCAACAGCAGGGATGCGCGCGACAGCGACAGACCCCGTCGAAACCCGCCATGAGATGAGTGAAACCAGCAAAACCGCTGATGGTTGCCAGAAAACGCCAACACCCGCTTTCGCGGGCGCTGACTCGATGGGCGAGGTAGAGCCCGAACCCAACCATGGTGTCTGAGATGCTATGATTGGTATGAGGAGCCATGTTGAACCCCCGCCTCAACGCGCCGCAGCAGGCCATCCTGGACTCGATCAGCGATGGCGTGTTCACGGTGGACCTTGACTGGCGGATCACATCATTCAACCGGGCGGCTGAGCGGATCACCGGCGTACCAAGAGAACAGGCGATCGGGCAGCGCTGTTCGGAAGTTTTCTGTGCCAGCATCTGCGAGAAGTCCTGTGCTCTGCGCCAGACGCTGGAGACCGGCCAACCGCTGGTCAATCGAGCGATTTTCATCCTGACTGCCGAGGGTATAAGGGTTCCCATCAGCATATCGACGGCGATTCTGCACGACGATAACGGTCAAGTCATTGGCGGGGCCGAAACCTTCCGTGACCTGCGCGAGGTTGACGCCCTGCGTAAGGAGCTGCACCGGCGATTCAGTTTCGCCGACATCATCGGGCGGAGCGCCGCGATGCAACAGATCTTTGAATTGCTGCCCACGGTGGCTGAGAGCAACAGCACCGTGCTGATCGAGGGCGCCAGCGGGACGGGCAAGGAGCTGGTTGCTCGGGCGGTCCATGACCTGTCGCGTCGCCGGGATCAACCCTTTGTGGCGGTCAACTGCGGCGCTGTGCCGGACACGCTGCTGGAAAGCGAGTTGTTCGGGTACAAGGCCGGCGCGTTTACGGATGCGCGGCGGGACAAGCCGGGGCGCTTCGCGCTGGCTGATGGCGGGACGATCTTTCTTGACGAGATCGGCGATGTGTCGCCCGCCATGCAGGCGCGGCTACTGCGGGTTCTTCAGGAAAAAGTCTATGAACCGCTGGGGTCGGTCAAGAGCATTCGGGCCGACGTGCGGGTCGTGACGGCGACCAACCGGAACCTCGAAGAGCGGCTGAAACAAGGCTCATTTCGTGAGGATTTGTACTACCGGATCAACGTCATTCGCCTGAAGCTGCCGCCGCTGCGCGATCGTCGCGAAGATATCCCGCTTCTGGTAGACCATTTCGTGGCCAAACACAATCGGCTCCAGGGCAAGGACGTGCATGGCGTCTCCGATGAAGCGATGGCCTGTCTGATGAGCCATGACTTTCCCGGCAATATCCGCGAACTGGAGAACGTCATCGAGCGGGCTTTTGCCTTATGCCATTGCGGGTTGATCGAGACGCGGCACTTGCCGTCGGCTCTGCGTCCGACCACGGAGATGCCGGTCGCCTCCGGTTCGGCTCGATCGGCCGTCCGCGAGATGGAAGGCCGGCTGCTGGTTGACACCGTCCGCCGTCACGGCGGCAACCGCACCGCCGCGGCGCGCGAACTGGGCGTGCATCCAAGCACCCTTTATCGTCAGGCCCGGGCCCTGGGGATCCAACTACCCGCTCGCGATGGCAGGCATCGGCGCGAGGCATGAGCCTGTTGATGAGTTAAATTCTGGCACGCGGTTTGATGCTTCCCTGTCAAGAAACATTCTTGCTCAAGGAGCGTCTCCGTGGAAAGCAAGCTCGACTATTGCATGGCATGGATCATGCTGGCGGGTCTGGTCGGACTCGGCCTGGCGCGCGTGGGTGTGGTGCTCTTGTTATGGCTTGGGCAATGATCGGGCCCATGTCATCATGATTGACTATGCCGGTGCCTGCGAAGCAACGCCGCGCCATGAGCCAGTGCCAGGATGACAAAGATCAGCACGAACAGGGGGAAGACGAGCGACACGGTTCATTCCTTTCCAGTCCCAATCGGCTGTTACTCCACGACCCAAATGACGATCCGATCTCCCTTTCTCAATAGTTCACGCGCGGGGTCCGGTTCAAACAGTTGTCTGTGCCATGACAGGTGTGGCCGACTGATCACCAGTGTGTCACAGCCGTGACCGTGCGCCAGATCAAGCGCGTGTTGAGCGATGCGGCGTTCGTGAATGGAAGCTTCGTAGTGCTCGTGGATGGCTGTCGGGGGGATACCAGCCTTTTCCAGGGCCAATCGGGCGTTGGCGACAGCGGGCTGTGCATGAGCAATGCTTTCACGCATCCATTCCATGTACGGGCCAGACCCTGCCGTCGTGTTGGCGTGCGCATGCTGCATGTCGTCGATGTTGCAGAACTCAAGGAATTGCGGCGGCGTGGACTCCAGCACGGCGAGCAGGTAAACCTCGACGCCAGACAGGTGCGCGAGGATTTCAGCCACGTATGCCACCATCCGGTCGGTCAGTTCAGCGGCTGATTCATCCACGACGATCAGCACGCGCCGCGCAGGTTTCACAGTCCACCTCCTACCGGTTACGCTCGGGCGTCGCCAATGGGCCTGCCAGGACTACGGCAAAGTAAGTGCCAAGCGCCTTGGCTCGCAGACCAGCCTGTTCGCCCCCACTCGATCTCGTGACAGGAAGCAGGCGGATTACAGTCGCAAAACTGCGCGTGTAACAATTTTATACTGTTGCAATAATGCGACAGTTCGGGGCGCGGCCAGATTCATCCCTCCGAAAAAACGCGACATGATCCGTGGCACGGCCTTCGCCTTCTCGGTGATTGATGCGGATTGCCTTGCCCATCTGGGAAGAGCGGGTTTCACCGGTCTTTGACGTAGCCGAGCAGGTTGTGCTGGTGGACGTGGAAGATCGGCAAATCTACAAGCAGATCCCCCGAGCTTTGACTGCCACCGACCCCACCCACCGGGCCGAGACCTTGGCCGGGTGGGGCGTGCAGTTACTGATCTGTGGAGCGATCTCGCAGGTTCTGGAGCAGCTACTCATCGCTCGCCGTGTGCGGGTGCGGTCGCGGGTTCGCGGGCAGGTGGATGAAGTTTTGGCTGCCCACCTGGCCGGACGACTCGACGACACCGTCTACCTGATGCCTGGCTGCCCCCCACCGGTTCCGACCGCTGATGCGCCTTGTGGTGAGCCATGGGTCATAGAGGCCGAGGACCGCAATGGATCTGAAATCGGTGATGAGAGTTCAGAAAGCAGGCGGCGTTGGGTGGCGCGCGACGGATCAACCACCGTGGGGCTGCTCGAACTGCACGAACAAGGGCAGGTCGGATACATCGTACGATTGGATACTGATCCATCGTGTCAGCATGGTTCCGTGTCGTGTCATCTGCTCCAGCAGGCGCTGGCTTATTGCCGTCGTCGCGGTCTGCTCAAGGTCGTACTCGATGCATCGGCCCAAAGCCGGCGGGTGCAGCGGCTGGTGCGATGTTTCGGCTTTCAGCCGCGCGGGCGTTGTGGGCGACAAAGCACACTCGAATTCTATCTCAACCTGTATCGCGTGATTGATGAAAAACACTGCGCCGCAGAAGTCGATCGCGCCACACACAACAAGGCGGAGATGTAGCGTTGCGGACGTTTGCCGACTGTATCCCGTGTTTCTTCCGCCAGGCACTGAGCGCAGCCCGGCTGGTCAGCAGTGATCCGGCCGTTCACGAGCAGATATTGCGGCAGGTTTGCCAGGCATGCACGGGGTTCGACCTGAGACAATCGCCGCCAGTCATGGGCCAGAAGATTCATCGCCTCATCCGCGCCATATCCGGCCACGACGATCCGTACCAATCGGTCAAGGCACAGTTCAATCGGCACGGCATGATGCTTCGTGACAAGTTGCGGCCGCGCGTCACAAGCGCCGGCGACCCCTTGGACGTCGCCATGCGCCTGGCGATCGCGGGTAATCACATCGACTTCGGCGTGCGCGACGACGTCACTGAAGAACAGGCGAGCCAATTGACGGAGCAGGCACTACACCAGTCGCTCAACGGCGCGGCCGCCGTGCTCAAGGCCGATCTCGGACGTGCCCGGCAGGTGTTGTTTCTTGCAGACAATGCCGGCGAACTGGCGCTCGACGAACTGTTGATTGAGCAGATCGGCCCGCAGCGCGTGACGGTGGTCGTACGCGGCAGACCCGTGCTCAACGACGCCACGATGGAGGATGCCAGAACCATCGGCCTGACGGATCGCGTCCGCGTGATCGACAACGGCTCGGATGCACCGGGTACCCTTCTCAACGAATGCTCCACGGCGTTTCGGGATGCGTTCGATCGAGCCGATCTGGTCGTTGCCAAGGGTCAGGGCAATTACGAATCACTCAGCGGTGTGGAGAAAGACTGTTTGTACTTCCTGTTGATCCCTAAATGTGCGCTGGTCGCCGATCACCTGGGCTGTTCCCAAGGCAGCCTGGCATTGCGATCGACCAAGGAGATGAACCGATGAAAGTTGCTGTGACGTGTGTGGGGCGAGACCTGGATGCGCCGGTTGACCAGCGGTTCGGTCGTTGCCCCAACTTGTTGGTTGTGAAAACCGACGACATGAGCTACGAAGCCGTCGAGAATCCATTCATCGAGCAGGGCGGCGGCGTGGGCGGCCGGCTGGCATCCTGGCTTGCCGATCGAGGCGTTGCCGCGGTGTTGACCGGCGCGACCGGACCACATGCGCAACAAGCGCTGGACGCTGCGGGCATCCGCGTGGTAACCGGCTGCGACGGCATAGTGCGCCAAGCGGTCGAGGCATTCAAGACGAGCAATCCAACCTCGCACCAGCCGGCTGCTTCAACCATGCTCGAAACCGCGCGTGGCCAGGGACTCGGCAAAGGCCGCGGGCGCGGTGGAGGGGGAATGAGAAGACAACGCCGTCACCTGCGGCGACGTCGCTGTGATAACGGATGAAAGTCAATCCGTAAGGAACGCATCATGCCCCATTCACCGGGCTCAACCCAACCCGCCAGCCGCCGGCACCGGCCGTTCACGTCGGACCTGAACCGGCGTCCGCTACGACTGCGGCTCTATCCCGACCAGGTGCTGCGCCAGATCGCTATGCCGGTGAAACGAATCGACCGTCGGACCGAACGCCTGGCGCGTGACATGCTGGAACTGATGCACCGACACCAGGGGATCGGGCTGGCGGCCCCACAGGTTGGCCTGCTGATTCAATTGATTGTCGCGGACGTCGGTCAGGGGCCGATCTGTGTGGTCAATCCGCAACTGGCGCCAAGCGACCCGGACCGCGATCGGATGAGCGAGGGGTGTCTGAGTCTGCCGGACGTTTTTGTGGAAATCGAACGCCAACGGCGCGTGGAGATCCGTGGGCGCAGCCCGGATGGCTCGCCGTTGCATTTTGACGCCGAGGGTCTGATGGCGCGCGTGATTCAGCACGAAGCAGATCACCTTCGGGGCGTGTTGATCTGTGATTACGCCGGTTCCAGTCAAGTACGTGGTGTGGAGTGTTGAAGTGAGTCCATCGACGGCACAAGACGTGAAAGCGATTCGACTGGGAACGCAGCTTGTCCGGCACATGCCGTTCACGGCCTTCGGCACGCTCACCGGCGTGGGCATCGCCGCGCTGTTAATGGCAGGCGGCATTGAACGGACGGGGTCGATCCGGCTGTTCTGGACCTTTCATCCACTGCACGTGCTACTCAGTGCGTTGGCCACGACGTGCCTGTACCGCCGCCTGGCCCGGCCCGGGTGGCTCAGCAGCATCCTGGTGGGCTACATCGGATCGATCGGCATCGCCACGCTCAGTGATTGCGTG
>CAYYGM010000072.1:0-20954 GCA_964471555.1 uncultured Phycisphaeraceae bacterium
CTGCGTCTCTGCGGTTCAATTATCCGCCGCCTACGCCCCAGCGGTCCAGCAGTTTCTGCAGCGTGCCGTCGGCTTTCATCTCAGCCAGCGCACGGTCCAGGTCCTGACGCAATGCATCGTCTTCGAGGCGCACCGCCCAGGCCAGCGATTCGTTGGTCAACAGGCCCGGCACCAGGCGCAGCAGGCCGGACTCATCGTGCGCCACCTGCCAGTTGATCGAGGGCGAATCGTGCACCACCGCATCGATTTCGCCGTGCAGCAAAGCATCGGTGGCCTCGGCCAGCGTTTTGTAGGTGATGACCTGGGCGTTGCGCAGATTGGAGCGGGCGAAGCTCTGACCCGTCGAATCGGTTTCCACGCCGATGCGGACCCCGGTGCGGTTGAGGCCGGCCGTGTCGGGAATGCGCGTGGCGTCCCTGGTCTGCGTCATCGCCTGCTGTCCCACAGCCAGGTACGGCTGACAGAAGCTGACCTCCAGCTTGCGCTTCGGCGTGATGGACATCCCAGCCATGATCACGTCGATTCGCCGGTTGCGCAGCTCGTAGGTCAGGTCCGGCCAGAACATGCTGGTGATCTGCACCTTGCGCTGCAGGCGAGCGCCGATTTCGTTGGCCAGGTCGATCTCCAGGCCCTTGATCTGCTTGCCGTCACGGAACACGATAGGCGGCGCGGAGGCAGCCGTGCCCACGCGCAGCACGGGGCCCCCGCCCCCGGAAGCGGCCGTCGTGTCCTGTTGACCGGTGGCGGTTGTCGAAGATGACTGGCAGCCGGTGAGGATCAACGCGCCGGCCAAAATTGTCAGATAGATGCATCGGTTCATGATGAGGGAGTCCTCGTGCTGGGCAGCCGACAGGCGGCAGATGAAACGGGCCGCGGAGAAGATGACGCCAACTTCCACGTGCGATTTTATGCTAACAGCAGATTCGCGGCTGCGAAAGCCTTGCGGTCGGATGTTGTCGGCATGACTTGTCGGACCACATTCCGGCCGCAGGTCATTTCCCGCCGGCATCGTCGGTGGACGTCAGGTACTCGATCAGGTGCAGCACCCCCTGGGCGTGACGCCGTTGGAACTCAGCCATCAATGCGGGCGTCATGCCGTCGTGATAGACCACCGCCCGGGTCGGCTGGTACTTGTCCAACTCCAGGTCGTAGGCGGGGATGTTGTATTGCAGATAGGCCCAGGTGGGCAGGCTGCCGTAGTAGGTGCCGCTGACCACGCCGTAGTACTGTTCGTAGTCGGGGCCGTACATGCCTTCGGCATAGGCGCGGGCGAATTGCTCGCAGCGTTTGATGTAGGCTTTGTTGTCATCGCGCTGGGCGGCGCGGCAGTAGAGGAACTGGGCGTTGCAGAGCGAGCCGACGCTGTGACAGGAGAAGAGGGCCACGGGATGCACGGACTGGAGCAGGGCGATCAGGGCCTGGGTCTCGGGCTCGGAAGCCGGGGCGGGTCCGCGATAATAGCCTGAGCCGGGGTCGTCTGAGCCACTGGCGGCACTGGTGTCGGGATCGCTCCAGCGGGCATCGAAGTTGCGATTGATATCGACCTCGTGCATGTTCTTGCGCAGATAGGCCGCGTGCCCCTCGATGATCTGCACCCGGCGGTCCAGGCCGACGCAGGGCAGCGCAGCCACGCCGACCTGCTTGAAGACTTCGGGATGCTCATGCAGCAGCAACTTCAGGGCCGGCAGGATCAGCTCCGGCCCGGATTCGGTGGCGTGCACCGTGCCCACCAGCACGATGGCGCGATCGCGATTGCCGATCAGCAAGCCGTCCAGATCCCGGCCTTCGACCGTCTTGCCGAAGGTTTTCTTTTCCACCAGGTCGGGGTACTGCTCCGCCAGGGCATCGACTTCCTGGTTGATGCGCTGCACCGACCACCAGACCTGGGGATCGCGGATGCGCACGCGCAGGGCGGGCGACATGAAGTTCTTGCCGTCCGGCGACAGCCAATAGGAGTAGGTGACGGGGATCGGCTCGGTCAGATGGTCATCGACAAACTCATAGCGGCCGTGGTCGTCGCAGGTCAGCGTGCCTTGAAAAATGAGCTTGGCTTCAGGCAGGCCGCCCACCTTGTCGTTGTAGAAGGAGCCGTAGCGATAGATGAAAAGTTGCGTTTCGGGCGCCTGGCCCTGCGGCGTCTTGGCGAAGGCGTTTGTCTTGGCGAAGGTCAGCACCGCTTTGTCAGCGCCCTCCAGCCGGGCGTCCCGTGAATCGAAGCAGATGAGCGTCTGATCGGGGCTGAAGTCCGCCAGGCCGTAGGCCTGGTTATGAGCCTTGATCTCGTCGGCGGACAGGGCGCGGTCATAGATGCGCAGCTCGTCGATGGTGCCGTTGAAGGCGTTGAATGAGGACTTGCCGATGAGCAGATGCTTCGGATAGCCGCTGATCTGGCCCTCATAGGGCTGTTTCTTTTTCAAGGCGCCGTTCTGATAGATCTCGAAGCACTTACCGGCCGCGTCATAGACCACCGCCAGGTAGATCCATTCGTTCATGGGCATGGGCGAGCCGGTGACGCTGCCGTAGCCTTGGCTGTCGGTGTTCAGATAGAAGGCGGGGCATTGCGATCTGGCATCGAAAAACAGTTGGAAGCCGCCTTTGCTCTGGCCCTTGCACACGATGCCGTCCCATCGGTAGCCACTGTCGCTGCGCTTGATGCACACTTCGATGGTCAGAGCATTGGCAAGGGCCAGATTATCGCTGTGCTCGCAGACGACGTAGGTGTTCTTGCTGCCGTCGAACTGGTAAGCGTTGCCCGTGAGGCCGGGGACCAGGGTGACGTTGCCCTCGATTCTGCCGTCGTGGCCGTGGCCGGACTGGTCCTTGAGCACGCCGCCGTCGTTGGCGTCGAAGTTCCAGTAGGCGATCAATCCTTCAGCTTCGTCAGCCCGCAGCGGCGAGGTGATCAGCAGCAGAAGCCCAGTGCAGAAGATCGCGTGCCGTGTTTTCATCATGATCCCTGGCTCCCGAAATCAAGGATGAGATTTGATCAATCGCGACTGAACCGGTCAGCGTGCATGCGGGGCGCAGATCGGCCATAGTCGCGTTCGCCAGATGCTAACAACAACAAGTTTATCCGCAACGGCATCATGGCGCTCGATGAGCGCAATGCCCCCGGCCGCATCTGCATCCGCAGCGAGTGATACGATAAAACTTTCTCTTACGATCGCCCCCACTGCGTGAGGATATACTCGCGCATTTCTGCTGCGATGTCGAAGGGGTTGCGATCCTCCGGCTCATCCTCCCAGCTCAGCGGGCCGTCGTAGCCGATGGCTTTCAACTCGCGCAACACGCCGGGAATGTCCACGCAGCCTTCGCCCAGGCGCACCGTTTCGTGGCTGCCGGGGGCAGCAACGTCTTTCACATGCACGTGACGAATCAACCGTCCCAGTTCGCGCACGGCTGCGGGCACATCGAGGCCTCGCGATCCCAACCAGCCGGTGTCGACGGCGACGGCCAGGCCATCCGCGCCGAAGCGCACCTGTTCGCGGATCGCTTGCACGCTGGTTTCAGGATGGTTTTCATAGTTGAACGCGATGCCGGTGGCGCGGCTGAGGCGCACGACGGTGTCATGATCACTGCCCCAGTAACCGCCGCAGCAGGCGGGGATGCCGAACTGATTGCACAGCTTGGCGGTTGCATCGTTGAGCGTGCCCCCCAGTGCCAGCGGGCGCAGGCCATGCTCGGCCAGGATCCGTCGCAACGTCCGGGCCAGCGTCTCATCGTTGCCGCAGCGCTCGATCAGGGCCACCCACACTTCCACCGCGTCGTAACCAGCCGCGCGGATCTGCCCGCACATGTCCGTCCACGCCTCAGCGTTCATCTTTTCCGCGGTCAGCTTGTGCTGCTGGCCCCATTGCTTCAACTGGAAGCGATAGTCGGTGAAGTATGCGACCAGATTGGCCATGTTGAACGCGACAGTAGGGGATGTGCTCACGGGTCAACCTTGTTTGCGAATGAGTGTTCGGTGTCGGTTTACGTGCTCGAGATGGGCGCGGAAGGTTTAGCGGGCGGGGTGGGCGGCGGTGTCCTGGACTTGGCCGCGCTGCCGCCGGCGGAGATCTCGGCCAGCAGTTTTTTTTCGCGCTCAGCAGCCCGGGCCTGCTTTTCGTCCATGGCCAGGTCGTGCAGCGACAACAGGCTCAGCAGGTGAGCGCAGGTGGCTTCCGCGGACTGGCTTTCACTGACGCCGTGCGGCTGCAGGGCGTCGTGGCAGCCGCCGGTGGTCGGGTCGTACAGCGGCACGTGCAGATCGTTGTCGCCCAGGAACCAGTCGTAACAGTGATGAGCGCGGTCGAGCCACTTGCGATCACGGGTGACACGGAAGGCTTCCAGGCAGGCGTCGATGGTGGCAGCCGCCTCGGCCGGTCGCTGATCGAAGCGAGCGCGGTTGCCGCCGCGCGGGAACCAGCCTTCGGTGCCGATGGGTGCGAAGCAGCCGTTGGGGCTGGTCTGCATATGGTGCAGCCATTCCAGGCTGTGCAGGGCCAGCTCGATCATCTCGTTGCGGAACATCCAGCGGCCGCTGAGCAGCAACGCATGCGGGAAGCGGGCGTTGGAATATGTCAGCGTGTCGATCATCCACGGCCAGTCATCTTTGCAATTGCCGCGGAACTGATCGTAAAGCGTCTGGGCCATGTGCTCGCGCACGCGGCGGGCGCTGGAGTCGCCGGAGAAGCGGCGCAGGTAAGCATGGATGCCGATGAGTGCGAAAGCGCGGGCGTGCGGATGTTCGAGCTTTTCGCAGGCGGGTAAGGCTTTGTGAAAGAGCTTGGCCGCCAGGCTCATCGGGCCGCGGCGATGGCAGCGAGCGACGGCTTCACCGAGCGCCCAGACAGCCCGGCCGTGGGCATCTTCCGGCGTTTTGGTGGCGGACCAGCGGCGGTCGTAGTGCATGTGCGCGCGGAAGCGGCCGGTGGCGTTGTCGAAGGCGTGATCCATGAAGGCCAGGTAACGGGCGATCAGGCGCTCGATCTCCACGTTGGCGGAAAAGTCAGTGTGATCGTGAGCCAGCAGCACGGCAAACAGGGCCATCGCGTTGTCGTCGATGGTGTAGCCGGCATCGCGGGTGGGAATGGTGGCCGAGGCGGCGTTGAGAATGCCCACGTCATCGGTCAGCGTCATCAGGTGATCGAGCTTGACCTCCGCCAGTTCACCCGTGCCATAGACGGCGCTGCTGGCAGAAGCCAGGGCGAGGTTGCTGCCGTCGGTGATCACCGGCTTGGGATTGGCCATGAATTCCTGGCGCACCTGGTGGAACACCGCCAGGTACTGCTGCGCCACCTGTCTCCAGCGCATCTGGCGGGTGAATTGATAGGCCCGCTTGCGCATGGCGTGGCGCTCGACCTCGTTGGTGAACAGATCGATCACCGCATCGGCCAGGGCTTTGTCGTCCCCGAAAGGCGTGAGTCGGCCGCGATCGTCAGCCAGCAGTTCCTGGGCGTGCCAGTAGGGCGTGGAGACCACGGCTTTGCCGGTGCCCACCGCGTAGGAGAGCGTACCGGAGGTGATCTGGGCTTCGTTGAGGTAGGGCGTGACATAGATGTCAGCGGCGCCCAGATACTCGACCAGCTCCTGATGCTCGACGAACTTGTTGATGAAGCGAACGTTCTCCGCCACGCCCAGTTCGCGGGCCTGGCGCTGCAGACCCAGGCGATAGTCTTCACCGCTGTGCTCGATCACGCCCGGGTGCGTGGCGCCCAGCACGAAGTACATCACGTCGGGATGGGCCTTGGCGATACGCGGCATGGCGGCGATCATGTGCTCGATGCCCTTGCCGGGACTGAGCAGGCCGAAGGTGAGAATGACCTTGCGGCCTTCGACGCCGAACTGATCCTTGTAGTAATTGGGATCGACGAACGGCACGTCGGGAATGCCGTGATGGATGAGCGTGATTTTTTCTTTGGGAATGTTGTAGATGTCGGTGAGAAATTCGTAAGCCCGCTCGGCCATCACCACCAGTCGGCCGCACTCCTCCGCCAGGCAGCGGGTGACCTCGAGCTGATCGTCGTTGGGCTTCTGCAGCACGGTGTGCAGCGTGGCCACCACGGGCATGCGCAGGCGGCGGATCATCTCCAGCACGTGCGACCCGGCCTCACCGCCGAACAGCCCGAACTCATGCTGCAGGCTGACTACGTCGACGTGCGACATATTCAGGAACTCAGCCGCCAGACGGTACTCGCCCAGACGGTTGCGGTTGATCTCGAACCAGACGCGGGGCGGGTACCGATAACCTTCCGGCCGATCGTTCATCGCCACCGAACGTATCTCCAGGCCGGCATCGACTTCGGCCACGGCGTCGGCCAGGTCGGCGCTGAAGGTGGCGATGCCGCAGCGCCGGGGCAGATAGCTGCCGACGAAGGTGATGTTCGTCAGGTCGTCACTGGAGCGGGCAGGGGTCTGCATGAGGTCTTCCAGCCCTCAGGGCGGGTGGTGGCAGGGGTGTCAAGCAGGGTTATGATACGCCCACCGGCCGAATCGGCCAAGTTTTGGCGGACTGCCAGTGCCTTTCAGCCGATGGATCGTAGAACCTAACCAAAGTTACCCGCGTAAGTTATCGGAATTGCGAGGCATCCCATGAAGGGCATCATCCTGGCTGGTGGACACGGCACCCGGCTGTACCCGCTCACCCGGGCGATCAGCAAGCAGCTTCTGCCGGTCTATAACAAGCCGATGATCTATTACCCCTTGTCGGTGCTCATGTTAGCGGGCATCCGCGAGGTGCTGATCATCGCCACCCCCGACCAGTTGCCCCTGTTCCGAGCCCTGCTGCGCGATGGTTCGCAATGGGGCATGAGTTTCAGCTATGTCGAGCAACCCTCCCCGGCCGGCCTGGCCCAGGCGTTCCTGCTGGACAAGCAGTTTTGCGCCGGCCAGCCCACCTGCCTGATTCTGGGTGACAACATCTTCTACGGCGACCAGCTCGGCCGCACCGTTCGTCAGGCCGCCCAACTGACCGAGGGGGCGGTGATCTTCGGCTATCCCGTGCGCGATCCGCAACGCTACGGCGTGGTGGAGTTCGACGAAGCCGGCAAGGCCATCAGCATCGAAGAGAAACCCGCCAAGCCGCGCAGCCATTACGCGGTGCCCGGCTTGTATTTCTACGACCGTGACGTGGTGAGCATTGCCGAGAACCTCAAGCCCTCCGCCCGCGGCGAGTTGGAGATCACCGACCTCAACCGCGTGTACATGCAGAAGCAGAAACTTCAGGTCGAAGTCTGGGGCCGCGGCATGGCCTGGCTGGATGCCGGCACGCACGAGTCGCTGCTGCAGGCCCAGGTCTTCGTGCAGACCGTCGAACAGCGACAGGGCCTGATGATCGCCTGCCCCGAAGAGATTGCCTGGAGCAACCGCTTCATCGACGACGCCCAGTTGCAGAAGCTGGCCGCCGAAATGAAGAGCAACGAGTACGGCCAGTATCTGGAGAGCTTACTGAAGTAAGCGGTTGTTGGTTGTTAGTTTTTGGTTGTTGGTCTTGTGCCGTCGTATCCTTACCCTATTCCCTACTGCCTACTCCCTACTGCCTGACCACATGGACATCCAGCCGCTCGACATCCCGGATCTCAAGCTGATCTCGCCGCGGAAGTTCGGCGACGCGCGTGGCTTCTTCAGTGAAGTCTGGAGCCGGCGCACCTACGAAACCGCCGGCATCAACTGCGACTTCGTGCAGGACAACCACTCGCTCTCAGCCGAGGTCGGCACCGTGCGCGGGTTGCACTTCCAGTCGCCACCCATGGCCCAGGCCAAGCTCGTGCGCTGCATCCACGGCCGCGTCCTCGACATCGTCGTCGATCTGCGCGTCGGTTCACCCACCTTCGGCAAACACGTCCGCGCGGTGCTCGATGCGGACAACTGGCAGCAGCTTTTCATCCCCGTCGGCTTCGCCCACGGCTTTGTCACCCTGCTGCCGGACAGCGAAGTGCTCTACAAAGTTGACCAGTATTACAGCCCCGAAAACGACGGCGGTGTCCTCTGGTGCGATCCCGACCTGGGCATCGACTGGGGCGTCGCTCCAGACAAAGCCGTCGTCAGCGCCAAGGATGCCAGGCTGACCGCGTGGCGCAATTTCAAGTCGCCGTTTGTTTATCAGGGGAGCGCATCGTGAGTCGGATGCTCCATCGCGTGCTGGTGGTGGGCCATCGCGGCATGCTCGGCCGGGCGTGGTGTCAGTTGCTGCAACGGCAGGCGATCGCCCACAGCGGCATGGACATCGATGAACTGGACGTGACCGACCCCACACAGGTTGCCGCGATCAGCGGTTACGACGCCATCATCAACTGCACAGGCTGGACCAACGTGGACGGCGCTGAAGATCACGAAGCCGAAGCCACCAAACTCAACGGTGATGCCGTCGGCTATCTGGCTGCCCGCGCCAAAACCATCGGCGCGGCGCTCATCCATTACTCGACCGACTACGTCTTCGACGGCCAGGCTGCTTCGCCTTACACCGTCGATCACGAACGCGATCCGATCAACGCCTACGGCCGCAGCAAAGCGGTGGGCGAATTGCAGGTGCAGGTTGCCGACTGCGATCACCTGCTGATCCGCACCAGTTGGCTGTACGCCCCGTGGGGCAACAACTTCGTGCTGACCATGCTCAAGCTGACGAAGGAAAAAGACACGCTGAAAGTCGTCAACGACCAGCGCGGCCGACCCACCAGCGCCCAGCATCTGGCCGCAGTCAGCCTGCAACTGCTGCAGCAGGGCGAAAGCGGCATCTTCCACGTCACCGACGGCGGCCAGTGCACCTGGTACGAGTTCACCCGCAAAATCGCCGAGCTGGCCGGCCACACCTGCGACATTCAACCCTGCACCAGCGACCAGTTCCCGCGCCCCGCCAAGAGACCAGCCTACAGTGTGCTGGACCTGAGCAGGACCGAGGCGGTGGTGGGGCCGATGCCGGACTGGGCGGTCAATCTGAAATCGGTTTTGGACGGGATAACAGGATTAACAGGATCGACAGGATAAGAAGGGGATGGAACACGAGGAATTGACCAGGCAGGTCATCGGGGCGGCTTATGAGGTTTACAATAAGCTGGGCAGTGGATTTCTCGAATCGGTTTATGAACGTGCATTGTCTATTGAGTTGAACAAATTGGGGTTGGCCGCTGTCCATCAGCATCGCGTGCCGGTGTATTACGAAGGGCAATGCGTCGGAGATTTTGTGGCGGATTTGATTGTCAATGACACCGTGATCGTCGAACTGAAAGCAACCGATCAATTGGCCAAAGCTCATGAAGTGCAGCTTGTGAACTACCTGGCCGCCACAAGAAAACCCATCGGCCTGTTAATCAACTTCGGCCCCGAGCGCGTCGATGTAAAACGCAAAGTCCTGACCTTATGACTCTCAATCCTCATCCTGTAAATCCTGTTTATCCTGTTATCCTGTCCAATACGATTAACAACTGACCAACAACCATGCACATACTTCTCACCGGCGGCTGCGGGTTCATCGGGTCCAACTTTGTGCGCCTTGTGCTGCGCGAGCGGCCGGACTACCGCATCACCAACCTCGATGTGCTGACCTACTCCGGCAATCTCGAAAATCTCGCCGACATTGAAGGTGATCCGAGATACCGTTTCGTCAAGGGCGATATCAACGACCGCGAACTGGTCAACAAGCTGGTGGCTGACTGCGATGCGGTGGTGCACATGGCAGCCGAGTCGCACGTGGATCGTTCGATCATGGACGGGCGGCCGTTCGTGGTGACCAACGTGCTGGGCACGCAGACATTGCTGGATGCGGTGCGGGCGCTCAAGGGCAAGGTGAAGTTCCTGCACGTTTCCACGGACGAGGTCTATGGCGATCTGCCGCTGGATCAGCCGCAGGTCAAGTTCACCGAGACGACGCCTTACGCGCCTTCGTCGCCGTATTCCGCCAGCAAGGCGGCCAGCGATCTGCTGGTGCGGGCCTATCGGCACACCTTCGGCATCCCCGCCATCATCACCAACTGCTCCAACAACTTCGGCCCCTACCAGTTCCCGGAGAAGGTGATTCCGCTGTTCGTGACCAACCTGATCGAAGGCAAGAAGGTGCCGCTGTACGGCGACGGCCGCAACGTGCGCGACTGGCTGCACGTGGAGGATCATTGCGAAGCGCTGCTGACGATCCTGGAAAAGGCGGACTTTTCCTCCACTTCCGGGGGGTACAACATTGGCGGCAACAACGAGCGCTCCAACCTGGAATTGACGCACGCCATTCTCAAGATCATGGGCAAGGATGACTCGTTCATCGAGCCGGTGAAGGATCGCCTGGGCCACGATCGCCGTTACGCCATCGATGCCCGCAAGATTGAACATGAACTGGGTTGGAAGCCGACGCGCAGCGCCTGGCCCGGGGCGCTGGAGCAGACGGTGCGCTGGTACGTCGAGCACCCCGACTGGTGGCGGCGGGTCAAGAGCGGAGCGTACCGCGATTACTACCAACAGCAGTACGTCAAGCGACAGTCGTGTACGTAGCGCCGCGATTCATCGCGCTAACGCGGAGAAATCCGTGTCCTGAATCATACGGCGTGTCGTCGGGTGCCACTGCCGCGTGCGGCAGTGCCTGATTCCCTGCACGGCCGACGCGCGGCCGTGGCACCCGCTACAAAACGTGGGATGCACATTTGCCACATCGCAACGTAAAGGGTTTTTTATCGCCTCGACGACATCAGCGGCGACGGCGGAGCAGGGCGGGGCAGGCCAGTGCGCTGAGCAGGATCAGGGCCGTCGGCTCGGGGATGAAGCTGACCTGGAGCAGGGCCTGATCGAAGGCGATGTCTGGCCCCGTGCCGTAGCCCCAGTTGTCGCCGAGGATTTGCAGGTCGGCCAGGTTGACGTTGCCGTCGCCGGTGAAGTCCGCGTCGTACCAGGTGGCGGAGGTCGATTGCCAGTGATCGCCGAGGATCTGCAGGTCGGCGAGGTTGACCAGGCCGTCACCGTTGGCGTCGCCGGGTTGCAGGGTGACGGGGTTGATCTGGTCGGCGTACTGGGTCAGGTCGATGTAGATGGTGTTCTGGCCGAGCATGGAAGTCTGGGCGGGTTGATTCTGGTACGTGCCGGTGATGACCGCGATGCCGGCCAGTTCCCAGCGGGCGTCGTCATTGTCATAGATGAACAGGGCCGAGCCGGAGTCCATGCCCGTCGCCTGGCCGTCGCCGTTCTGATCGAAGAGCACATCGAAGGCGACGAACGGCGACAGACCGCTGATGGTGTTGCCCAGGTTGATGCCGCCGTAGTCGAGGTTGACGCTGTTGACCTTGTTGTTGGCCCAGGTCTTGTCGCGGGTGGCAGCCCAGTCGTAGCCGTGGCCGTCGACGCCGGGATGGCTGGAATTGAATTCGTAGCTTTTATAACCGCTGCCGCGTTCCAGCCCGGTGCCGATCATCATGGCCTGCTCGTTGCCGGTGATGGTCTTGTCATAGATGTACAGGCGTTGCAGTCCGGGATCGTTGATGCGGAACAGACGCAGCTCGCTGTTGCTGCCGTTGGGGTTGAGTAGTCGGGTGGAGGTGCCGGCCAGCGTGTTGTACGTGGTTCCGCCGGTGGGATCGTCGGTGCCGAGGATGATGTAGCCGCTGTTGGTATGGTTGGCGGTCAGGACGTAGCCGTTGCCGACGTAGACCGCGGTGCCGGGCGAGCCGAGGGGTGTGAAGAAGCTGGCCCAGCCGACGTTGGCCCAGCCGATGGGGTTGCCGGAAGGAGCGGCTTCGTTCGCCGAGGGGTTGCTGGTGGAGGAACTGCCGTCATGCACGATGAGGGCCTGGGCCGCGCCGGCAGCCAGTACCACGCACCACAGACTCACCGCTTTAACCCATCGTCTCATGCGGCAATCTCCTCCATGAAAAAACGCAGCTAGAACATCATTGACCACAGCCGCCATCCGGTCAAGCCCTTTTCGCACTTCTAACCGCCGATTAACCCCGATACAACCGGCCCGATCGGCCTCATCGCTGCCCCCGGCTGGACCCTTGCCGCCTCCAAGCCTACAATCGCTTCTGTTTTCCACCCCACCCCGCAGGAGTTGACTGCCATGGCCAGCAAGAGCGTGCATCAGTTCACCGACGACAACTTTGAGGCCGAGGTGCTTGCCAGCGACCTGCCCGTGCTGGTTGACTTCTGGGCCGAGTGGTGCATGCCCTGCAAGATGCTCGCCCCCACCATCGATCAACTGGCCGACCAGTTCGAAGGCAAAGCCAAGATCGGCAAAGTCGATACCGACAGCAACCGCGACACCGCCATCCGCTACCAGATCAGCGCCATCCCCACCGTGATCCTGTTCAAGGCCGGCCAACCGGTGCGCAAGTTCGTGGGCGTGACGCCCAAGGCCGACTTCGCCAAGGCGTTGGAAGAAGCCGCCACGGACTAAGCGCGGGCGATCAAGCGATAAGCGATCTGTGCATTCCCGGCCGCCCCGATTCATCGGGGCGTTCGCGGGTGTTACTGATAGCTGTGGAAGTCCCAGATGAACAGTTGCAGATCCTCACTCGGCTTGGCTGCATCTTCGGCTTCGGTGTACCAGGCGAGGAATGTTTTGCCGCCGGCCAACTCGTTGACTTTGTATTCCTGAGTCTCCTGCGACACGTGCTGATCGGCAAAGGCGATGTTGGCGCCCTTGTCGTGGCGCAACCCCACGGTGCCGGGCGTAAATTCAAACTTGCCGAATTGGCCGCCGTACTGACCCTTGGTATACAGGTCGCCGCCCATCTGGCAGTCCGAGCCGCGGCCATCGCCATACACGACGATCTGCGAGGTTTTGCGAATCTTGTAATTGTCGGTCCAGATAGGTTCACCTTTAGCCTTGTTGCCGGCGAAATATGCATTCATTTTTAACGTGCGTTCGTATTCAGGATATGCCGATTCCACGTACACCGGATCCTGCTTGAACTCCTTGTAGTTTCGCTCGGTTGCATCGCTTTCTGCATAATCCTTGGACACTTGCATCAAGTAGGGGTCCAGGGCATTGAACCAGCAGGCGGCGCCCTTCAATGCGTCGCCGTTGGTGGCGCCGAGTGGAACGATGTCGTCATTCGAATTGGATGGTTGTGGATAGATTTCCTTGTGATCGTTCAGATACGCCGAGGTGGCCACCAGCAGTTGGTGCAGGTTGCTGCGGCAGACAGCCGCTTTGCCCGTGGCGCGGGCGTGGCGCAGGGCCGGCAGCAGGATGCCGATCAGCAGCAGGATGATGCTGATGACCACCAGCAACTCGATGAGCGTGAAGCCGCGCTGGGTGATCGATAAACGTCTGTCGATTTTCATGTCAGTCTCCAAGGCGGGTGGCGGCGAGATTCCTGCTGGGCCCCGTATCAGCATCATAGCAGTGGCGGCCGCTGGGGACCATCAGGGTTTGCCAGAGGGCCGCCCCAACAGGTACAAAAGACCCTATGGAAGGCGTTTCCAGCACCCCCGAGCGGCAACACCGGATCATCACCGCGCTGCTGATCCTCGCGGCCGTGTGGTTAGTTTACGGCTGGTCGCTCAACGCCCCTTTCATCTTCGATGACCATGACAGCGTGCTGCGCAACCCCACCATCCGCCAGCTCTCGGCGGTCGGACAGGTGCTGCATCCGCCTCGCTATTCGCCCACCGCGGGCCGGCCGCTGGTCAATATCTCCCTGGCCATCAACTACCAGCTCGGCGGGCTGAATCCGTTCGGCTATCACCTGCTCAACGTGGCCCTGCACGCGCTGTGTGCGCTGCTGGTGTGGGCGATCGTGGGCCGAACGCTGGCCCTGCCGCGCTTCAACTTCGGCCGGGCCGGGCCCGTGCTGGCGGCGATCGTCGGCCTGATCTGGGCGGTGCATCCGCTCAACAGCGAGGCGGTGATCTACATCACCCAGCGCACCGAGTTGATGATGGGGTTGTTCTACCTGGCTACGCTTTATGCGGCGCTGCGCTACTGGCAGGCGGAAGATTGTGACATACGGGTGCCACACCCGCGTGCGGGTGTGCCCGATGATCCGCACGGCCGGCACGCGGCCGTGGCACCCGAACAAATCCAGGCGTCGGGTAAATCGGTAGCGAAATGGGGATGGCTGATCGCGGCGGCGTTGGCGTGCGCCGCGGGCATGATGTGCAAGGAAGTGATGGTCAGCGCGCCGCTGGCGGTATTGCTGTATCAGCGGACGTTCATGGGCGCAAGCTGGAAACAGATGCGCAACAGTTGGCCGCTGTACGTGGCGGTGGGGGCGGGGTGGCTGGTGTTGCTGGCGTTGAACATCGGTGGGCCGCGCTCCATCTCCGCGGGTTTCGGATTGAACGTGCCGATCATCGATTGGTGGCTGAGCCAGTGCCGGGTGCTGCTGATGTACCTGAAGCTGGTGGTCTGGCCCTGGCCGCTGCTGCTGCATTACAAGGCGGTGTATCTCAGCGGCGTGTTGCCGGTGATCGTGTACAGCGGCGCGGTGCTGCTGCTGATCGGCGTGGCGGCTGTGGGTTTGTGGCGGCGCTGGACGGTGGGGTTTGTCGCCGCGTGGATGCTGATGATCCTGGCGCCGACGTCGCTGGTGCCGATCATCACCGAGGCGGCGGCCGAACGTCGCATGTACCTGCCGCTGGCGGCGATCGCGGCCCTGCTGGTGGTGGCCGGCTATCAACTGCTGCGGCGCATCAATCTGAAACTGGCGTCCGTCGGGGCGATGGGTTTGCTGCTCGTGCTCGTGCTGGCCCTGGTCAACCTGCATCGGCTGGCCATGTATCGCGATCCGGTGCTGCTGTGGCAGGATCTGATCCAGCATCAGCCCGACAACGACGTGGCCTGCAACAACCTCGGCGCCATCTGGCAGGATCGCGGCGACCAGCGCAAAGCCCGCGAGATGTTCGAGCAGGCCCTGCAGATCAATCCCAATTTCGCCATGGCCCACAACAACCTCGGCTCGCTGCTGGCTGACCAGGGCCGCTACGACCAGGCCATCGAGCAATATCGTGTCGCCCTGCAGAACGAGCCCACGCTGGCCCTGGCTGAAAGCAACTGGGGCGCTGCATTGGCCAAGCTCGGCAAGCCCGATGAAGCGATCGCCCACTACGATCAGGCCCTGCGTCTGGACCCCTACAACGTCGATGCCAACTACAACATGGCCGTGCGCCTGCTGCACCTGGGCCAGACCGAGCAGGCGATCGAACACCTGCAAATCGTGCTGCGCATGAAGAGCGACGACGTCGATGCCAACATCAACATGGGCATGGCCCTGGTGCGCCTCGGGCATGATGAGCAGGCGATCACCTACTATCAACGCGCCATCGCAAAAGACCCGCAGGTGACGCAAGCCTGGGTCAATCTGGCCCAGGCATACGTGAACCTGGACCGCATGGACGATGCGCTCGCCGCGGCCCGCAAGGCTTACGAACTGGCACGGGCCCAGGGTGACACGGCCCTGGCAGAACGCCTGGGCAAGCTGCTGTCGCCTGGTGACAAAGACTCGGGTGCCGGACCATGAACAAGCTGCGACGATTGGCACCCCTGCTGATCCCCGTGCTGGCGGTGATCGCCTATCTGCCCGCCATGCACGGCAACTTCCTGGTTGATGACGAAGACCTGCTGACGCACAATGCCTTGATCCGCGCCTCCGACGGCTTGTCGCGCACGTGGCTGACCACCGAGGCCCAGGACTACTGGCCGATCAGCCAGACCAGCTTCTGGATCGAGTGGCGGCTGTGGGGCATGAACCCGCTGGGCTATCACGTGACCAACCTGCTGCTGCACATCGCAGCATCGCTGTTGCTGTACCTGTTGCTGCGGCAGTTGGCGATTCCGGGGGCGCTGCCGGCAGGACTTCTGTTTGCGCTGCATCCGGTGAACGTGGAGGCGGTGGCGTGGATCTCGCAACGCAAAACGCTGCTGGCCATGGTGTTTTTTCTCTTGTCGATCATGTGCTGGCTGCGCAGTCGCGGCTACGACCGCTGGTACATCCTGAGCGTGCTCGGCTTCCTGCTGGCGATGCTGAGCAAAGGTTCCGCGGTCACGTTGCCGCTGATCCTGCTGCTGCTGGCGTGGTGGCAGAACAAGTTGGACCGCCGCCTGCTGCTGCGCACGGCCGCCTTCTTCGCCATCGCGCTGGTGTTGGGATTGGTCAACGTGTGGTTCCAGAAGCACGGCAAACCGATCGTGATCCGTGATGTGAGCATGCTCCAGCGCGTGCTGGGGGCGGCAGCGGTGGTGTGGTTCTATCTCTACAAAGCGCTGCTGCCGATTGACCTGATCTTCATCTATCCCAAGTGGGACATCGCGGCGGGGAAGTTGCAATGGTGGCTGCCGTTGATCGGGTGCATGGCGTTGACGGCATTGCTTTGGCGCTATCGCAAAACCTGGGCGCGGCCGTGGCTGCTGGCGTGGGGATATTTTGTGTTGGCCCTGGTGCCGGTGATGGGCTTTGCGGATGTGGGGTTCATGAAGTACACGCTGGTGGCGGATCACTACCAGTACATGGCCATCGCGGCGCCGATCACTTTGCTGGCGGTCGGCTGGCAGCGCTTGCACAGGCAGGCAGCGATGCCCGCGCTGGTGCTGGCGGTGGGCACGTGTGCGCTGCTGGGTGCGCTGACCCGGGCCCAGTGCGGCATCTATCGCGATGAGCCGACGATCAATCGGGCGACGCTGGCGAAGAATCCTGATTGCGTTTTCGCACTGAACAATCGCGGTGTCGAGTTGATGAACGAGGGCCGACTGAACGAATCGATCGAACATCTGGAGCACGCGCTGAAGCTCGATCCCGACTCGGCCCGCATCGAAAAAAACCTTGGTTTAGCCCTCCTTTCAGCCGGGCAGGCCGATCAGGCTTTGCCGCACAGTCGCCGCTCGGTGGAATTGAATGACAGCGATCCCGATGCCCACAGCAACCTGGGCGTCGTGTTCACCGCGCTGCGTCGCTGGCAGGATGCAGCCGAACAGTACGAGCAGGCGCTGCGCCTGGATCCGCAGAACGCGGCCGCCTGGGCCAACATGGCCGTGGCCAAGGCTGCCCTGGGTAACATCGAAGAATCGGTAGACTGTGCCCACCGCGCCATCGAAGCTGCCGAAGCCCGCGGCGATCCCGACATGGCCCAATCAGTGCGCGCCTGGTTGGAAACGAACCGTGCCGCCTTGAAATTACCCCAGGATGCTCAGCCTTGACCGCAGTACGCAAAAGTTCATCACCATCCCCCGGCCAGCGCCTGCAGAAATTGTTGGCCGCGGCCGGCGTCGCTTCCCGCCGCAAGTGCGAACAGTTGATCGAAGAGGGGCACGTCTTTGTCAACGGTCAGCGCGTCACGCAACTGCCCGTGTTCATCGATCCCGACAGCGATGTGGTCGAAGTCGACGGCCTTGTCATCAGCCAGCCACCCGGCGACAAGAAAACAGATCGCCCGCGCAAACAGACACACACCACCGTCATGCTGTACAAGCCGCGCCATGTGATCTGCACCGCCAGCGATCCGCAGCAGCGCAAGACCGTGCTCGATCTGATCCAGTTGGAGAAGCGATTGTTTCCCGTCGGCCGCCTCGATGCTGACAGCACCGGGCTCATTCTGCTGACCGACGACGGCGAGCTGGCTCAACACCTGACGCATCCCAGTTACGAAGTGCCCAAGCGCTACCGGGTGAGTGTGCGCGGGCGCATCAGCGATGACGCCGTGGAGAAACTCCGCCGCGGCTTGTACCTGGCCCCCCCCGGAAGTAAGAAACGCGCAGCCGCAGGCGGTAAACCGCGCACGGCCGTCAAAGCCGCCGCCGAACAGGTGCGCGTGCTGCGCCGCTTCACCGATCGCACGCGCGGCGACGGCACCGAACTTTCCATCACGCTGCGCGAAGGGCGCAACCGCGAGATCCGCCGCATGCTGGCCCGGTTGGGTTTCAAAGTCCGCCGCCTGCATCGTGTGGCGGTGGGGCCCTTGCAACTCAAGGGCCTGGCCGTCGGCGAATGGCGTCGCCTGACCCCGGTCGAGCTGGGCAAGCTGCGCAAGGCGGCAGGGCTGTAGAACCGGCCGAACCCGCCTTCAAATCAGCGGCGCAGTCCATTCCTTTTTGAAAATCCTGTGGTAGAATTGCGGCACAAGCACCCGCTCCAGGGTGAGGGGAATCACGGTTATATTCTGTGGCAACCATACTCTTCAACAAGGCGATGCGCGCGCCCGTTGCACCCAAAATCAGGTTGGGCGATGCCACGGCGCACGGCTTCGGTTGGTTGCTCGGCCTGAACCTCGGCAGCAAGGTGCTGGCATTCGTCTGTCAGTTGATCGTCTCCTGGCTGGTGTGTCCCGAACAGTTCGGCCGCTTCAGCATGGCGATGGCAGTGTATGTGCTGGTCGGCGTCATTCAGCAGTGGGGCCTGTCGCAGCAGTTGATTCAGCGCCATCGCCAGATCAAGGTCTGGGCCAACGCCGCTTTCTGGATGTCGCTGCTGCTGGGGGCGCTGGGGGGTCTGACCATGCTCCTGCTGGCCGGGCCGGCCGCGGTGTTCTATGACTCGCCGCGGGTGTACGACCTGCTGCTGATTCTGGCTGCATCCCAGGTCTGCACCGCGGTGGGACTGGTGCCCCAGGCCCGACTGCTGGCGGACATGCGCTATCGCGGGCTGGCGGTGTTCTCCGGCGCTGCCATGCTGCTGCAGAACGTGTCCATGGTCATCCTGGCCTGGCTGGACCAGAGCTCGTTCAGCCTGATCTGGCCCATCCTCATCGGTCGCGTGGCGCTCACCGGCGTCCTGTGGTGGGTGGCGCCCGTGCCGCTGCGGGCCAGTCTGCAATGGCGTCGCTGGCGCTACCTGTTGCCGTCCGGCTTCACGCTCACGGCCGCCAACACACTCTTCATCCTCATCAGCCAGGGCGATTACATCGTGCTGGGACTGATGTTCCCCGGGCAGCTCGGCGATCAGGTCGTCGGTTGGTATTTCTTTGCGTTCAACTACGCGACGCAGTTCACCCAACTGGTGGTGGTCAACTTCTCAGCCGTGCTGCTGTCGCCCTTGAGCCGGGTGACCGATCATCCGCGCAAGATGCTCGAAGGCAGCCAGACCGCCATCCGCCTGGTCAACCTGTTCTACGTGCCGATGATTTTCTATCAGGTGGCCCTGGCCCGTCCGCTGTTCGAGGTGCTTTTCTCCGAGCGCTGGCAGCCGGCCATTTTGCCGTTCCAGATCCTCAGCCTGGGCATGTTGAACCGGGTCCTGGGCGCGACCGGTGGTGCGGTGTTCACCGCGCAACGCCGATTCGCCGGCTTCCTGCGGCAGTCGATCATGGCCATGTTCCTGTTCTTCGCGCTGGTCGTCCCCGCCACCTGGCACTATGAATTCGTCGGCACATCGGTTGCGGTGGGGCTGTTCTACTTCTGCTTCGAGCCGTTTGAGTATCGCATGTCCATCCGCACGCTGGGCGGCGGTTGGCGACACGTCTGGTCCGTCATGCGCGAGCAACTGGCTGTGGGCCTGGCCTCCTGTCTGATCACCTCCGCCGGCGTGTTCGGCCTCGCTCGTGCCGGGGCCGGTCCGATCGTGCAATTGATCCTGGGCACGGGGGTCTTCATGCTGGTCTGCGGAGCATCGGTCTTCACACTGCTGCAGAAGGATGTCGAAGCCGCCTTCGACCGTCTCGCCGCCGTCCCACCCGTCGCCATGCTCCAGCGCGCCCTGCGCACCTGTCATCTGCTCAGACAAGCCTGAGCTTCACTGCGCTGGTGTTGGGAAAACAGCCAAAACCCGCCGGAATTCTGGGGAAATTGCGATTGTATGATGTTGGCTTTTCAATGTGATTTTTCGATCTGCGATCGCCCGCGCGGCTCATCTCCAGTCATCCCCTCGCACCATCCCCTCGCACCATCCCCTCGCGGATCTATTATTAGTTTTCTAGAAAACTAATAATGGCCTGACCGTGGATCGCCGGTCGTCAATCGCAGGGACTCAACCGCGGCAGAGGCTGCGAAATTGCAAATCGACAATCCTGTATCCTCAATCAGAAATCGCTATTTGCCTGCGGCACTGATCTCGACCAGTTCGATCTCGAAGGTCAGATCCTGGCCGGCCAGCGGATGATTGGCGTCGAGGGTGATGGCGGCATCGTCGACCGCGGTGACGTTGACCACCAGGTCCTGGCCGTTCTGCCCCTGCATGCGCAGGCGCTGGCCGACTTCGGGGTTGAGATTCTGCGGCAACTGCTGGCGCGGAACCTGGATCACCTGTTGCTCATCGCGCTCGCCGTACGCGTCGGCCGCTGCGATCTGGGCTGTGGTGCTCTGGCCGACCTGCATGCCTTCGACCGCCTGCTCGAAGCCGGACAGCAGTTGGCCCTGGCCGAGCGTGAACTCCAGGGGCCCGCGCTGCTGCGAACTGTCGAAGACCGAGCCGTCAGCCAGCTTGCCGGTGTAGTGAACCTTGACGGTATCGCCCTTGGCGGCCTGTGCCATGGTGTTGCCTTTCTGCGGTGAGTGAAAAGTGCTGCCGCGCGTGCGACGGTGAGTTTGCCTGATCAGATGCATTGTAGGCCCTTGATCCGAGTTGGGGTGGATTTTTCGAATATCTCGGGGAATTGGAGGTGTTTTGCCAACAAATTGTCGTGCTTGCGACGCGGGCGGAAGCCCGGCGAGACGTCGCTCGCCGGCTGTGGCCGGCCAAGGCGATGGATGGCTCAGTCCGCGCCCAGGTCGCCGGAGCCGTCGAAGAAGTTGATGGCCAGGGCCAGTGGAAAGCTGACGAACGGCGACGCTGCGATCCACCAGCCGGCCGCCGTCCAGGTGATCTTGCCTTCGAATCCCGCCCACGCTGCCGCCGCGGCGAACACCGTGCCGATCAGCAACCATTGTCCCAGCAGCTTGCGCCAGGATGGTTCGTGGCCGGGCTTGTAGTAGGACATGCCATTCATATCGGACGAATCACCACGCAGGTGAAATCCTCAAACGCCCGCCGCGCCGTGACGGACCCGATCGGCCCAGACCCGCCACGCGCGCAGCGAAGCGACACAACAGGAAGGCCAGCGTCGGTAAGGCCCCGTAGAGCCGGTAGGCGACG
>CAYYGM010000073.1:0-20890 GCA_964471555.1 uncultured Phycisphaeraceae bacterium
CAGTCTGCCTTCATTCACAGGCAATTCACTGAGGCCGTCGGAGAATAAGGCCAACGTCTGGCCCGGCAATAGTTGGGCTATGCTCGCGGTGAATTCCTGCTTGTCGATGCCGAGCGGGAAGTATTGCGCCTCCTCCAGCGTATGGAAGCTGCCACGACCATCGAGCACGACCGCTGCCGGGTGGCCCGCATTAACGGAACTGATCTGGCCGCTGGCCGGATCAATCTCCAGTGCGATCATGGTGACGAACGTGCCTTGCTGGAGCATGTCCAGCAGGTATTCATTCAGATTAGTCATCAATTGCGGCAGGGGAAAGCCGAATTTGACGCCGCTGTGCACCATGGTGTGCAGGCTGGAAGTCGTCAGCGCAGCACGAATGCCCTTCCCGCACACATCAGCCACGGTCACCAGAACGCGGCCGTCACCGCGCGGCAGGATGTCAACGTAATCGCCGCCAACAGCCAGGCAAGGCTCGAAGCAAATGGCGAAGTCGAGCCCCAGGTCCGTGCGCAACTCCGGCACGAGCTGCATCTGCAAACGACGGGCCTCCTCCAACTCGCGCTCGATCGCTGCCATGCGCTCGGCTTCGCGGCGATGGGCCCATGCGATCTGGGCGTGACGGTGCTGCTCGACGGCCAATACGATCAGCGCTAACCACTCGGTGCCGGCATATCCCGGCGGCAATGTGACGTAAAGCACATCCATCTGTTCCCCGGCATCGTCGGATAGCGGACACGCGGCCGCGGTCATGGTCAGTTGCTCGGTGGCGATCGACAGTTCAATGGCGTCCTGGCTCGACGGGGCATTGGAGGCCATCAACGCCTGGCGACGCTGGAACACCGCTTCCAGCAAAGTGCGCGAGATGTGTGGGGGTGCGTCGTCTGCTTCGCGCTGCTGCACGGGGCAGAGACGCAGCGGCATGGCGTCCGGCTTGATGCGCAGGACCACCGCAGATCGGCCGGGCAATGGCTCCTGAAGCATCAACCGGCAAAGGGCAGCCAGCCGCTGATCGGGATCATCAATGGTCAGCAAGCGAACGCCGGCCTGCGCGACCATGGACAGGTGATCGCTGCGTACGCGCGGTGGCGGCCCTTCATGCAGTGACGTGAACCACTCGCCGTGCGGCCGGGTCAGTGTCATCCACGGCTTGTGATCTTTTTCGTCATTCTTATCATCATGTTCGCCGGGTAACAGCCTGATGGCGATATTGCCAATGGTGAACGAATCGCCAAAATAGATTTTGCATTCCTTGATGCGCGCTCCACCGACCCAGGTGCCGTTGTGGCTGTCCAGATCGCGCAAGCGCCAATCGCCGTCGTCATCCTGGAACAGCTCGGCATGGGCCCGCGAGGCCAGGGGGTCGGCCAGGCAGACATCCGCCGTCTCCAGCCGGCCCAGCACCAGGCGTGAAGCGAGGATGGGTCTGTGTTCGACCTGTCCTTCAGCGTCGCGCAGTTCGAGAACGGGTTGTGTGGCATCAATGTTCATGGATGAATAATCGACGGCGATCAGTCATATTCGCTGCGCCCGAAGAATAAAGCGGGCAATGTAAAAGCCAGTGCGATGGCGATGGTCCATTCGCGGGGTGTCAAGATGATGCCGCCCTCGGAAGCCATGAAGGGGGCGCGCAGCAGCAGAATGATGACCGGCAGGAGGAAGATGGTCATGCGTCGCCCACGGAAGATGACCGACGCCAGCAGGATGAGCCCGGCCACAGCCGCGGTGGGTGAGCAGAGCACCTGCCAGATCGGCTGCGGAACAGGCGGAATGGACAGCGGCGGAACATTCTCAACGCGCAACAGGTAATTGCGCAGTTGAGACAGATAGTGTCCCTTCTCCGGCAAAACACGGATCACAGAGGGGCTCTGCTTGGCCCATAGTGCAAAGACCGCCAACAGGACAACACCGGCCACGAAACGACCACGGGCACCGAACAGCCAGATCAACAGCCGCGTGGACAGCGGAACCGCCTTGAGCTTGTGAGTTTCCTCCGGCGGTGCTTCTTCACTGAACGCCTGCGCCGCTGAGAGGTTCGGCTCTGCCGCCTGCGTCTTTTCAACCTTCCGGGGGCGAGGTCGAGGGGGATTGGTGATCAGATCGCTGACAGCGCGACGCGCTTCGGCGGCAGCCTGCAGATCGCTGACACCCTCAGCCTGAAGACGGCGCAGCTCGACCCGCTGCAGGTAGTGACGCTGACGGGCTTCCTCGCGCTGGCGCAGGTGCAACTCAAACCACTCGATCAGTCCATCACGCCAGCCGGCATAGCGCGGGCGCGGCCGACCATCCAGATCGTGGCCCCAATGGCGGCGGGCTTCCATCTTGGCTTCGTAGCCGAAAAGTGCTTCGTAGAACGCCTCCCAATACTTGCCGGCATAGCGACAGACAAAGCGGCGCAGGGCTTCTTCTTCCAGGCCGCGCAGGCGCATGTCCTTCAACATGCGGCGAATGCCTTCCACATGCGGCTGACGCTGGCTGCTCATCCACTTGTCGATGCCGAAGTAGAATCCTGCCGCCAGGCACACGCCGACGATCAACGTGCCGACGTACAGCCAGAGCAATCCAAGGGCCAGCAGCATGGCGATGATCACCGCACTGCCGCCGAGGAGCATCAACCAATGCTTGAACGAAAGCGAGAACACATATTGTCTGGCCCGGCGAATGAGAATGCTGCGCGTGAACAGGCCGCCGATCAATTGATAGGTGACGACACTGCTGACCCACAGCCCCACCGCCGCCCCGATCAGGCTCAGGTTGCCGCGGAAGGCTCCGATCACCACCGCCAGTAAAACAAGCAGATTTCCCGCCAGAATCAAGGCCGATCGCCAGCGCGCAGCCGGCGCCTTGTTGAAGGAGGCTACAGCCAGTTCGAGGGCAGAAGCATGCTCGCGGCGCGGCGTGAAGGGGCCGGCCTCGATGCCGAGGTGTCCTTCCAAGGCAGCGACCACTTCGCCCATGTCCTGGTAACGGTCCTCGGGCTTCTTGGCCAGCATCTTCTGGACCATCACTGATAGGGCCTGTGGCACGCGCGAGACCAGCCGCTCGGGCGGGACGAGCGCCGCGGTGGCGTGCTGATGAATCACGATCTGGGTGGTTTCGCCTTCGAAGGGCGGGCGTCCGGTGAGCAGATGATAAAAGGTTGCGCCGAGGGAATAGATATCAGCACGGGCATCGACGGATGCGGGATCGCGGGCCTGTTCGGGCGACATGTATGCCGGTGTGCCGATGGCGCCGCCGGCACTGGTGTCGGTGGAAGCGGAAGAGCCTGCGGAGGATGCAGAACCGGAACGTGCGGCAGGCTCGGGTTCCTTGCCGCCGGGCGTTTTGACAAGGCCCAGGTCAGCGACCTTCACCAGCCCCTGATCGTTCAGCAGCAGGTTGGAGGGTTTGACATCGCGGTGGACCATCTGGTGATCGTGGGCGAACTTAAGGCCGCGGGCTGCGTGCAGGATGTAGGTGGCGGCTTCTTCCGGATCGAGACTGCCGTGAGCTTTGACCACATCAGCCAGGGAGCGGCCGGCCACGTATTCCATGCTGAAATAGTGCGTCTCATCGGCCTGGCCGATGTCGTGAATCTGCACCACATTGTGATGCGAGAGCTGGGCCACGGCATAAGCCTCGCGCACGAAGCGACTGAGAAAGGCTGGATCGCGCGACAGCCGCGGATCGATGGTCTTGACCGCGACCATGCGATCGAGCGACACCTGCCGGGCCAGATAAACGCAGCCCATGGCGCCGCGGCCGAGCATGCGAGTCAACTCGTAACCGTCGAGCCGACTCATGGTCAACTCGCCCACCTGGCCGGCGCCGGTCAACGTCGGAGAAACACGGCTGGAGGAATAGCCGGACCCGCTGGCCGCAGCAGAACTGCCGGTGCCGGTCATCGTGGCTTGCGTGTTGATGGCTGAGCGCGGCGGTGCGGGAGGTGGTTGTTTGTCACTGTTCGCTGAAGTGCTCGCATGGGGCGTCGAAGTGCTCACGTGGGTCGCGGACGTGCCCACACGCGCCCGCAGCTCCTCGACGGTTTTGGCGGCCACCGCCTTGGCGCCCTGCTGCCGCGGCACCACCAGCACGAACTGCTTGCGGCACTGCGGACAGTGTGGTTGATACGATCCCGGCCCGGCCTTGACCTCGATATCGAAGTTGCAGAAGGGGCAGTGGATGTGCATCCGCATCTCCGTATTGGGGACACCACGCTCCCACAGGGTCATGCCGCCCATGGGCTTGTAAGTCTGCCCTGGACATGAACATAGCTCTAGATTAGAACGAATTCAACGCGCTAAATGATCATCCATTAAAGCACTGCAACCGGCCGCAGGCAAGGCGTGATCGTAAGACGTGGATTGACAGGGTGTTGGATTGAACGGCGCCGTCGCTAGGGGCGAAGATCCGCGCCATCGACCATTTTCCAGGTATCGCCGCCGTCGGACGACATCATCATGGCCCGCCGTGAACCGCGATGATCGTTGCGGTAGAACCAGTAGGTGGACCAGTTGTCGTAGGACAGGAACAGCCGACCCTGGCGATCGATGCCGAGACGATGATAGAAGATGCTGTAATCATCGAGCGGCGAGATTACCAATGCCCGCGGCGCTTCCCAGGGCTGGCCCGGCTTCTTGCGCTGATACTCAAGCTCCGCGTGGTAACCGGGCTGTGATCGCGCCTGATTGTTCGCCCACAAGCGATAGACCAGGTGCAGCATGTCGTTCTGATCGCAGACCAGGCCAATGTAGGTCTGACGCAGACCATCGGCAACGGGCTCTGCCTCTGTCCAGCCGGCGGCCGCGGTGTTGGGCTGCAAGGAGCGCGCGTAGTAGAACGTCTTGCTGTGCGTGCCGGTCAGGGCGTGCAGGTAGCCTTGGCTGTCGATGGTGATGCTGGGTCGATTGTGGACGTCGTTGGGCGGCTCACCATAACCGATGAGTGCTGGCTCACCTTCAAACTGCTGCTTGTCGCGGTCATAGGTGGCTACGTACGTCGGCACGCCGGGACCGGGCTTGTCGGGATCGGTGGCCACGCCCCAGATCAGGTGGATCTTTGACCCGCGCGACACCACCGCCGCCGGGATGCCGGAATGTGCACCGACACCCAGCGTGCCTTCGGCAACCAGGATCGGTTCGCCGATCACCAGGCGCCCATCCTGCTTACGCGGCAGGAACATCTCCAGACGGCTGAGACTGCGCCAGAAGTGTGTCTCATCTTTTTCGGTGAGAATCGAGCGCAAGACCGGCGGCGGGCCGTCGGGCATGTTGTGGCCGGTGAAATGCTCGATGTCCACCTGGCCGAGCGGGCCCAGGTCGTAGCATTCAAAAGTCTTTCCATCATTGCTGGAGTACCACAGCAGCGTCTTGCCTGCGTCCTGATCCGCGATGTAGATGTCGTTGTCGCGGTCAAAGGCGATCTTGCTGATCCCACGCAGCTTTGGAAATCCGCGATCATCTTTGCCCTGGGCCGTTTCGCGCAAGACCAGCGTGGTCCAAACGCCGTCACGCAGAGCCAGCACATCACGGTTGCTCCGCATCATCGGCCGATTCTTCAAATCAAAGTACATCTCCCAATCGTTGGGATAGTCCGGCTCATATCCAAGCAGTTGATTCTCGTGCTGATAAGGCAACAACCTCAGCGGCAGTTCCAACGGGCGATTGGCAGGGGCCTGCCCGGCTGCGGCGGTCAGCGTGGCATAAGTGGAAAACTTCGGGTTTTTCAGGGATATAGCGCGAATGTGGATGTCCTGAGACTTGCCGTCTGCATCCGGTGCGGGGCAAGTCACGGTGACCTGTGTGCTTTGGTAAGGAGCCAACTCCACCTGCGCGGGTGTCACCTGCGCGTTGATATCACTGTCAGCCTCAGCAACCAGGTCAATGATGTGCGTTTCGTCAGCATGGTTATAGATATCAAACGTGGTAGTCACCTCGTCGCCGGCCGGGCGATAGAGCACGCGATGGTAAGGGGTGATGAGCCAATGAAGCGAGGGAAGGTCAAACCAGGTGGAGGCGTCGGGCGTCCACAAACATTGGTCGGCGTTGGGATCGTCGGCTTCCCAGCGGGTGAGGCCGTCGATTTCGACCACGCCCTTGGCCCGAGGCAGATGCAGACGCCAGAAGGTGGCATCGCGCGGCACGCCGGGGCCGATGGTGACGGAGGTTTTGCCATCAGTGACCGGCAACTCGACCAGCGTTTGGCCTGCGGCGTCATAGAGGATCAGGTTTTCGACATCCGGCAGCAGATCGCTGACGTCGATCCTGATCGGGCCGGCCTGAGGATGAAAGCAGACCTCGCCCGCTTGATCGCCGAAGGCCAGCACGATCGGCTCCTCATGGCGACGGTCGCGGTGACCACGATCGGATTCGATCAGGTAGCGCGGGCAGTTGGTGGTCAAGCCCCACACAGCCCGATCGCCGTAGCGGTCCTCAGCATAGGTGACGTTCAGAACGTAGATTCCCTGGCGCTCAACCTGTGCGGTTAAACGGGCCTTAAGCAGCGGTCCCATGCCGGAATCTTTGTCGCGCTGGTCATCGCCGATCTGAGCCGTGGCGAGAATTCGGCGGTCCGGCCCCACGAGCACCGCCTGCAGAATCGAAGGATTGTCCGTGGTGTTACGGTCGCGCTTGAAGACATCCACCACCAGCTCGCCCGGTTCCGCCAGGAAATATGCCCCACCGCAACCGCCGATCAGCGGCACGACCTCGGTCTGCTCCACACCGGACGCGGCCGTGATGAGTGACAAGGTGATCAGAGAAACCAACGCGAGGTAATTGCTGATATTCATTGCGGACTCTCCCTGGGGGCGCATATGAGTCTGTGCAGTGTACCGCCATCAGGCCGCCGGGTGAAGGCAACGAATGATCATCGCCGCACGCTGCGCGAAACCACGTGCGGCCGCGGGAATTGGCGAAAATGAGTTTCGCCCTACTCGATCAGGTCGTCATCGCAGGCCAACTTCCAGCTTCGCCCGCCGTCGGATGAGAAAATCGTGGCCCGGTGATTGTCCGGCTGATCGTTGCGGTAGAACCAGAACGTGCTCCAGTAGTCGTAACAGATGAATATTCGGCCGTCCCGGTCGATGTTCAGTCGATGGTAGAAAACGCTGTATTCAGAAAACGGCGGAATAACCAACGGTCGCGGCGGCTCCCATGGCTTGCCCGATGGTTTGCGCTGGTGTGTCAACTGGGCAAAGACTGCCTGCGGGTACGGCTTCTGATCGTCACACCACAGACGGTACACCAGGTGCAAGGTGTCATTCGTGCCGCACACCAGGCCCACGTAAGTCTGCCTGAGTCCCTCGCCCAGCGATTGGGCCTCGGTCCAGCCGCCGTGCGCGGTGTTGGGTTGCAATGAGCGGGCGTATTGGAAGGGCGCGTTGTGCGTGCCGGTCATGGCGTGCAGGTAGCCTTTGCTGTCGATGAGGATGCAGGGGCGGTTGTGGCCGTCGTTGGGCGGAGCGCCGTAACCGATGAGCACGGGCTTGCCGTCGAATTGTTGTTTTTCACGGTCGTAGGTCACCACGTAGGTGGGCACGCCCGGGCCGGGGGCGTTGGGATCGGTGGCGACGCCCCAGATGACGTGGACCTTCGAGCCGTGCGAGACCACGGAAGTGGCAAGGCCGGAGTGTGAACCGAGGCCCAGGGAATCCTCCGCGATCAGGATGGGCTTGTCGATCCGCAGCTTGCCGTCGTGCTTTTCAGCCAGGATCAATTCCAGGCTGCTGACGCTGCGCCAGAAGTGATCGGGATCGCGGGCTTGCGTGGAGATCGAGCGCAGCATCGGGGGCGGACCGTCGGGCACGTTGTGGCCGGTGAACTGCTCGATGTCGAGCGCACCGGACTGCCCCAGGTCGTAGGCGGTGAAGGTGAGGCCGCCGTCGCCCGAGTGCAGCAGCGTGGCCTTGTGATCGCTGTTGTCCAGCAGGTAGATGTCGTTGTCGCGGTCGAATGCGATCTTGGTGGTGGAGCGATTGACGGCAAAGCTGCGGTCGGAGGCTGGAGCGCCGTTGTCAGCCAGACGAACCGATTGGGGAAACGTGCTGGTGGTCCAGCCGTCGTCGCGCAGGACCGCAAAGCCGGTGCCGGTGCGGGTCATGGGACGATTGTTCAGATCGAAGTACATCTCCCAATCGCTGGGATATTGCGGGCGATAGCCGAACTGGGCGTTCTCGTGCTGGTAAGGATGGAGCACGATGGGCATCTTGAGCGGTTTTTCAGCGGGGGCGCGGCCGGCGATCAGGTTCAACGTGGCGTAGGTTGAAAAGTCTGAATCGGTGGCGGGTGAAGCCAGCAGATGAATGGCGAATCGCTTCTGTTTGGCGGAGGGAACGGGACAGGTCACGGTCACTTCCGCGTCGGCATCGGCGGGCAGCGTCACCTGCTCGGCGGAAAGCTGCGCATCGGCAATGGATGAATCGTCGGACTCCAGCTTCAGGTTGATGGTGCGCTGCTGCGGTGCGTGATTGTGGAAACGGAAAGTTGCGGTGATCTGCTTGCCGGGCAGATCGTAGATGGTCTGGTGATAAGGCGTCACTAACCAGCAGTTGTCGGACAGGTCGAACCATGCAGCGACTTCGGGCGTCCACAGGCACATGTCAGCCGCGGGATCGCTCGACTGCCAGCGGGTCAGGCCGTCGATCTGCACCACGCCTTTGGCCCGGGGCAGGTGCAAGCGCCAGGGTGTGCCATCGCGCGGGGTGTCGGCAGCGAGCGTTTGCGCGCTGCTGCCGCCGGTCACCGGTAGTTGCGTCAGCAGCTTGCCCGATGCGTCGAACAACGACAGTTGCGTCACGTCGTCGGGCAGATCGGCGACCTCGATCTTCACCGCCCCGGCACCGGGCAGGAAGCAAACGTCGCCCGGCCGATCCGGGTTGTCCAGGACCAGCGGCTCCTGATGGATGAGATTCTTGTGTCCGCGATCGGTTTCCAGCAGATAGTGCGGGCAATTGGTGGTCAGACCCCAGACGGCATGCTCGCCGTAGCGATCGTTGGTGATGGTGACGATCAGGGCATACACGCCTTGGCGCTGGACCTTGGCGGTGAGCCGCGCCTGCCGGGGCGGGCCGAGGCCGGAACCAACGGGCCGGCGATCATCGGGAATCTCGACTTGCGCCACCGGCTGACGGTCCGGCCCCACCAGCACGGCGCGCAGCACAGTCGGCTGTTCAACTTCATTGCGATCGCGCTTGACCAGGTCGATCACCAGCGTGCCCGGCTCAGCCAGGAAATACGCCCCGCCGCAACCGCCGAACAACATCGGCTCCCGGGCCCGGGCCCCGGGCGCTTCGGCTGTCAACAGACACAACGTCCACAGACTGATCAGCATCGCTGTGAAACGTCGAGCGCGCAGAATAATCATGGTTGCTCCCGTGATGAATGTCCCATGGAGACATTGGACTGCAAGGCAACCAGCGCGTCCACACCATTTTGCGTAAAGGCGGATCGGTAAAGCGAAACGAGCGGGCATCCGTGGATTTCGATCCGGCCCTTCGTCGCAGACTCCGCAGGGCGCGGCGGCGGTGCGACAGCAAGCACGTCAAGACAAACTGCGGCCCAGCCGTCCGGCGACGTGCGGGGTCAACACATCGCTGATGCGCATGAAGCCCAGGTCCGTGGCATGAGTGCCGTCAACGGTCGCTTCGTCATCGTGGCCCAGCAGGTCTTCACCGCTGACCCATGATAATCCGGTCACACCCTTGTCGAGCATCTTCTGATACTCGACGCGCAGGGCGGCATTGCTGTCGAAGGTGCGACGGCTGTTGGGCAGCAGATGCTCGTTCTGATAGTGGATCGACTCGACCAGCACGATGGGCGTGTCGGGATGAGCCTGGCGGAGAATGTCCACGAAAGCGGCATAGCGCTCGGTGATATCGGCGGCCACCATGTTGGGCAGCGAATCGAGGATGTAGATCGACACGTTCAATTCAGCCAGGAACTGAGCCATTTCCAGGTGCATGCGGCCGTTGCCGGAGAAGCCGAAGTTGAAGTGCGGCAGGTTGAGGCGGCGCGAGATGATGGCCGGATAGGCCATGCCGGGGCGAGAGGCGCAACCGCCCTGGGTGATGGACGTGCCGTAGAAGCACAGCGGCAGATCGGGGCCGGGCGCGACCTTGTTGAGCGTCGCTTCTTGGGGTACGCCGATCTCGAGTTGGTTGAGCCCGTTGTAGAGCGGCAGATAGAGCATGAAACGTCGCATCTGTGCCGGGCGATTGGCGAACAGGTGATAGTTGGCCTTGGGGTATGCAAGACCCTTGCGATCAAGACCAGCCCAGCGCCAGCGTTTCTGATCCTCGTCGTACACGTAAAGGTCCACGCCGCTGACGCCGGTGGCGGGCATGTGGTTCATGGCCAGCGCTTCATCGCGTGGTGAGAAGCGTGCTTCGAGACTGGTGGCGTCGGTGTCGAACTGCACGTGCATGCCGGCCGTGTCGTGCGAGAGCGACCACACGGCATCGGTGACCACGCCCCTGGCCCGGGCCGGCAGGCGGTCGTAAAAAGTTTCGGTGTCATCGAAACCGCGGCCGCGCACGCCCAGGTCACGGGCGTCGTACCAGACCTTGCCGTCCTCCGCTTTGCCAGGTTGCGGCGTTTTTTCCTGCGTGGTCGGCGCTGCGGCGGAAGACTGCGCATAAGCCGCCTCTTTCAGCAGAACCGCAGCCCCGGCCGCGCCCATCGTCTTGAAAAACGCCCTGCGCGTGCAGCCGGGAGGCATTGAAGCCTGTTTCCATTGCGTGTCGGCCACTATCATGTCGCGTCTCCCAATAGCCATTTAGTGCGATTCCAGCGTCAGCAGCACAAAACAACGGGTCTTACTGCATCACCGATAAGCGGTCAAGATCCATGCCGATTGAAAACGGGCTTGGCCCATCGCAAATCTTCCCATATACTCCTCCCCCACCGCTTCAACGCTTCGACATCAGGCCCCGGCAAGCAACGGACACCGTATTCCGATAGTGCCCATCAATTAGGAGACGCACGTGACTCTGAGCTGGCTCGACCAATTCATCATCATCGTCTACCTGTTGGGCATGGCGGGCATCGGCGTTTACTTCGCCAAGCGCAACAAAAGCACGGAAGAATATTTCGCCGGCGGCCGCAGCCACGGCGGCATCCTGCTGGGACTGAGCCTGGTCGGCGCGGTGATCAGTTCGGTCACCTTCGTCGCCCACCCGGCCGACACCTACAAGACATCCTGGTTCCGTTACATCCCGTCGCTGGTGCTGCCGTTTTCGGTGTTGTTTGCCGGCTACTACTTCGTGCCGCTGTACCGGCGCTCCAAGGTGACCAGCGCGTATGAATATCTGGAAACGCGCTTCGGACCCTGGGTGCGGTTTTATGCCGCCTGCACCTATGCGGTCGTCATGCTGATCCGCCTCAGCGCCGTGCTGTACCTGCTCTCGATTGTGATCCAATTGATCACCGGCATGGACCCCTCCATGTGCATTTTTATCGCAGGGGTGATCACCGCCCTGTACACCGTGGTGGGCGGTCTCAACGCGGTGATCTGGACCGATGCGATCCAGACCATTGTGCTGCTGGGTGGCGGATTTGCAATCCTGGTCATCCTGCTGATTAAAATCGACGGCGGCCTGTTGGAAGTGTTTCGTACCGCCTGGGCGGACAACAAGATCTCCTTTGCCGATCTCAACACAGCCACCGGCCAACTCGAGCCGATGCCCATGGGCCCCACGCTCTACGAAAAATGCATCAGCATGATGTTCATCGTCGGCGTCTTCGGCTGGCTGGGCGATTACATCACCAACCAGCAGACGGTCCAGCGCTACATTGCCGCCAAGTCCGCCCGTGAGGCCCGCAAGAGCATCTGGGTCTGTGCCGGCATGAGCATTCCCATCTGGACGCTCTTCATGTTCATGGGCACCTGCATGTACGTCTTCTATAAACAGTTTCCCGACGCCACCGCCGAAGCGATCCGCCTGGGGACCGGCGGCCGCAAGGCTGAGGACATCCTGCCCTACTTCCTGACCACGCAGGTGCCCGTGGGCATCGTCGGCATCGTCGTGGCGGGTGTCGCGGCGGCGGCCATGTCCACGCTCTCGTCCTGCATGAATGCCTTTGCCAGCGTGGTGACCACCGACATCTACAAGCGGCAAATGGTCAAAAACCAGACCGACAAACATTATCTGATGGTCGGTTGGATTCTGACCGGCTTGTCCGCGGTCATCATGATGCTGGGGGCCTGGGCGTTGCTCAAAGCCGACACCATGACCCTCAATGACACGCTGCTGATCGTCAACAACATTATCCAGTCCGGCATCATCGCCGTCTTCCTGCTGGGCTTCCTGACCATGCGGGCCAATGCCTGGTCGGTCGGCATCGGCATCATCTTCGCCCTGATCTTCTCCGCCTGGTGCACGTTTTCCAAGAAGCTGCCCGAATCCATGCAGGTGCCGTTCGACCTCTACTATGCCTCGATCCTGGGCAACCTGCTGCTGTTCGTGGTCGCCTATTTCCTGGGCTTGCTGATTCCCTCCAGGAAGCCGGTGCCGCCGGAGCTGACCATCTGGGGTCATGCCGAGGAAGAAGAAGCCATGGAAGCCATGGAAGCTCAGGAGTCGAAGGACGCCTAAAGGGCATCCCCTTTTGCGGTAGCGGGTGCCACGGCCGCGCGTCGGCCGTGCAGGGAAGCAGGCACTGCCGCACCCGACAGTGGCACCCAACGACTCGCGACAAGGATTCGACACACGAACGAACCCCGGCATCCGCCGCCGGGGACGGGCTTGGTTTACACTACCCGGCATGTCGCCTCCGCCGCGCCATGTTCAGCCGATGCTCGGTGTGCATTCCTATCGAGCCCACGTGGTTCATCTGCTGCTGTGCGCGTTAATGCTGACGCTGAGCTTTCCCCCGGTCGGCTGGTGGCCGCTGGCCTACGTCGCGTTGACGCCCTTCGGCGTGCTGGCCGCGCGCAGCGGACGCGGGCGACGCCTGGCCCTGTGCACCTTCGCGGTCTTCTGCCTGTGGTGGATGTTCATGGTGCGCTGGGTCACCGGCGTCCACGTGCTGGCGCCGCTGGGCATCGGCCTGGTGCTGGGCGCGTACGCAGCGGTCGCAGCCTGGTCGCTGTGGTGGATTCAGCAGCACTACCGCAGCGCCATGACCATGACCCTGCCCATGGTCTGGATCAGCATGGAATACCTGCGCGGGATGTTTCCCATGGGCGGGTTTTCCTGGCTGAGCCTGGCCCACACGCAGGCCCCTTACACGGCCGGCAGCGGCGCGGGTTGGATCGTGCAGAGCGCCGACCTGTTCGGCGAACACACCGTCGGCTTCATCGTGGCCATGAGCAGCGGTTTGCTCTGCGACCTGCTGACGCGCCCGCTGATGCGCCCGGGACAGCACGGCTGGCGGCGAATTCGCAAAACCATTCGCGTAGCCCTGCTGCTGTGGGCCGGCACGCTGACCGCCGCCCTGATCTACGGCCACACCCGCATCAATCAACCACTCAACGCCGGTGACTCTTCAACTTCTTCTTCCGGGGGCGGGGGCACTTCCGGGGGCGTGGTGGCGGTGGTGCAGACCAATGTGCCGCAGGACAACAAGATCCGTCGCGACGCCGATCAGGATGAGCAGGACTTTGCCGCGATGGTCGATCTGACCAGACAGGCCGCGGCCGCCGATCCCAAGCCGGACCTGATCGTCTGGCCCGAGACGATGGCCCCGTCGGCGCTGAACAGTGAAGCGGTGGCCGTGTGGGCGCGGCCGGCTGCGTATCACGCGCGCATCGCGGATCTCGCCCGCCAGTTGCAAACGCCCCTGCTGGTGGGCGCCGAAGCGTGGAGCGATCCGGACGCCGAGGGCTATCCCACTTTCCGCGCCAACAGTGCGTTTCTCTTTTACGCCGACGGCCAGCTCTCCCAGACTCGCTACGACAAGCAGCACCTGGTGCCCTTCGGCGAGTATCTGCCCATCGTCAGGAGCATCAACTGGCTCAAGGCGCTTTTCCTCAAATACATCAGTCCCTACGACTTCGACTACACCATCCACGCCGGCCGCAAGCAGACGGTGTTCGAGTTGCCCGTTGCGTCGGGGGGCACGCTGCGGGTGGTGACGCCGATCTGCTACGAGGACGCGGTGGGTCGCGTGGTGAGGAATCTGGTTTACGACGAGCAGGGCAGCAAGCGCGCTGATGCCATCCTCAACCTGACCAACAGCGCCTGGTACATCGGTGGCGGCATGCGTCAGCAGCACCTTCAGATCGCGGTCTTTCGCAGCATTGAGAATCGCCTGCCCACCGCACGCTCGGTGAACACGGGCATCAGCGCGTTCATTGATTCGGTGGGCCGCATCGGGCCGATCATTCCTGCGGAGCAGGCGGGTGTGGCGTCGAAAAATCTGAACCTCGACCCGCGCATCAGCGTCTATGGCAGAGTCGGAACGTTGCCGGTGGCCTGCCTGGCCGCGCTGACCGCCGCCCTGATCGTCGGCGGTTTTTTCCGCCCCCGGAAGATCAAATAATGAACCGCAGATGAAGAGAGTTTGGGGTTGATGGTTGTTGGTTGTTGGTTAATCCGGCAGGCATCGCAGTAGCTTCAAACCAACAACCACAGACCAACAACCGCTGTTCTCCGCCAATCCGATAGGAGCCCATGCCATGAAATCATGCAAGCACCTGCCCTTGTACCTGATCGCCCTGCTGTGCCTGACGATCGCAGGCCACGCCGCGGCGCAGAACTCCGCACTACCCACCGCCGACCAGATGCTGGCCGCCAACCAGGACAAAGCCTTGAAACTGGTGATGGCCGCCGCCCGGGGACAGGATCCCTATCTGCGGGCCAACGCGATTGAAGCATTGGGTCAATGGCCGCAGCGCGTGCTGCCGCTGGCGGAGTTGGGCCTCAAGGATGATCACGCGGTGGTGCGTTTCACCGCCCTGGTGACCATCGGCAAGCTGCACGCCGCCACGCATCGCACGGCAGTTGAAGCGTTGCTGAATGATCCCGATCCCTCGGTGCGGGCCGCGGCCTGTTTCGCCGCTCATGAGTGTGGTTCCTCCATCGATATCTCACCGATGAGCAGACTGCTGATGATGAATCGCGCTGACGTGCGGGCCAACACCGCCATGCTGCTGGGCTTGATGGGCGATCCATCTGCCGATCCCATGCTGGAGTACGCCGCCCGCACGCCGTTGACGCAAGCTTCGCCGGTGCGGCAGGATCTGACCCGCCTGCAGATCGCCGAGGCCCGAGTCCGCCTGGGCCAGATGCAGGTGATGGATGCGGTGCGGGCTGCGGTTTACTCCAGCTTCCCGGAGATGCGGATGGTGAGCGTGGGCATGCTGGGCGAACTTGGCGATGTGTCGCAGATGGAGGATGCCTTGCTGGCGATCTACAACGATCCGCAGGAAGTGCTGGAACTGCGTCTGGGCGCCGCGACGGTTTTGGCCCGCTACGGGCGAGCCGTGGTGGTCAAGAGCGTGCTGGACAGCCTGCCCACGGTGCTCTCGGCGGTGGCCATGACCGAGCCGGCCCTGCGCAACCAGGCAGCCGTCACCCTGGGAGCCGTGGAGCAGGCCCGAGCCCGCATTCGCCCGCAATTGCTGCCCAGCGACCCCCCTGCCGTGCAGGCCCAGTTCCAGGACACGCAGGCCACGGCCGCGCTTATCGGGCTGCTGGATGACCCGGACCCGCGGGTGAGTCTGTCGGCGGCGGCCGGGGTGCTGGCGGCAGGGTCGCAATCCCAGGCGACTGCGGTTCACCCCGGTTGACAAGCAGACGAGGAAGCGGCATCATGTTGGCCGTTGGAACCTGCGCGATGGGCGTAGGTTACGTTGGAATCGTCACGCCCGTTTGCCGCCCTTTCGAGAGGATTAACCTTGAGCCCGTTGACCAAAGCCCTGGTTGTGCTGGTGACCATTCTTTCCGTGCTCGAACTGGGCATGTTTGTGGCCTACAGCTCCAAGCACACGCAGTTGAACGACAAGCTGAAGACTGCTCAATCGCAACTGGGCGCCGCCCAGGCCAAGGCAGCCTCCGCCCAGGCGGAAGTCACTGCCGTGCAGGCCAAGCAGGCGGAAACCATTGCCGGCCTGCAGGCTCAGATCAGTGCGCTCAACAGCGACCTGAACGCCGCCATGACCGCCCAGCGCGCCGCCGAGAGCCAGATTCAGGCCGAGAAGGCCCGCAACGAGAAGACCGAGCAGGCCATCGCTCGTCTGACCGCTGCCGCTCAGCAGGATGCCGTGCTGCGTGAAGCGCTCATCGGCGAACTGAAGACCTCGCGCAGCAACGAAGTGGACCTGCGCACCAAGAACGTCGAGCTGACCGACATGGTCAACGAACTGACCAGCACCAGCGACAGCCTCGACCGCAAGATGCGTTGGTACGCCGAGGAACTGGCCGACGCCAACGGCAAGGTCGACGCCCTGCGTAAGCTGCTGGCTGCCAACAACATTGCCGACACCACCGCCGTGGCCGAGGGCCCGGCCAAGGTTGTACCGACCACCCAGATCGCCGGCGCCATCACCCAGGTTGACAACACCACCTCGACCACCTTGGTGGCCGTCAACGTCGGCGCCAACGACGGCGTGGCCAAGGGCATGGAATTCATGGTCCACCGCGGTGACACCTACCTGGGCAAGCTGGTGATCGACAGCGTCGACGCCAATGCCTCGGCCGGCCGCATGGTCCTGAGCAAGGCCCCCGTGCAGGCTGCCGACGCCGTGGTCACCGGCCCCTATTGAGCGGCCGATCGTTTCGCCTTGAACACCTGCCGCCGCAACAAGCGCCGCGGCTGAACTTGAGCCTTGTACGGAGTGCTGATCCATGGCCCAGTCGCCTGGCAACAACATCTACACCATTCTGGCCCTGGTTGCGCTGCTGGCGCTGATCTGCGGCATCGTGGTCGTCTGGTTCATCAGCACCCCGGCCGTGTTCGGCCCGGACGCCAGCCCCTTTTCGCTGACCGTCTCGGCTGACCTGCTGCGCAGCCTGCTGCGGCTCTGAAATTGACCGGGGGCATTCCCGTCTTTCTGCCGCACGCCGCCTGTGGAATGCCGCACGCCGCGGTCAGAGGCTCTGCCAAGGCCCGGATGCCCACCCACCACCGGATTCCGACTTTAGCTCCCATAAAACTATGCTCCGCCGGCCCGGATCGCCGATCATCTGGAAAAATGGCGGCTCGTTCGTCGGCGCGCGGGGTCCGTTCAACATCGTCGCGGCCGGTCGTTACAATGTCGCCTGCTTTCCGCAATCAGAGGGCCTCACTTGATCCTCGATAGTCTCCTAAGCTGGTTCAGCGTCGACATGGGTATCGACCTGGGTACGTGCAACACCCTGGTGTGCGTGCGCGGCGAAGGCATCGTGCTCAACGAGCCGTCCGTGGTGGCCGTGTGGAAAGGCACCAACAAGGTGATGAACAACGGCAACGCCGTGGGCTGGGTCGCCAAGGAGATGCTCGGCAAGACCCCCGGAAGTATCACGGCGATTCGTCCCCTGAAGGACGGCGTCATCAGCGACTTTGAAATCACCGAGGCCATGCTCGGCTACTTCATCCGCAAGGTCAACGGCAACCGCCCCTTCGTCAAGCCGCGCGTGGTCATCGCCGTGCCGTCGGGCATCACCGCCGTCGAGAAGCGGGCGGTGCTCGATAGCGCTGAGCGTGCCGGCGCTCGCCGCGTCTATCTGGTGGAAGAGCCCATGGCTGCGGGCATCGGCGCCCAATTGCCGATCGTCGAAGCCACCGCATCCATGATCGTCGACATCGGCGGCGGCACGACGGAAGTCGCCATCATGTCCCTGGCTGACATCGCCCAATGCGAATCGGTGCGCGTGGCCGGCGACGACATGGACGAGTCGATCATCAACCACATGAAAAAGGCCTACAACCTGATGATCGGCGAGCAGACCGCCGAACGCATCAAGATCGAGATCGGCTCGGCCGCCCCTGCCGGCGAAGAACGCACCATGGAAGTGCGCGGCCGCGACATGATCTCCGGCCTCCCCCGGAAAACCGTCATTACCTCCGAGGAAATCCGTGAGGCCTTGCAGGAACCGCTGGGTGCGATCATCGAAACGGTCACCCGCACGCTGGAGCGCACCGAGCCTGAGTTGGCGGCCGACCTGGTGGACAACGGCGTCGTGCTGGCCGGCGGCGGCGCACTGCTGCGCGGCATCGACACCGTGATCTCCAACGCCACCGGCCTCGACGTCCGCGTGGCCGAAGATCCCCTGACCTGCGTCGCCCGCGGCACCGCCATCTACCTCGAACATCTCGAAGACTGGAAAGCCACCATGGAATCGGACATGGACGAGATGTGAGGCGGAGGGGATTCTTAATTTTAGATTTTTGAATTTAGATTTTAGATTTGAACCCGCGTTGGCCATGCGGGATACACTGTGCACGGATGGTCACGATGTCAGCCAATCTAAAATCTGAATTCTAAAATCTAAAATTCCCATGCGCTTCTTCACACCCCGACGCATCCTGGCCCTGGTGATCCTGCTGCTGCTGGTCAGCAGCTTCATGCCCGGTCATCGCGCCACCTTGCTGGCCGGGCCCCTGCGCAGCATTGCCGAAACCTTCGCCACCCCCATCCGCGCGCCCCTGCACAACCTGGGCGTCGCCATGCGGCCCGAAATTTCCCAGCCGCCGCAGCAACCCCATGAGCCGGCCGACCCCGGCCAGATCCTGCGCTACATCGCCCAGTTGGAACTGAAAGTCGAGAGCCTGCAGCGCGAGAATCGCCAGCTTCGCCGCGTGCGCGACATCGTGGGCGAGCAGGCCCCGCTGGTGCTGGTCGACGCCCGCGTCACCGCGGTCACCGGCCCGCCGAACTCGCCCCTGCTGCGCATCGACCACGGCTCACGCCAGCACATCGCCGCCGGCGACATCGTCGTCTTCGACTATCACCTGGTCGGCGAAGTCACCTCGGCTGATCCCATGACCAGCCAGGTGCAGCCCATCACCACTCACGGCACCAAGCTGCTGGCCCGCCTGATGCCCAACGACGGCAGCGGTGAGCTGCGACCCGGCAGTGGCGTCTGGCTCGAATGGGATGATGACCTCAAGGCCTTCATCCAGAACAAGATGCCCATCGCCACCCCCGCCCAGGTCGGCGATTACGCCCTGCTCGCTGACGAAGGCTGGCTGCCCAAGGCCCAGGGCTGCTTCATCGGCCAGGTCACCAGCGTCAACGACGACCCGATGGATCCCTACTCCTTCAAACAGTTGATCGTGCGTCCCAGCTTCCAACCCCAACACCTGCGCCGCGTCACGGTGCTGGTGGAAGAATGAATGTGGATTGCGGTTGTTGGTTGATGGTTGTTGGTTTTTCAATTGCGAGGTGGCTGTTGGAATCAGGAACCATGAACCACAAACCAACAACCAAAAACCATAAACTCCTCCCATGAACTGGCTGATCTTCTCACTCGCCGCCTACCTGGCCTACGCCCTGGACACCGGGTCGTGGACGCTGCTGCAGGGCTACGGCGTCGCCCCCAGTTTCCTGCTGATCCTGGCGGTTTACATCGGCATGCTGGCCCCGCCCCGCACCGTCATCTGGGCCTTCCTCGTGCTGGGCGTGCTGACCGATCTGGTCGGCCCCTACACCACCGACGGCAACACCATCCTCGGGCCGGCCGCCCTCGGCTACCTGGTCGGCGCTTACGCCATCCTGCAACTGCGCGGCCTGGTCTTCCGCGAATCCGTCCTGGCCCTCAGCGTCCTCAGCTTCGCTGTCGGCCTGTTCATCCATCTGACCATGCTCGCTATCCTCAAACTGCGCGGCCTGTCCTTCCTCACCGGCGAACCGATCGCCCTGGCTGCCGACGAAGCCCTCGTGCAGGCCTTCCTCCACCTGCTCTACACCGCCGTCGCCGCCGCCCCCGTCGGCTTCCTGCTCCTGCGCACCACCCCCCTCTGGAGCTTCCCCGGCAAGATCCGCATGGACAGATATCACTGACGCGCCACATTTAGCCCCCGGTGAATACACCGGGGGTTCTCTTACATCGTCAATGATCTTTGGGCGTGCCCCCGGTGTATTCACCGGGGGCTAAATGGACGATCACTTGTACCCCTGCGGGTGCTTCTCGAACCAGCGCCACGCATCGCTCACCATTTGCTGGATGTCCTTGCGCTGGGCTTCCCAACCGAGTTCGTCTTTGATCTTGCTGGGGTTGGCGTACAGCATGGGCGGGTCGCCTTCGCGGCGGGGGCCGATGTCCACGGGGATCGGGTGGCCGGTCACGGCTCGCACGGCATCAACCACCTGGCGCACGCTGGCGCCGTTGCCGGTGCCGAGGTTGTAGAAGCGCTGATCGCCTTTGTTGAGGGCTTCCATCACCGTGATGTGAGCGTCGGCCAAATCTTCGACGTGCAGGTAATCGCGGATGCAGGTGCCGTCGGGCGTGGGGTAGTCGTCGCCGAAGATCACCGCCACGGGGAGTTTGCCCAGGGCGACGTTGATCAAGACCGGGATCAGGTGCGTTTCGGGGTGATGGTCTTCGCCCAGTGAGCCGTCGGAAGCGCAGCCGGCCACGTTGAAGTAGCGCAGGGCGGCGAAGCCGAACTTGTCGTTGCTGCGAGCGTAGTCGCGGAGCATGCGTTCGACGAACAGCTTGGACCAGCCGTAGGGATTGATCGGCCACTGGTGGCAGGTCTCAGCGATGGGGATGTTCTCGGCGGAGGGTTCGCCGTAGGTGGCGCAGGTGGAGCTGAAGACGAGGCGGCGTACGCCGACGTGATCCATGGCCCGCAGCAGGCTGGCCGATCCGCCGGCGTTGTTCTCGAAGTAGTCCAGCGGCTGCAGCACCGATTCGCCCACATAGGCCAGGGCAGCAAAGTGCATCACGCACTCGATGTCGTGGTGGCGCAGGGTCTTTTCGATGGCGCTGGTGTCGCGCAGGTCAGCTTGAACAAACTGCGCCTCGGGCGGGACGGCCTGCAGGTGACCC
>CAYYGM010000074.1:0-7870 GCA_964471555.1 uncultured Phycisphaeraceae bacterium
CAACCTGGCTGACCTGCAGATCCTCGGTGACAACTGGGGCTACGGCGTCGGGCCTGATGTGGCGTTCGATGAGGCGCTGGCGGGGGTGGCGATTCCCGAGCCGGCCACTCTGGCGCTGCTGCTGGCGTGCGGTGCGTTCAGCACACGACGTCGGCCGTATTGCCATCGTCGGTGCGTAGCCGCGGCGGCTAAACGCTCTGTCTGGGCGGGAACACAGCGGAAAAACCGGGGGAAGGCCCCCTTTCCAGGTCTTACCCGGGCCAGGTGACGGACACCGACGCCCGCTTTGAACGGTTCAGTCTCGCTGTATGGAGGGTGATGCATGAATCTCTCAACTTGTAAGCTTTACACTGCATGGCTGTCCGCATTGGCGGCCGGCGTGATTTACACCGGTTTGATGTGTGCCTCGGCAGGGGCCTATCTGGTGACGTCCACCGAGGTAGTCGCGGTCTCCGGACAGGCGGCGCCGGACAGCAATGGTGAGTTTGCCAACTATCCAGTCGGCTTCCCGGGTGTCAGCGCGTTCGAAAACCCGGCCCTGGGCGACGACGGCTTTGCGGCCTTCCGCGCTTACCTGACCAACACCAGCGGCGGCGGGCTCGATGACACCGGCGTGTTCGTCGGCAACGGCACGTCGCTCATCCAGGTCTCACGCGCCGGAGATAGCGCTGCTGGGGACGGCATTTTCAACAACTACAACCCCGTCAAGGTCAACGACGCGGGCGTCGCCACATTCGTCGGGTTCCTCGGTGGGACCAGCGGCGGCAACGGCAACAACGTCGGGGTGTACTTCGGCAACGGCTCATCAATGACCGAGGTCGTCCGCGAGGGCGATGCCGCGCCCGATGCTGACGGCACCTTCAGCGACAACTTCAACACGTCACCGGGCATCAACGAGTCGAGCCAGATCGCCTTCCGCGCCCAGCTCAACGGCACCAGCAGCGGATCGGCCAATGACACCGGCATCTTCCTCTACAGCGGCAGTTCACTCACCCAGGTTGTCCGCGAAGGCCAGGCCGCCCCCGATGCCGACGGCACGTTCGGCAACCTCACTTCACCACCTGCGATCAACAATGCCGGCCAACTGGTCTTCTACGCCAACATGAACGGCACCGCCAACACCCAGGGCATCTTCCTGGCCACCGGCTCGACCATCACCCAGATCGCCCGCAACGGACAGGCCGCCCCCGACGCCAACGGCTCGTTCTCCAGCATGAGCAATGCGGCCGCGCTCAACAATGCCGGGCACGTCGCCTTTACCCCGCAAATCTCCGGCTCCACCATCAGCGGCGACAAGGGTGTCTTCCTGCATGATGGCTCAATGCTGCACCAGCTCATCCGCGTCGACGATGCAGCGCCCGACGCCAACGGTACATTCAGCGGCTTCGGCGCGGCAGCGCTCAACAACGCCGACCAGGTCGCCATCTACGGCCTGCTCGACGGCACCAGCGGAAGCGACGACGACCGCGGCATCTTCCGAGCGGACACCGGCAGCGTCACCCGAATCGTCCGTGCCGGCCAGGCCGCACCCGGCGGCAACGGCGTCTTCTATGAATTCCTCTCGCCGGCGATCAACGATGCCGGCCAGGTCGCTGTGCTCGCAACACTCTCGGGCACCTCCGGCAGCACATCAGACGATACAGGTATCTATCTCTACGATGATTCACTGGGGCTGATCGAAGTCATCCGCAAGGGCGCCGCGTTGCTGGGCAGCACGATCGTCAACCTGGGCTTCAACAGCAGTGTGACGTTCGATGACGATGAACGCAGCGGGCTCAACTCGCTGGGCCAGGTCGCCTACCAGTTTCAGTTGGCTGACGGCCGCGACGGTATTGCCCTCTGGGAATATGTGTTGCCACAGCCGGGCGATGCCAACGGCGATGGCATGGTCAACCTGGCCGACCTGCAAATCCTCGGCGACAACTGGCAGTCCACCACGGCCACCTGGGCCACGGCGGACTTCACCGGCGACGGCGTGGTGAATCTGGCCGACCTGCAGATCCTGGGCGACAACTGGGGCTTCGGTGTGGGGTCTGATGTGGCATTTGACGAAGCGCTGGCGGGTGTGGTGATTCCCGAGCCGGCATGTCTGGCGCTGCTGATCGCCAGCGCTGCGTTCATCGCGCGGCGACGGTTGAGTTGCTATTGACGCTGAGCAACAACGCCGCGTGGCCGCGGCGGCTAAACGTTGAGACTTGCCGGGTGGACGGGGTCGCTGGGGTGCACTTTGTCTTGTGGTTGGTGTAATATTCACAGGATGAAGACCGCAGATACCTTGCTGTGGAAATCGCTGCTTGTGGGCGGTTTGCTGTCACTTGCGCTGACATCCGGTGCGCTGACTGCCGCTTCGGCCCAGGCGCGGGACGCGGCCGGGCCGCGCGAGCGGTTTCTGCTGCTGGATCAGCGGATCGTGGCGGAAGCGATCAATGCAAAGCTGGTGCTGGGCCAGGTGAAAAAGGATTCGCACAATCCGCTGTTCGGCGAGGATAAGCCGTGGGAGCCGCGCTTCGATAATCTTTATGCCAACGTGCTGTTCGATCAGCAGGAACAGATTTACAAGTGTTGGTACAGCCCGTTCATCGTTGACCCGGGCAGCACGCAGTATCCGCCCGATCAGCGTGAAGGCGTACGCTATCCACGCAGCGGTCGGGAGATGGGCATCTGTTACGCCACCTCCAAAGACGGCCTCACGTGGGAGAAACCCAGCCTGGGGCTGGTTGAATTTGACGGCAGCACGGACAACAACCTGATCCGGCGCGGCCCGCACGGAGCGGGGATTTTCAGGGATGAGCGCGAACCTGACCCGCAGCGGCGCTACAAGATGCTGTTCAAGGACATGGATACGGGCTTGTCGGTGGCATTTTCCGCTGATGGTCTGCACTGGTCCGCTGCTGAGCGAGCGGAGGGTGCTGACGTTCGCGGCGACACGCACAACAACGCCCTGTGGGCGCCGACGCTGAATCAGTACGTCGGCATCACACGAACGCGCGGCGAAGAAAAAGGCCGACAAGTCGCCCGCATCACCTCCAGCGATTTTGTGCACTGGTCGCCGGCCGAAGTGGTGCTGGAAGGTCTGGAGTTGAACCTGCAGACCTACGCCATGCCGGTGTTCTATCACGGCGGGATCTACCTGGGGCTGGTGGCGATTCACGATCAGCAGCAGGATCGAGTGTGGACGGAGCTGGCTTGGAGTCCGGACACTATCACCTGGCATCGTGTGCAGCCGGGCACGCCGCTGATCGGCAACAGTGAGAAGAAAGGGGACTACGACTGGGGCTGCGTCTTCGCGGCGGCGTATCCGGTGTTTTTGAAGGATGAGATTCGTCTGTACTACGGCGGCAGCGATGGATTGCATACCAGTTGGCGCAACGGTTACCTGTGCCTGGCTACGCTGCGTCCTGACGGTTTTGCCGGTTACGAGCCGATGGTGGACGATGCCTCCGCCTTTGTGATCACGACACCGCTGCAGGTCGGCAAGCGGGCACTTTGTCTGAGTGCGGACGTGCAGCAAGGTGGTTTCGTGCGGGTGGCGGTGCTGGATGAGGCGGGCCAATTCATTGCCGAGTCGAAGGCCATCACCGAAACCGTCAGCGACGGCCGCGTGCAGTGGAGTTATACGAGCGATCCGGCCCCGCTCGATGGCAAGTCGATCCAATTGCGATTCGAGCTGCGCAAAGCGAAGCTGTATTCGTTCTGTTTGCGGGATGAGTAAACGGGACGTTGTGCGAGCAAGCTGGCACGCTAAACAAACCAATTTCAACTGCTAAACGTGTTTAGCGTGTTTAGAACTGTTTTACGCTTATAAAATATCTTTCGCGGGCAGGTCCATTCGGGCGATTTTTCTCTTCTAATCCGTTGCTCAAACGATTAAACTGCACGTGCTTCCTCGCTGCATTATTGTGAGTTCGTGGCGGGGTGTGTGGGTGAAGCCGCCGTGATCGGAACAGCGGCTGGCGGGTCCGCGGGTGGATAGAGGAAGGACCATGAACGCCATCTGTAGCTACGGGTGTGGGATTGTGGTGCTGTTGTGCTGCGCGCCGGCTTACGGGGCCAGCACGGAAACCGACACGCCTTTCCAGGGCGTCACGCATCATCACATCGTGACGACGGCGCCGCGACTGGTGGATATTCACATTGTGGAGATCGATCCGACCGCGGCGGGCATTGACTTTTTCGTCACGCCGTCCAATGGATCATCGCCGGGCGAAACCAATCACCAGACCACGCGCAGCTTCGTGACGCAATACGACCTACAGATCGGGCTGAACGCCAACTTCACCGCCTACTCGCCATCGGCGCCGTACATGGACGTGCTGGGGATCGCAGCGTCCAACGGCGACGTGTATTCGCCTTTTTATGCCGGTTGGCCGGGCATCAACATCACGCAGGACAATCAGGTGAATATGGTGCAGGCGGTGGCGGGCAACATCTCGCACGAGCCGCCGGACTATTACAGCGGTTACGACCCGAACCCGGACGTGCCGCTGTACAACACGGTGGGCGGCAACGAGCACATCGTGCACAACGGGCAGAACATCGCCACCTGGGCTGATGGATTGCACCCGCGTACCGCCATGGGGGTGACGGCAGCCGGGCATCTGTTGCTTTTCACCGTGGACGGCCGACAGGATGGGCACAGCCTGGGCATGTCCACCAGCGAGGTGGCGGATGTGTTGATCCGTTACGGAGCGGTGGAGGCGATGAACCTCGACGGCGGCGGATCGACCACGATGGTGTTTTCCGATCCGACGCCGCGGCTGGTGAACGTGCCGGTGGGCGTGAGCAATGTACCGGGCACGGAGCGCTACGTGGGCTGCAACTTCGGGGTGTATGCTGCGACTTACGCGCAGCCGCAGGCCACCTGCTATGTGTTTGCGGATTTCGAGCAAGGCGATGAGGGATTGTTCACGCTGTCGCCGGGCTACTCCGGCAGCACGCAGGGGATCAATAAAACCACCTCCAATGCCGATGCCGTGCAGGGCATCGCGCACAGCGGACAATGGTCGCAGCGCCTGCACATCGTCAATGATCCCGCGGCCGGCAGCGACCAGAACCCCGGTGGCGGCTGGTTCGTGCGCCACGTGTCCGGCAGCAACGCCAATCGCACGCAGAATCATCCGCGTCCATCCACCGGGTACATCGGCTTCTGGGCCATGACCACCGATGCCGGCGTGGACGTGGCCCTGGCGCTGGATGACACCAACAACGTCACCGCCGACCGCAGCACGCGGCAGACGCTGATCGCGGACGGGCAGTGGCATCTGTATGAGTGGAATCTGGAAGATGACGATCAGTGGGAACCGTGGTTCAACGGCAACGGCGCGATCGACACGCCGGACTTCACGTTCGACTCGTTTCAGTTCTTCGGACCCGTCGGGGATGCGACGATCTACATCGACGACATCATGCACTGCAGCGGGGGGAGCCTACTGCCGGAGCCGACGACGGCGGCCCTGATGGGGCTTGTCATCGGTTGCACACTGCTGCGGAGGCATTAAGTGTACGGCTAAACAGGGACAGTTTGTCCAAAAGAATCACGCAAGCCCATATTCTGACGGTGGTAATGATAGATTACCACCTGTCAAGAAATTTTGTAATTATTTCACGTAAGTCCCTTGTAGTCAGGCGGCTACATCGGTATATTTATGGTTTAGAAGTGCTCCAGGGGGGTCTTGGGGCCAAAATTCTGTTCGCCGTTCGTACAAGCAGGAGAAAGATATGCTTTACGGCAAGTTAAGCGCGCTACTGTGCACAGTTGTTGCTGCAGGTGTGTTTTCTTTGTCGGCGCAAGCCACGCCCATCTATGACACGTTCGGGCCGTTGCCGGCTGCCACTTTCGGCGGCCAGGGTATCCCCAATGACGAGGTGGCGGTGTCCTCGCAGTTCGTCGACGGCAACGTGATCATCACCGTGGCCATGAGCGCCACGCAGCGCTACTCCAACCCGGCCCTGACCAATGACGGCGCGGGCACCTACTTCGCCACGCCCGGCAGCAACTACGGCGGCAACAACGAAAGTGCCATCGAAGGGGCGCTGTGGAACTTCAACTACTACATGAAGGTTGAAGGCATCAACGGGGCCACGCCCGTTCTGACGGATTACCAGATCAATCTCTACTACGACTTCAACACCAGCGTTGACACACCGATCGGCTCGCTGGGCGTCATCAACGTCACCAACGCCCTGCTGGGCAGCAACCCGACCGCCACTCTGGTGGAAGATTCGCAGAACCTGATGTTCGGCTTCCTGGCGACGCCAGTGGCCGGCGTCATCACGCCACCGGCGGGAAGCTTCGATCCCAATGCCTTGGGTGAATACAACTTCGGTATCACTGTCAGTCGGGCCGGCTGGGGAGTTGAGACGGTGGCCATGGACGTTCAGGTGCTTCCTGAGCCTGGAAGTCTGGTCCTGCTCGCTCTGGCTGGCTTATTGCTGACCCCACGGCGGACACGCTAACCTCGTCTGCCGCCTGCGATCGTCGCTATCGCCCCGTGTCTTTCGGCCCGGGGCGGTTTTTTTGCGCCGGCGCCGCTTCAGGGTGATGTGCGAGCAAGCTCGCACGCTAAACGGGGTATGATGCAAGGTGTGAAGATCGCAGTGAATCACCGGACTTTGTTTTGCGCGCTGTTGCTGCTTCTGTTGCCGGGGTGGGCGCAGGGGCAGAGCAAGAGCTTCAGCGCGGTCGACACGCTGGACCTGGAGCGTGCGCCGCGGGATCTGGCATGGACGCCGCAGAAGGCATTTGAGGTCGTCTGCTCGCCGGGCAATGGGATTTACAGCGCGGTGGTGCAGTTCGATTCGCCTCGGCCGAGCGGGGCGGCGTCGCTGGATCGCGTGACGATGTGGTGGTATGCCGCGAGGGACGAGCGGGGCCAGCCGATCGATGGGCCGGCCGTGCTGGTGGTGCACACGCTGCACCCGGACATGCCGTTCGCCCAGCAGATCGCATCGACGCTGGCGAGCATGGGTATTCACGCTTTTCTGATTCATCTGCCCGGCTACGGCGATCGTGTGGACGACAGCGGCCTCGATCCCGGCAGCACCGCCCTGCTGCACGCGGTGCAGGGAGTCACGGACGTGCGCCGCGCCCGCGATGCCATCGCCGCCCTGCCGCACATCAAGCCAGGACCGATCGCCATCGAGGGCACAAGCCTGGGCGGATTCGTGGCGGCCACAGCGGCGGAAATGGACGGCGCGTTCGACCCGGTGTGCCTGGCGATCTGCGGCGGCGATGTGATGACGGTGCTGACCGAGGGCAAGTTCGACGCCGAGTGGCAGCATCAGCGTCTGCTGCGGGCAGGTTATGACGACGAACAGATGCGAGAACGTCTGTCGCCGGTGGATCCGCTGCGTTTCGCGAATAGACTTGATCCGAAACACACGTTCCTGTACTCAGCCAAGGCCGACCAGGTCATCCCCGCCCGTTGCACCGCCGCCCTGAGCGACGCCATCGGACTCGACGAGGAGCATCATTTGTGGTTCGACTGCGACCACTACACGGCCGTGTTGTTCCTGCCGGCGATCATCGAGCACGTGGCGGAGCAGATTCTTAAGACGCCCTGAATGCCGCTTGCGGCTTCGCGCAACCAGGCGAAGTTCAAAAACGGTGCGCTCAGGGTAGATGAACGGGTTCGCGAAGCCGCAAGCGGCTTAGCGCGATCTGCTGTCATCGATCTCGCCATCCCCCTACTTCTTGGCCGTAGCGGCGGCGACCGTCCGCGTCCGCAGGTGGTCCAGCACGTTCATGTAGTTGATGTAGCTGTCGTAGGGTGATTCGTAGGGGTTGAAGTAGCGGTGCACCTCGCCGTCGGCGAAATACTTGGCCCCCCCCCCCCCCCCCCCCCCCCCCCCCCCCCCCCCCCCCCCCCCC
>CAYYGM010000074.1:7880-20512 GCA_964471555.1 uncultured Phycisphaeraceae bacterium
TCGCCGTCAGCGAAATACTTGGTGCACATGTAGTAGAAATGGTCGGAAGTGGTCAGGTTGCGCCAGTCGGCGATCAGTCGGCGATCGCGGGTGGCTTTGACCTGCGGCTCCATCTTGTACAGTTCGGTCAGGGCCCCGACCTGCATGGCGTTGCCGGCCCAGGCGGAAAGATCACGTTCGGTGTCAGCCCAGGAGATCGTGCGCGGCGCGTCATATTCGCCCGCCGGCTCGAAGCTGTCGATCGCTTCGCCCACCGTCACGAACCCGTGCCCGGCCGCCAGAGCGGTGCGCGGCAGGTAGGCCATGAAATCGAAGATGCCCGTCTCTTTCCACTGATGCTCGCCGAAGGTCTCCATGTCCATGAACAGGTTGACCAGCTCGCCGGCATCCGCCAGCCAGGAGACATATTTGTCCGCGGTCAACGGGAAGCCCGGCCAGTTGTGATTGGAGAAGCGGAATGCGATGTCGTCGCTGAGCTTGTAATGGCGCAGCAGCAGGGCCATCTGCGGGTTGCCCGGCGGTGTGTAGAGATGATTGGGCGAGCGGCCGGCCAGCAGGTGATCGACGCCCTCGGTCAGGATGCCGCGGCAGTCGGTGTTCTCGGCAATGAACGCAGCCATCTCGTTGTGATAGACCAGTTCGGTGTTGCGGAACACGCGCGGGCGCTGGCCGAAGACATCCTCAATCATCAGGGCATGAGCTTCCACCTGGTGCAGGAACTCTTCGCGGCTGTGGAAGTAGGACAGACTGTGGTGGCTGGTCTCGTTGAGAAACTCGCAGCGTCCCGTCTCGGCCAGTTCCACCAGGCGCTGCACCACCGTCGGCTCGAAACGTTGCAACTGGTCCAGCAGGGCTGCGGTCACGCTGATGCTGCAGGCGAAGCGTCCGCTGGTCTCATCCACCTGTCGCCGCAGCAGGCTCAGGAAGGGCAGGTAGCACTTGTGGGCCACCTTGTGAATGATCTGGCGATTGATCGACTCATCAAAGTAGTCGCTGGCGGTGTCGAAGACGCTGTATCGGCGCAGCCGCAGGGGCTGGTGCATCTGGAAGTAAAAACAAATTGCTGCCATCGCTCCATTGTGACGGGTTTACCGTGCGTTGCAAGGCGGGTCGGCAGAGTTGGCGGCTGGGAATGATCCATTTAGCCCCGTGTGAATACACGCGGGGGCCCCCAGTGTATTCACCGGGGGCTAAATGCTTCGACCGGGGTTTTCCGTTTTGTGACCGGGAATTGTGGGCAGCCGGTAGCGGTGCGATTAGAATGACCGGCCGAACACTCGCTTCGAGGGCCCGCACCTTTGACCTTCAATTCCCTGGCATTCATGGTGTTTCTGCCCTGCGTGCTGGGGCTGTATTACCTGCTCAAACATCGCGGGCAGAACCGCATGCTGCTGGCGGCCAGCTATCTGTTCTATGGCTGGTGGGACATGCGATTCCTCTACCTGATCGCCGCCTCCACGGTGCTCGACTACCTCACTGGACTGCTGATCGGGCGAGGCAAAGTGGATCGCCGCGGCAGGATCTGGAGCGCGGGCTGGCTGCTGGGGTCGGCGGTGCTGTTTGTCGGCATTGACTGGTCGGCGCTGCGGGTCAACGGGGCTTTGGGCGTGTGGACCGTGGCGGTGTCAGCGGCGTTGATCGTGATCGGCCGGCTGATCTATCCGCATCTGCGGGCCATGAACAAGGATCGCCGCCGCAAGCTGTGCCTGTTCTTCAGCATGGCGGGCAATCTCGGCATCCTCGCGTTCTTCAAGTACTTCAACTTCTTTGCGGACTCGGCTGTCACGGCGCTGCACAGCGTGGGGATGGACATGCTGGCCCCGCGCTTGGACATCGTGCTGCCGGTGGGCATCTCGTTCTACACGTTCCAGACGATGAGCTACACCATCGACGTGTACCGCCGGGAGCTGGAGCCGACGGATCGCTTTCTGGATTTCGCGTTATTCGTGGCGTACTTCCCGCAACTGGTGGCCGGCCCCATCGAGCGGGCCAGTCATCTTCTGCCGCGACTGCTGGAAAAGCGCACGCTGAATGCGGACCAGTTTGCACGGGGCTGCTTTCTCATCCTGTTCGGCCTGTTCAAAAAGGTCGCCATCGCCGACGGGTTAGCGCCCTGCGTCGATGCCGTCTTCGCCCTGCACGATCCCACCTTCGGCGATGTCACGCTGGGCGTGGTCTGCTTCGCCTTCCAGATCTACTGCGACTTCTCCGGCTACACCGACATCGCCCGGGGCTGCGGCAAGCTGATGGGCATCGACATCATGCTCAACTTCAACTTACCCTACTTCTCATCCAACCCGCACGAGTTCTGGACCCGCTGGCACATCTCGCTTTCCACCTGGCTGCGCGATTACCTCTACATTCCCCTGGGCGGTAATCGTCACGGGCGCTTCCACACCTATCGCAACCTGATGATCACCATGCTGCTGGGCGGTCTGTGGCACGGGGCAGCCTGGAACTTCGTGCTGTGGGGGTTCTTCCACGGGATCCTGTTGAGCGTGCATCGTGCCCTGGTGCCGCGCCATGCGGAGCCGGCCCGGGGCGTCAGGCACCTGCTCTATATCGCAGGCTTCTTTCTGCTGACCTGCTACGGCTGGCTGCTGTTCCGAGCACGCAGCTTCGAACAGGTCGTCACCATGAGCACCGCCCTGGTGCGCGATTTCGGCAACTGGACGTTGGACATCCCCCAGCGCCCGGCCTTCTCGGCCACGTTCGGGCTGGCCCTGCTGCTGGTGTGGGAAGCTCAGCAATACATCCGCGATCAGCAACTTTTTTACAGGAGGATTCCACTACCGATTCGGGCTGGTTACTACGCGGCGATCGTCTTTTTTCTCCTGATGGGTTTGACCAATGCCGGCGGACAGTTCATTTACTTCCAGTTCTGACGACGTGCTGGCCGACCGCCCCACCACCGTGCGCGGCATGGTTATCGCCGTGCTGGGCACGCTGCTGTGGCTGGCGGCGGTTGACGTGGCGGTCAACGTCGTCTTCGCCTGGCCCCCGGAAGGGCCCACTCGTGCCAGTCAGTACGACAAGTTCTTCTACTACGGACAGTCGGCTGAGAAGAAGATGCGCGACATGCTCGATCCCCGCCATCACCAGTTCCAGTCGCTGCTGAATACCGGCTGGGCGGTGCCGGACCTGGCCACCAATCCCCTGCCGCCACGAGCAGAAAGTCCGCCTGATTCGATCCGCATCCTCGGGTTCGGCATGTCCTTCACCTTCCGCACGCTGCACGCCCTGGCCCGGCTCGACCCGCACGTGCAGACCGAAATCTACGGCGGCCCCTCTTCCACCATCAACCATTCCTACAACCAGTTCCTCACCCACCGCGATCGCGTGCCCGAGGCGGACTTCGTGGTGATGGGCATCCTCGCTCAGTGCCTGCCCATGGTGCAGACCATGGCACACGCCACGTGGAACATCGAGTACGCCTCGCCGCACACGTACCCGCTGTTCGCGGCGGATGAGCATGGCGAACTGCTGCGCGAGGATCCGCCGTACGACTCGTTGGCTCAGTTCAAGCAGTGGATCAACGAACCGGCACAGTGGCAGCAGGTGCGCGATCGGTTGTCAGCATGCGATGCGTTTTACTCACCGTGGGCTTACGTGCAGACACCGCTGGATCGCTCGGCTGTGGTGCGGCTGATCCGAAGATCCGTGGCCCAGCGCATCCTGGCGGAACGCACGCAGCGCTGCGGGCTCGACGGCGGCGGACCCGAGAGCACGCAAACGCGGCAGGTGGCGGTGGCGCTGGTGCGGCGATTTGTCACCGAGGTGCGGGCCGACGGCGGGCGGCCGCTGATTCTGCTGTACGAGAACCCCCAGCAGGACGGCAAGCTCAAGGAACTGTTCGGGCCCATGTTTGAGGAACTGGACGTGCCGTACCTGTCGATGAGCGAGCACGTGGGCGATACCGACCCGGCCGACTTCGACGACACCGGCCACTACCTGCCGCTGTTCGACCGCATCACCGCCCGCGACCTGTGGACCCTGCTGCACAGCGAGCTTGCCCGCCCCCGGAAGTAAGTCCCGGAAGTAACCCCCGGAAGTAAAACCCGGAATCAATCCCCACGGGGAATCCCCGGAAGTGGCACCGCGATCTTGCCCGCCCCGGCCCCATCCCTACAATGTCCGCTCAAACTGGTTTATCGGAGTCTCTATGCCCGCCAGCCGTGACATTCGCCAGCAGTACCTGGATTACTTCGCGCAGAAGGCCAAGCACACTATTGTGCCCTCGTCGCCGGTGGTGCCGCTGAACGATCCGACGTTGCTGTTCACCAACGCGGGCATGAACCAGTTCAAGCCCTACTTCCTGGGCACCGAAACCCCGCCCCCGGAAGTGGGGCACCGTGTGGTCGATACCCAGAAGTGCATTCGAGCCGGCGGCAAGCACAACGACCTGGAAGATGTGGGCAAGGACACCTATCACCACACCTTCTTCGAGATGCTGGGCAACTGGTCGTTCGGCGATTATTTCAAGAAGGAAGCGATCGACTGGGCCTGGGATCTGTTAGTTAATGTCTGGGGCATGGACCCGGATCGCCTGCACGCGACGTACTTCGAAGGCGATGAAGCGGAAGGCCTCGCGCCCGACGACGAAGCCCGCGAATTGTGGTTGAAACATCTTCCGAGGGAGCGCGTGCATCCGGGCAACAAGAAGGACAACTTCTGGGAGATGGGCGACACCGGCCCCTGCGGCCCGTGCTCCGAAATCCATTACGACCGAACCCCCGGAAAGGTTGGAGCCAATCTCGTCAACGCCGGCGTGCCCGAGGTCATCGAAATCTGGAACCTGGTCTTCATCCAGTTCAACCGCAGCCAGGACGGCAAACTTTCCTCACTGCCCGCCAAGCACGTGGACACCGGCATGGGCTTCGAGCGCCTTTGTGCCGTGCTGCAGAAAAAGGACTCCAACTACGACACCGACGTCTTCTCGCCCTACTTCGCAGCCATCGCCCAAGCGACCGGGGCGGCTGCCTACACCGGTGAACTGGAGAAGCCGCAGGATATCGCCTATCGCGTGATCGCCGACCACATCCGCTGCCTGACCTTTGCCTTGGCCGACGGCGCCCACTGCGGCAACGACGGCCGCAACTACGTGCTGCGCCGCATCCTGCGCCGGGCCGTGCGCTACGGGCGGCAGACATTGGGTTGCCATGAGCCGTTCTTCCACAAATTGGTGAACGTGGTCGTACAGCAGATGGGCGATGTGTTCCCGGAGATCGTCAAGAAACAGGCGGACGTGGAAGCGGAATTGCGCGAGGAAGAGGAAAGTTTCGGCCGCACGCTCGATCGCGGGATCGCTTTGTTCAATGAATCGGCCAGCAAGGGTAAGACCATTTCCGGGGACGATGCTTTCAAACTCCACGACACCTACGGCTTCCCGCTGGACCTTACACAGTTGATGGCCGCCGAGCGAGGCATGAGCGTGGACGTCGAGGGCTTCAACAAGCTGATGGAAGAAGCCCGCGAACGATCCCGCGGCGATGGCGGCGCTGAGGGCGGCAACATTCACGCCCAACTGACTGAGATCGTCCAGCAGAACAAGCTCGACGCCACGAAATTCCTCGGCTACGAAACCACGCAGTTCAAAGGCGACACCAGTGTGCGTGCCTTCCGCAAGGGGCGCAATTGCGGGCGATTGAAAGTGACCGACGAGCCCATCCCTACCGGCCGCGAAGTGGCGATTGTCCTGGGTGCGACGCCTTTCTATGCCGAGTCCGGCGGCCAGGTCGGCGACACCGGCACACTCGTCATCGCGGATGCCACCGTTGAAATCACCGACACACAAAAGATCGGCGACGTCTTCTTCCACCTCGGCAAAGTCACGCAAGGCTCCCTCCCGGCGGAGGCTGCTTCAGCGGCCGTCACCGCCACCGTTGATGCCGCCCGCCGCGCTTTGATCCAGAACAACCACACCATGACCCACGTGATGAACCGCGCCCTGCGCGATCACGTGAACCCCGAGGCGGACCAGAAAGGCTCGCTGGTCGATCCCGACAAGACGCGCTTCGACTTCTCCAACAACAAGGCGGTCACCCCGGAAGAAATCGAAAAAGTGCAGCAGCAGGTCAACGATGACATTGCCGCGGATTTGAAGGTGTATTGGGATTACGCCCCGCAGGCGGAGGCCCTCAAGATCAACGGCCTGCGTGCGGTGTTCGGCGAAAAGTATCCGCCCACCGTGCGCGTGGTCTCCATCGGCGCACCCCCAGCCGACTTGCTCAAAGACCCGAGCAACGCCGCATGGAAGAATCTGTCCATCGAGTTCTGCGGCGGCACGCATCTGCCTTCGACCGGCAAGGCCGAGGCATTCACCATCGTCAGCGAGGAAGCGGTCAGCAAAGGTGTTCGCCGCATCACCGCACTCACCGGCCCCAAGGCCAAACAGGCCATCGCCGACGGCCAGCAGTTGCTGCGCGAACTGGATGCGGTCACCGACGATAACCTTGCCGAGGATATCGAACGTCTGACCAAACAACTGGAAAGCGACACACTGCCGCTATTGGTCAAAGCTACCGCCCGGGCCAGGCTGGCGGAACTGGGCAAGAAGCTCAAGCAGCAGGCCAAAGCCGACACACAGCAGCAGCAGCAGCAGGTGGTCGTGCAGGCCCAGACCATTGCCGAGTCAGCCGCCGGTGCGTTGATCGTGGCCCGACTGGAAGATGCCGACGCCAACATGCTGCGGACGGCCGTGGACGTGTTGCGCAAGAAGCACGCGGAAGCCGCCATTCTGCTGGCCGCCCCATCCAGTGACGGTAAAGTCGCCATCGTGGCGTCGTGTCCGCAGTCGGTGATCGCCAAGGGGCTCAAGGCCGGCGACTGGGTGCGCGAGGTGGCCAAAATCGTCGGTGGCGGCGGCGGCGGCAAACCCGACATGGCCCAGGCCGGCGGCAAGGATGCCGGCAAGATCGACGAAGCGCTTGACACCGCTCAGACGTTTGCAACTGGTAAATTAGGTTGAACCGCAGAGACGCAGAGGACACCGAGGAAGGCAATGAACGTGGATGAACGCAGATGACACGCAGATAACCACGGATGGGATTGAATTCAATCAATCCATATCTGCGTTTTTCTGCGTTTATTTGCGTTTGCTGTTTTCTCTGCGACCTCTGCGTCTCTGCGGTTAATATGGATTGAATCATGCCCCGAATCAATGATCATTTTCTCAAGCTCAAGGCAGGTTACCTGTTCCCCGAGATCGGCCGCCGCGTGCGGGCGTTTGCGGCGGCGCATCCGGATGCCAAAATCATCAAGCTGGGCATCGGTGATGTCACCGAGCCGCTGCCCCCGGCTGCCATCGAGGCCATGCACCAGGCGGTCGATGATCAATCGAAGCGCGAAACCTTCCGCGGCTACATGGACGACAGCCAGGGTTACGACTGGCTGCGCGACAAGATCGCCCGCTTCGACTTCCAGGTGCGCGGTTGCGAGATTGACGCTTCGGAAATCTTCGTCTCCGACGGCGCCAAGAGCGACACCGGCAATTTCCTGGACATCTTCACATCGGGCCGGGATAACGTCATTGCGGTGACCGATCCGGTCTATCCGGTTTACGTTGACACCAACGTCATGGCCGGCAACACGGGCGACGCCAACAACTCCGGCGGTTCCGGGGGTTCCGGCGGTTCCGGGGGCGAGTTCGAAGGGCTGATCTATCTGCCCATGACCGCGGACAACAACTTTGCCGCGCCGATCCCCGACAAGCACGTGGACATGATCTATCTCTGTCTGCCCAACAACCCCACCGGCGCGGTGCTGAGCCGGCTGGATTTAGCCAGGTGGGTCGAGTACGCCCGGCAGACCGGGGCGCTGATCCTGTTTGATGCCGCGTACGAGGCGTACATCACCGAGCCGGAGATTCCGCGCTCGATCTACGAAATTCCCGGGGCCCGCGAGTGTGCCGTCGAATTCCGTAGCTTCTCCAAGACGGCTGGTTTCACCGGCACGCGCTGCGGCTACACCGTCATCCCCAAGGGCCTGACCGGCACCGCGGCCGACGGCAGCAAGGTGGAACTGCACCAGCTCTGGAGCCGCCGGCAGAACACCAAGTTCAACGGCGTCAGCTACATCGTGCAGCGCGGGGCCGAAGCGCTCTACAGCGACGTCGGCCGCGCCCAGGTGCGACAGTTGATCGACTTCTACATGGAAAACGCCCGCCTGATGCGTGAGGGGTTAACGGCTGCGGGTATCACCGTCTACGGCGGCGTCAACGCTCCGTACCTGTGGCTGCGCACCCCCAACAATCTGTCAAGCTGGGACTTCTTCGACCTGCTGCTGAACGACTGCCACATCGTCGGCACCCCCGGAAGCGGTTTTGGTAAGAGCGGTGAAGGTTATCTGCGACTGAGCGCGTTCAACAGCCGGGCCAATGTGGAGGAAGCGCTGGCGCGGATCAAGGCCAAGTTGGCTGTGTGATGTGGCTTCTTACTCCCTCTCCCCTCGGGAGAGGGTTAGGGTGAGGGCCAAGCACCAGTGATGGTTAGCACGCCTCTGAACTTCCGCACTCACCCAGCCTCTCCCAGGGGGAGAGGAGTTCAGACCAAGCTGTTGCAGCATCAATCGAATCGGCTCCCGCCGGCTCGCTTGCTCGTCACGCTGCTGTTGCTGATCGCCGCCCCCGCGTCGGCTCAGTTCATGACTCCGTATCCGGACGAGCCGACGCCCAATCTTGCGGTTCGTCCTGCGACGCTGGTGCTGACACTGACGAACAACGACCTGTTCCACGACGCGATATTTTCACCCGACGGCAAGAGCATCTACACCGTGCGCAGCGACATGGCGGTCAACCTGTGGGCCATGGCGATCTACTACTGGCCGTACATGCTGGCACTGCTGGTGGGTGTTTTGTTTGTCCGGCAATTCATACGGGTGGTCCAGCGCTGGCGTTTTCGCGGGTTGGACCCGGGCGAGCCAGTCTGTCGCAAGTGCCGCTACCAACTGACCGGCTGCACATCGGCGACCTGTCCCGAGTGCGGCAACGAGTTGACCGAAAGCCAGCGCCTGATCGCCCGGCCGATCAACCGTTACGCCCTGCTGCATCTGCTGATCCTGATGTGCCTGTTGGCGGCGGCAGGAGCACTGATACCCTTTGAAGCGGTGCGTTACGGCAAGGTCAGCCGATGGTTGCCTGTGGAGTCGTTTTGGCTGGCGGATTGTATGGATTCATGGGGTGCCCAATCCCTGTCTCATCATGCGTTTGCATATCCGGTGCTATTCCTGGAACAGCGAGCTGGCAGCGACGGTCAAGTCGAGCGCGTGCTGTATCGGGAGCGGTGGCGATCTTCCAACACGATGTACGCGGGCTCTGCGTTCCTTGTCAGAAGTAGCCAGCGCGGACGGATTATCCTTGCCGAGCAGTCATTGAACGCGGGGTGGAACTACGACTTACGAACATTCGATGCCACCAGCGGCAAGGTGTTGTGGCATGAAAATTTCATCACGCCTTGGGCGTTAAACAGCAGGTCACTGATGATGGGTATGGATGACGTGCTGTATGACGTGGGGTGGATTGACAAACAGATTGCTGTGATCAATCCGTACGCGCTTAATGCTCAGCTTCTTCAATTGAAGCGGTTGGATGGTGAAACCGTTGCCCGTTTCACATTCCAGAATCAGGCTTATGAGGTTTACCACGGCAACATAGACAGCAAGACGAGGTTGTGCCAGGTGTACAAGACCCATGCGCCGGGTACCAACTGGCCTTTGTATCATGCCGCAGCGTCGCCGGCATTGGACTTCGTGTATCTGCTGGTCAGTGACGCTAACTCGTCACAGAACGCTTCCTCCAAACCCAACCTGCTGGTGAAGGATCTGAAGAACGACCGTTATCTGGCCCGCTTCGATGCTCCATCTGACTTTGAGCATTGGCTGCGGGTCAGCCCTGATGGGCGGCGTGTTCTGCTGATGCACGAGTTGGGCAAAGACCTGATGATGTACGACTTGAATGACGTCCTTGGGCCGTAACCTTCGACAGGCCTGCGATGCCTTGCGTCGCAGCTAAGAAGAAAAATGTTGCCGGTTGTTCTATCATGGGACCACGATGTCCCATGATTGACCCCGCCGACGAAACGAAAATCACTGCCACAACCGACAACTCGGCCGAAATGGAGGAGAATCACGGGGATGCCATTTCGCCGATCCTTGGTGAAGGGCGCGTGGCCGGCGGAATCGGGCCGGGGGCGCTGCCGCGGTTCGGGCGCTGGCCCATGGCGCTGCGGGCATTTCGTCATTCCAACTATCGCCTGCTGTGGTCCGGGGCCCTGGTCAGCAACGTCGGGTCGTGGATGCAAAACGTGGCCCAGGCGTGGTTGATCTATGACCTGACGCACTCAGCCACCTGGTTGGGCATTGACGCTTTCGCGGCCGGGCTGCCGGTGGTGGCACTGCTGCCGTTCGGCGGGGTGATGGCGGATCGGCTCAACCGGCGCTGGCTGCTGATCTGGTCGAACCTGTTCAGCGCCTTGCTGGCGGCGGCCCTGGCGGCGATGGCGGCGATGGACTTTCTCACAGCCGACCGCGTGTGGTGGATCGTCGCATTGTCGGTGGGCACCGGGTTGTCCGATGCGATCCGCATCCCGGCGAACCAGTCACTGGTGCCGGCCCTGGTCGGGCGTGACGACCTGGTCAATGCCATGTCGCTCAACTCGATCCAGTTCAATATCTCGCGGGCTCTTGGTCCGGCCCTGGCGGGCATTACGCTGGTGAGCCTGGGCGTCAGTTGGAGCTTCACCTTCAACGCGGCCAGCTTCCTGGCGGTGATCGCAGCCGTGGCCATGATGCGGAATCTGCCGGCAGCCAAGCCCAGGAGCGAGTCGATGACCGAGAGTCTGCGCGGCGGCGTGCGCTACCTGCGTTCCCGGCCGGACCTGATGATGATGATGGTGCTGATCGTGATGGGCGGCTTTCTGTTTGCGCCGATGACGGGCAAGATGCTGCCGGTGGTGGCCCAGGAGATTTTCAATTTGGGCGCGGCCGGCTACTCGCAACTGGTCAGCGCCTTCGGCCTCGGTGCGGTGCTGGGGGCCGCGGCCATGGCGATGCACAGCCACAAGCAACCGAACCCCTGGCGGGCGGTGCCGCTGTACATGCTGCTGGGGGTGTGCGAGTTGGCGTTGTGCTGGCATGGGCCGTTCCTGGCGGCGGCAGGCATCGTGGCCCTGGGCGGCGCGGTGTTCGTAGCGGCGGTCATTCTGTTGAACACCACCATCATGCACTCGAGCCCCGACGAGGTGCGCGGCCGCGTCTCCAGCTTCCAGGTGCTCAGCTTCCGCGTCGGCATGCCGCTGGGCAACCTGGCGGCCGGCCTGCTGGCTGCGAGCATGGGCATCCGCACGGTGCTGCTCAGCTTCGGGACGGCGATCATCATCCTGGCCCCGGCGGTGCTGATCGGGTATCGGCGGAGAACCGGGGATGAGCGGGGATGAGGTGTCTCGCGGAGACGCGGAGAGCGCGGAGTAGGAGAATAAACGCAGATTTCGTAGATGACACAGATTAAAATATGCTGAACCTGTGCAATCTATAAATCTGCTGTTCCAGTCTTCTCCGCGCTCTCCGCGGCCTCCGCGAGACCTTCTCGCTCATATTCACCTGTGGTTACATCGTTTTTTCGATGGCGTAGAAGATGGCCTCGGGTTCGCTCATGCGTCCGGCGCCGCTGGTGCGGCAGGCTTGCCAGCCGTCTTCGGGACCGATGAGGGTGTAGCCAAGCTCGTCGCGCAGGGTGGCGATGTTCTTCTGCACGGCGGGGTTGGCCCACATGTCGGCGTTCATGGCGGGAGCGATGAGCTTGGGTGTCTGCCGGGGCAGAGCGCAGGCGGTGAGCGAAACGATGTCGTCACATTGGCCGTGGGCGATTTTGGCGATGGTGTTGGCGCTGCCGGGAGCGAGGATGAAGCGATCGCACCAGCGGGCCAGGCCCACGTGCTGGGCGTCGGGGCGGTCGTCGTGCTGCCAGATGCTGGTGAGCACGGGGTGGCCGGAGAGCGACTGGAGCGTGAGCGGGGTGATGAAGCGGGTGGCGGCTTCGGTCATGATGACGCGCACGTCTGCCCCGCGCTGGGTGAGGCGGCTGACGAGTGTGGCGATTTTGTAGCAGGCGATGCCGCCGCTGAGGGCAAGAAGCAGATGACGATCTTGCAGGGGATCAGCCATACGTCAGCCCGCCAAGGCGCGGTCGGGTGCGACTGGGCCGGTTCAGACTTCCGCGGCCGGCGTATCGGTCGAAGCGGCTTCAGAGGTCGGCGGGGTGTCAACCTCATCCGTGTGCATGGAAGCGATCGCGTCCATGGGTTTGCCGATGGCGATCTTGCCTTCGACCACTTCCTGGACGGCGACCTCGAAGTCAGTGCGGCCGGCCCGCTCAACCAGCGGACGAGCGCCTTCCATCAGCTCGCGGATGCGGTGCTGAACCAGGCTGGTGAACTGGAACCGTCCGCCGAGGGCGTTGATAACCTTGTCATCCTTGAGGGCTTCGATCATAGCCAGGGGCTCCGGTCGGGAGGGTGCGGGCAGTCGAGCCAAGCATTTTAGCCCATTGGTGCCTGTCAGACAAGCGGGGCTGGGGGGATAGGTAGTAGGTCAGGGAATGAGTGGATCATATGGGCGAACGAGTTCGCCCGCTAAACGGT
>CAYYGM010000075.1:0-20321 GCA_964471555.1 uncultured Phycisphaeraceae bacterium
GGGGCCTCGGCGAAATTGGCCTTCCTGATGTGTCGCCTTGCTGCGCGCGTGGCGGACTTGGGCCGATCGGATCCGTCACCGCGCGGCGGGGTGATTTTTGATTGAGGAATTTCGATTTTGGATTGCAATCAAAAATCCTCAATCAACAATCAAAAATCCCCACCCTCCGCTACTGTTCGTCGGCGGGCTTCAGCAGCACTTCGACGATCTGGCCGTCGCGCATCACGCCGTGGCCTTTCCACGAGCCGTCGGTCTGCGGCAGCAGATCGATGGGGTCGGCGATCGATTCGAGGTCCAGCGTTTCCAACTCCGTCTCGGGGAAGTTCTTCAGTTCGCCGGCACTGTTGATGCGAATGGCGAAGGTGTCGGTGGGCACGGACAACGCAACCGTGGCATGACGGAAGCGAACGGTGGCCCCGTCGGCCAACAGATCAACGGTCGCCAGGCGCAGTGTCTTGCTGGGCGTGAGCGTGATGCCGGGTGTGGGCGGCGGCGGCGGCGGCATGAAGGGTGTATCGAAGGACTCTTCGTCCTCGTCGAACATGCCGGGCTGCGCGCCGTAGGGCTGGCTGTAGTACTGCGGAGTCTGTTGGAACGTGGGCGCTGCGCCGGCGATAGGCGTGCCGGGCGGATAAATGTTCAACACCAGCGAGTAGGTTCCCGCAGCCTCCGCCAGACGCCGCGTGAAGATTTCCTGTCGGGCGGATCCCCAGGCGGTGGTGATGGCCGATTCACTGCGATCGCTGAGGCTGGCGAATTTCTGGATCTGTTCATCGACGGCCGTGTCGTCGCCGCCGGCGGCATAAACCAGAGCCGCCACCGCGCCCTGGGCGAGATCCGTATCCGTCGCGGTGACCTGTTGCAGCAGCACGTTTTCATTCGGTGCGCTGGAGGCCCAATCGCTGGGCTGCGGCAGATCGCCCACGGCCAGGCGCTGGCAGAACCACTGGGCGGACATGCCGTCGGGCTGGCGCATCAGGTTGACGACCCGGGTGGCTTTACCTTTGATCGCTTCATAGATGCGTGTGGCGAACTTGACTCGATCGTCCACCGAAAGGTCCGCCAGGGCCATGGAGATCATGCGGTTGGAACCGAGCAGCGAGCGAGCGCCTTGGCCGGAGGCGGACTTGTCACCTTCGATGACCAGCTTGACCAATGCGCTGGTGGCCTCGGGAGAATTGATCTGCTGGCTGAGGAACGGCGCCAGCGTGCTGGGCGTGCGCTTCTGGCTGAGGGCCGCTTTCATCACACGGTCGATCACTTCGGTGGTGACCTCACCGGTTTGGGCGGCCGGCTGCCTGGGCTGGCGAGGATCGCTGATGATGACAGGCTCGGCCGCATGGAACGCCAGCAGCGCGGACCAGGCCAGATCGCAGGTTTCCTGGTTGCTGCTCTGGAGCAGACTCAGCAGCGCATGTCGCGGCGAAGTCAGAGGAATCGGCTCAAGCATCTGAATCTGCGGGATGGAAGCATCATCGGGGCTGGGCCCGAAGGCCAGGCGGTGCAGGGCGCGGGCCAGTTTGCCGCCCAGGGTCTTGCCGCGATCGGCATGGGCGATGATCTGGAGCGTGCGCTGACAGACGTGAGCGTCGAAGGAACCCAGCAGGCCGCGATCGAGCCAGGCGGCGCTGAGCGGTTCGGTCGCGGCGCTGGACACGATGTAGATGGCTGCCTGATCCAGCCGTTGCGGGGGCAGTTCGGAGAAGTTGATGGCGCCGGCGAAGAGGGCCACGGTTTCAGGCGCCTGGCCGACCTGTTCGACCACCTGCCGCAGCACGTCGCCGGCATCGGGGCCGTCGGGATTCATCAACAGCGTGCGGATGGAGCCGGTCATGGCTGACAGCTCGGTGGGCGACGCTGCGTTGCCGCGCAACAGACCGCGCAGTTGAATCAACTGCAACTGCGGGGAAAGTGAGCCGGCGACGCTGTTGAGCAGTTGCGTGGTGGCGGCGGTGGGCGGGTCAACGGCAACCAGACCTTCGAGCACCGTGCGTTGCGTTTCGAGATCGGAACTGGCCAGCAGGAGCGTGATCAACTGGTACAACCCGTCGCCCTGGATGGCGCGGCCGATGAGTTTGCTGTTGACCAGCACGGTGGCGACCAGCCGCTGCGTCAGGGGCTGCGAGTCGCGGGCCATCTGGGCCAGTTGGAAGATGTTGGTGCTGGTGCGGGCATCCAGCGGACCCTGGCCGGCGGTTGACTTGGCGACCTCGGCCAACAGTTGCAGATTACTGATGCTGATGTGCCAGGGCAGCGGCGGTTCGCCGCCGAAGGAAAGCTCATCCGTGCTGCTGGTCAGTTCAAAGATGGCCCAGACGTACGGGGGGGCCGGTTGCGTGAAGGTTTCGGGCAGCGCGTTGATTTGATTGCGCATCTCGCGGAAGGCGTTGACCTGTTGACGGTACTCTTCCTCCTCAGCGCGGCGTTGGGCGGCATTCTGAGCGGCGTTGCCGCCGTATTGCGGGGTGGCGGTTCGGCCTTCGAAATCACCGCCGCCGCCGGGGATCACCGGCCCACCGCTGCGCACGGCGCCGGGACGTTGCGGCTCCAGTTCACGCAGCAGGTCCGGCCGCGCCTTCAAGGCATACAACGAAGTGGCGCCCTGCGGTGCGGTGACGCCCGGCATCTGAGACAGCACGCGGTCCAACTCCCAGCTCACCTGCCCGTCGGCAGTCAGCGTGATGGTCCGCGCGATGCGCGGCGCATTGTCCGGCACACCGGCCGGGGCCATGGCCTCTGGTCCTTGGCCAGCTTGAGGCTGCATCATCGGGGACCACGACGGCGCCTGACCATAGGGCGAAGCGCCCGGCGCATCGCCGAAATCTTCTTCGTAATCCATGCCGCCGTATCCGCCGCTGACCCAGCCTGCGCCGCCACCGCGGCCGAAGTTCTGGCCTTCCGGCGGCGGCACCATCCAGCAGATGAATCGCCCACCGCCCTTGAGCCAGAACGGCGGCTTGTCCAGCTTCGTTTCCTGGCTCACCGGCAACAGGTGCACCGGCAGCTTCACCAGACGCCGCCCCGGCAGCGTGGTCATCGTCCAGACTGTGTCCTGAATCTGCTGCGGCAGAACTTCGTTGACATCCAGCAGCATCCCCACATCCAACTCCGCGACCGGCGCTGCGGCAGCGGCCGGTTCACCGGGTTGCAAGGGCGACACATCCTGGCCCGTGGCAGGCGATACCAACGCCCAGGCCAGCGCACAGATCACCAATCCAACGCTGCGGCGATCACACATGAATCCTTACTCCCTGATAAGCATTTATAAGGGGATGTATATCGAGATTCTACCGCATCTTGCCGCCGATCACCGCCCCTCCGCGGGTCAATCGGCCAAAATCGCTCAGGGCGGCGTCGGATCGGGCTCGGCGGCGGCGGGACGCGTCACCGTGACGCTGTAGAGGCGGTACTGCGCCTGCCAGCTTCGCAGGCCGAAGTAGCCGTCCTGGAAAATTTCCAGCGGCGGCGACTGCCGGGCGGCGGTGTCCTCGCACGTCAGCACCTGGTTGTCGCCCTGGAAAATACGTATCCGGGGCCCCACCTTTTCGACGGTCACCGTATGCCGATAGTTCCATTGATCCTGCGCCGTCTGGTCCAATTGTCCCAGCAGTTGGAACCCGGGGTTGCGGCGGACGACGATGCGAAACGGCGGCTGCTGGTCGGGGGCAATGCGATAGTAGGTGATGGTGTAGCCGCGCAAACGCGGGACATCGAAGCCCCAATCGGCCAGTTTCTTCTGCCGATCCTGCTCGCTGGTGCCGCCGTGCAGGTAGAAGTAGGCGCCGGTGCGCTGGCTGGTGTTCTCGATCACGTCCAGCTTGGGGTCCACGTAGCGGTAGCAGAGCATGAACAGCAGATTGCAGAACTTGCCCTCGTCGGGGCGCGGGCTGATCGGCTCGAGGTCATAGCTGATGCGCAGGTCGCCCTCGATCGGCGTGCGGCACCAGAGATTGACGCCCTCGATGCCCATCTTCGGCCGGGACTGCGCCGCACGCGGATCGATCATCAGGCCCTGCTCGTCGATGCTGACGATGACGCCGGGCGGGCCGTTGACCACCCAATTGGCAAGCCCGTCCTCGAAGTGGTCCTCGAACAGCACTTGCGGCGCGGGTGTTGTGTCCTCGGCTGACACGGTGCGGGGACACGCCCACCAACAGCACGCTGCCACCGTAGCCAACCTGAGCGAGATTGCGGGGATGTTCCGGTAGCTCATGGTCCCTATCCCTGTGAGCTGATCGTCTGCATCCATGATACTCGACGCACCCCGCCATTGCCGCCGGGCACATGGCCGGGTGGTGGTTCAGGTTGGGTGCCACTGTCGCGTGCGGCAGTACCTGGTTGCTTGCACGACCGGCGCGCGGCCGCGTCACCGGTCAAAATGAACCACCCCCCATAGCCGAGCGTGTTGATCGTACAATTGCGGCCATGACGGATCGGGTGATCTCCTGCTCGCCACGGATGAGGCGATGGTTGCTGGGTGTGTACTGGCTGACGTTGGCCGTGGGCACGCATTGGCCGCGCCTGGAGATCGGCAGCCCGATCTTCGGCCTGCCCGTTGACAAACTGCTGCATGCGAGCGCGTTCGGATTGCTGGCGGCGTTGATGATCCTGGCCTTGGGCCGCCGGCTCTATCCGCTGGCGCTGTTGATCGTCGTGGCTTACACCCCGCTGGATGAGATCACCCAGACGCTGGTGGAGCGCACGCTCGACTGGGGCGATGTGGCCGCCGGCCTGTGCGGCATCACGTTCGTCGCTTTGATCCTGCGGCCGAAGTCCCAAACCGCGCCGACCGTAACCGACTCACCCGGCGAAGGCTCGTTCGTCAGCCATGCCGTGCTGGTGGCGGTGCTGACTTTCATCTCGCGCCTCACCGGCCTGCTGCGCGATGCGGTGATCTTCGCGTTCATGGGTTTGTCGGCCGTGTCGGATGCTTTCTTCCTCGCCTTCATCGTGCCCAACCTGTTCCGCAGATTGTTCGGCGAAGGCGCGCTCAGCGCCGCGTTCATCCCCAACTACACGGACCTGCTCAAGCGCGATCAGGCGGCTGCCCGACGCTTCGCCCTGTTGTGCATCAGCGGACTGCTGCTGCTGACGATCGCCATCACGCTGCTGGGCGAGCTGGTGCTGGCGGTGATCCTGGCCAACATGGGCCCGGACCACAAGGGGCGGCTGGCCATGGAGTTGACCATGCTCATGCTGCCCTACATGCCGCTGGTCTGCGGCGCGGCTCTGGCCGGCAGCGTGTTGCAGGTTCATCGCCGCTTCGGAGCACCGGCCGCAGCGCCCATTCTGCTGAACCTGGTCATGGTGGGGTTCGCCGGGTGGGCCGCGCACCTGGGCTTCGAGAACGTGGCCACCGCGTGGATGCTGGGGCTCGGCGTGCTGGCGGCAGGCGTGATGCAGTTTTCCTGGCTGGCGGTTCTGGTGGCGCGCGATGTGGGACTGAGCACCGGCTTCGAAGGCGTCGGCCCGGCCCTGCGCAGCATGATGGTCATGATGCTGCCCATGCTCATCGGGCTGGCGGTGTTTCAGATCAACACCTTCATGGACAGCCTGATCGCGTTCGGCCTTTCCCATGATGATCCGTTCGCCAAGCTGCACCTGCTGGGCTGGAGCGCCAACTACCCGATCGAGCCCGGCGCGGTGGCGGCTCTGGCCGGCGGACAGCGGTTGTATCAGTTCCCGCTGGGCGTGTTCGCCATCGCCATCGCCACAGCCATCTTTCCCGCGCTTTCACACGCGGCAGCCGGCAATGAAGAGCAATCCTTTGCCCGCACCCTGCGCCAGGGTTTGCGCCTCAACATGTTCATCGGACTGCCGGCCAGCGCGGGACTGATCCTGCTGCGCGATCCGATCACGCAGTTGTTCTTCGAGCGCGGCGCTTTCACTCATCTGGACGCCCAGCGCACCGCGGTGATGCTGGCAGGTTACGCGGCAGGCATCTGGGCTTATTCCATGACGCACGTGTTGACGCGCGCTTTCTATGCCCGAAAGGATTCGCGCACACCGCTGCGCGTGAGCCTGGCTATGGTGGCGCTGAACCTGACGCTGAACCTGCTGCTGGTCTGGCCGCTGGGTGCGGTGGGGTTGGCGGTGTCCACAGCGGTCAGCGGCACCATTCAGGCGCTGCTGCTGGCGCGGCTGATCCGGCGGGCCGGAGTGCAGGCGATCGACCGCGACGTGCAGCGCAGTTGGTTGCGCACACTGATCTTGACCGCCCTGATGAGCGCGGCCGTGGCGGCGCTGGTGCAGATGACCCATCCGGCGACCACCTGGCAGGCGGCGGGCGTGGTCATGGGCGGCGTGGGCATCGGCGCGGCGGTGGTGCTGGGCGGGGCCTGGCTCAACGGAGCGCCGGAGACGCGCTGGCTGCTGCGGAGGAAGATTGACGACTGAAGATTGCCGCACCCGTGAGCGCGGACATACAATAGTGGCACGGTTAGGGTGGCAATTCCCAAAAACAATCCACAACAACAGGAGCAACAACATGACAATTCAAAAATGGCAGTGGCTGGCGATCACGGGCGCAGCGCTGATGCTGTGGGGCTGCGACCAAGGCAGCAGTTCGAGTTCGGCCCCGGCGCCCAGCGGCGACAGCGCAGCAACCCCGGCCATGAGCACCGAAGAAGCAACCGAGCAAGCCACTGAGCAGGCCACCGAAGCCGCCGAGTCGGCGCAGAAGCAGGCCGAGCAGATGGGCGAACAGGCCAAGGAGCAGGCCGATGCTGCCTCTTCCGAAATGATGGCCAAGGCTCAGCCGCTGATCGACGAAGCCAAGAAGTATCTCGACGAGAACAAGTACGACCTGGCGGACAAGGCTCTGGCGCAAGTCGAAGGGATGAATGGTCTGCCTGACAACGTGATGAGTCAGGTCAAGAACCTGCGTTCCATGATTGACGCCAAGAAGAAGATGGACTCAGCCGGCGAAGCAGGCGACAAGATCAAAGGCATGCTGGGCAACTGAACGCTCGGCTGCGTTTGATGCGACCGATCGCATCGCTTTATCACTTGATTAGAGCGCATTCCACTTTGTTGTAGCGGGTGCCACGGCCGCGCGTCGGCCGTGCAAGGAACCAGGCACTGCCGCACGCGGCAGTGGCACCCAACGGCACGCTACAAAGATTCGAGACATGAACAAAACACCGCGGCCGACAGGTGAACAACCTGCCGGCCGCTTTTTTGTTGCGCCTGATTTCGTCAGCTATGACTTGTACTGGAACGTCGCCTTGCGCTGCAGCAGTCGGCCGTTGGCAGCAAGGTGCTCGCAGACGTGCTCGATCGTCTCCACATCCTGAGCGCCGATTGCCTGGGCGATCTGCTCGGCTGAGAGCGCTTCGGAGGCGTGACCGCGCAGGTGAGCAACCGCTTTCTTCTGCAGGTCCAGCACCGCGGCGGCAGCTTTCTTGCCCGCTTCCACGCCCGGCTGATGATAGGCGTTGATGTTCACCAGCGAGGCGTAGAAACCCACCGCCCGCTCGTACAGCCCGATCAACGCGCCCAGCGTGCGGGCATCGAGCTTGTCGCAGAGGATCGACATCGAGCCGCGCCCGTTTTCGTAAAGCGCCTGCCGCGTGCCCAGGTAGAAGCCGTGCAGGTAATCACCGCTGGTTACGCCGGGTTCAACCTCCAGTGCTGATGTTGAACTTCCGGGGTGGTCCTGGGCGATGACGATGAAGGTGGCAAAGAAGTTGTTGACGCCTTCGCGCAACTGCTGCACGTAGGCGTGCTGATCGGTCGAACCTTTGTTGCCATAGACCGCGATGCCCTGATGCACCACCTTGCCGTCGAGGTCTTTTTCCTTGCCGAGCGATTCCATGACGAGCTGCTGCAGATAGCGCGACAGCAGCAGCAGGCGATCTTTGTAAGGCAGGATCACCATATCCTTTTCGCCGCGGCCGGCGGTGGCGTAGTGCCACATCAGGGCCAGCAGGGCAGCGGGATTTCTGGCGGTCTTGTGACTGCGGGTGAGCTTGTCCATCTTCGCTGCGCCGTCGAGCAGTTGACGGATCTTGAGTCCCTGCAGCGCGGCCGGCAGCAGGCCCACGGCCGCCATCACGCTGGTGCGCCCGCCGATGAAATCCCACATGGGGAATCGCGCCAGCCAGTTTTCAGCCTTCGCCTGCTGATCGAGCTTGGAGCCTTCGCCTGTCACCGCCACGGCCTGTTTGGCAAAGTCGAGATTTTTGGCTTTGAACACCGCCTGCGTTTCCAGCATGCCGTTGCGTGTCTCGGGCGTGCCGCCGGACTTGGAGACGACCAGCACCAGTGTGCTTTTGAGCCGGGCGCCGATCTGCTTGATGGTGCGGGCGATGCCGTCGGGATCGGTGTTGTCCAGAAAGTGGACCGCCATTTTGTCGCGGCCCCGGAAGTTACCTAAGGCATCGGCGATCAATTGCGGGCCTAAAGCTGAGCCGCCGATGCCGATCAGCAGCAGGTCCGTGAACCTGGCAGCGTCCGGCGGCGTGATCTTCTTCTGATGCACATCCGCGGCGAAACGCTCCACGTCGTCGATCATCTTCGTGATCTGATCTGTGATGGCCGCGTCCGGCGCACTTTCCGGGGCCCGCAGCCAGTAGTGACCCACCATGCGGTTTTCATCGGGGTTGGCGATGGCCCCGGCTTCCAGCGCGTCCATGGCTGTAAACGCGCTCTGCATGGCAGGCTCCATGCTTTGAAAAAACTCTTCCGGGGCATCCATGCGCGAGATGTCCAGGCGAATACCCAGACCCGGACAGGTGCAGAGAAGCTGCTGATAACGCTGGTAAAGATCGTGGCTGGACATCGTGTGTGAATCCAAGGTGGTAAATGAATCGGATTGAACCGCAGAGACGCAGAGGACGCGGAGGAAGGCATGAGAGAAATAAAGAAGGAAACCAGGAAGTCAGGAATAAACAAACAATTCACACGATCACATTCATGGTTTCCTGGGTTCCTTCTTCAATGAGTTTTCCTGTCTTCCTCCGCGTCCTCTGCGTCTCTGCGGTTCATCAGTACTCCCGCGGCTGCGGCTGCACGGTCAGGCGATGGCGCAGGTTCGTCGTTGGATCGATCAACTCCACCTGCACCAGCAGCAGGCTTTGATCGGGCTTGAGGAAACTGCCCACCGGATAGCAGCGGCCGTGCCGATCCACCGCCTGCCGCAGGTCGATCACGTTTTCGGTGCCGATGGCGATCTGCGTCATCGGATACACATACTGCTGATTGAACCAGAGCGTCACGTTGTCATACGCCCGCGGCGTGCGGTTGACCAGGCGCAGCTCATCCCCGCGGCGCACGGCCACGATGTCCAGGTCATCGCCCCACTTGCCCTCGGCGGGATAGGTCAGGGCGGACAATTCCTTGACACGCTGCGGGGCCAGCGTCGGCTCGGTCGAGGCGCAACCGGCCAGCAACAGCAGCAGCAACGAGCAGGCAAGAGTGGCGTTTGGCATGGCTTCTATAATGACGGTCATGGTTCATCTGGGCAAACTGGCACTGGACGCGCCGTTTTTTCAGGCGGGACTGGCGGGATATTCCGATGCCGCCATGCGCCTGATCGCCCGCCGCCACGGCGCGCCCTACTGCGTGACCGAGGCCATGCTCGATCAGTTCCTGCTGCGGGGCGGCAAAGGGCTGGCAGCGGCGCGGCTGGATGAACGGGACCACCCCATTGCCGGACAATTGATGGGCTCGCACCCGCAGGACATCGCGGCCGGGGCCCGGGTGCTGCTGCAACTGGGCTATGACGTGATCGACGTGAACCTGGCCTGCCCGGTCAAAAAGATTCGCAAAAAATGCCGCGGCGGCCACCTGCTGAGCGCCCCGGATGAGGCGGTGGCGATTCTCGATGCGGTCAAACAGAGGGTGGGCGATGATGCGCCCTGCACGGTGAAGCTTCGCCGCGGCAGCGACGATAGCGCTGAGGCGGAAGCCAACTTCTATCGCATTTTCGAGGCGGCGATCGCGCTGGGTTATGCCGGCGTGGTGGTGCACGGACGCACGGTGAAGCAGAAATACATCGGGCCGGCACGCTGGACGTTTCTGCGGCAACTGACCGCCCGCTATTGCCGCGAAGCCGCAAGCGGTTTTGTCATCGGCGGCAGCGGCGATATCGAAACCGCAAGCGACATCTTCCGCATGATCGACGAAACCGGCGTGCAACTGGTCAGCGTCGCCCGAGGCTGCATCGGCAATCCCTGGATCTTCACCCAGGCCCGGGCCCTGATGAACGGCCGCCCCGCACTGCCGCCGAGCATCGAGCAACAGGCGCAGGTGCTGCGCGAGCATTTTGATCTGTCAGCCCGCCTGCACGGTGAGATCGCTGCCACGCGCATGATGCGCAAGTTCGGCATTCGCTTCAGCAGCCATCACCCCGACTCGCAGTTGCAGCAGCGGATCAAGGATGCGTTCATCGCGGTGCAGACCACGGGCCAGTGGCGTGCGGTGCTGGAGCGTTTTTACGAGCCGAAGCTGGTGGGCGGCGCATACGATCATGTGTGAGAAAGTCATAGACATTGAGACGGTGGGTGCCACGGCCGCGTGCGGCCGTGCTGGTCCACAACATACGAACGATCAACACGGCCGACACGCGGCCGTGGCACCCTTTTCACACAAGTTCAAAGGCGCAAAAAAAGACCCCGCCTTATGAAGAATAAGAGCGGGGTTGCGGGGTCTTCTCCTCCCGCCCTTCGCCCCTCCGGGACCGTAGTCCCCAAGACGAAGTACTCGAGAGGACGCGACGTTCGCCCGGCCCCAGCCGTCGCGTGCATCGCTGCCTCTATTTTAACACAAACCGAAGGCTGCTTTGCGTCTTTTTATCGGGCATTTGCTGATATTTTCACACCGTTGCAGGGCGGCGGCGATCCGGCCGAGTTACCATGAGTCATCGCAACTGCTTGTCAGGTGTGAACTTTTGCCGATAGATCCAATGACCGCGAACTTTCGCCGCTCGCGGTTCGTTTTATAGAAGTTCAAAAGGAGCGCACCGCCTATGTGTGGAATCGTCGCCTACGTCGGGAATAAATCGGCCGCACCCCTGCTGATCGAAGGGCTCAAACGCCTGGAATATCGCGGTTATGACTCGGCCGGTCTGGCGGTGGTGCGGGCGCAGGATCAGGGCATCGCTCTCTGTCGCAGCGTCGGGCGCGTGAGTGTGCTCGAAGCCCGCTACGCCAAGGATGCTGCCACTTATGAAGGTCAGCTCGGCGTCGCCCACACCCGCTGGGCCACGCACGGCAAAGTCACCGAGGAAAATGCCCACCCGCACATCGGCGCCACCCGCAGCGGACACACCGTCGCCCTGGTTCACAACGGCACCATCGAAAACTACGCCACCCTGCGCAAGTATCTCGAAGGACGCGGACACACCTTCTACGGCCAGTCCGACACCGAGGTGCTCGCCAAGCTGGTGGCGGAACTCTACGATCCGGACAAGGACATCGACCTGGAGCGGGCCGTGCAGCTTGCGCTGCAGGAAGTCACCGGCGCTTACGCCATCGCGGTGATCTGCGACCGCGAAGCGCACACGCTTATCTGCGCCCGCAAGGGCAGTCCACTGACCATCGGCCTGGCGGACAACGCCTACGTCGTGGCGTCCGATCAGTCCGCCATCGTCGCCCATACCACGCAGGTCATTCACATGAATGACTACCAGGTGGCTCGCCTCTGTGCCGGGCCCAGCGATCACGGCAGCAATGAGCCGTGGTCGATCGACTTCCGCACCACCACCATCGATAACGTGGCCGTCGAACAGCAGGTCACCGAGTTGGAACTGGACCTGCAGCAGATCGAGTTGGCCGGCTATCCGCACTACATGCTCAAGGAGATCATGGAGCAACCCGAAGCGCTGCGCACCTGCATGACCGGGCGACTGGATCAGCGTGAGGGCCGCGTCGTGCTGGGCGGTTTGACCAACATGTCGCGCGACCTGGCCCGCACCCGCAAGTTCATCCTCACCGGCCAGGGCACCGCCTATCACGCGGCATTGATCGGCGAATACCTGATGGAGGAAATGGCCCGAATTCCCTGCGAATGCGAGTATGCCAGCGAGTTCCGCTATCGCAATCCGGTGATTGAAGAAGGCACGTTTGTGGTGGCGGTCAGTCAGTCGGGCGAAACCAGCGACACGCTGGAAGCGTTGCGCGAGGCCCGGGAGCGCGGGGCGGTGAGCCTGGGCGTGGTGAATGTGGTGGGCTCGACCATGAGCCGCGAGACGGATGCCGGCGTGTACCTGCGCGTCGGGCCGGAGATCGGCGTCGCTTCCACCAAGGCGTTCCTGGGCCAGTTGGCGGTGTTGACCATGATGGCGCTTTATGTCGGTCGTCGCCGCCATCTTTCACAGCAGACCATCGCGGAGCTGCTCACCGACCTGGCTGCCGTGCCGGACAAGATCAGCCAGGTGCTCAAGCAGAGCGAGCAGATTAAGGCCTGCGTCGAGAAGGTGGTGGATCGCAACAACTGGCTATTCCTCGGCCGCGGCTACAACTATCCGGTGGCGCTGGAAGGGGCGCTGAAGCTGAAGGAGCTTTCCTACATCCATGCCGAGGGTATGCCCGCGGCGGAAATGAAGCATGGCCCGATCGCCCTGATCGATGAAGGCATGCCCGTGGTCTTCATCGCCACCCAGGGCAATCAGTACGACAAAGTCATCAGCAACATCGAAGAGGTCAAAGCCCGCGGCGGGCGCATCATCGCCGTGGCTACCGAAGGCGATCATCGCATCGAGCGCTACTGCGAAGACGGCTTCATCTTCCGCGTGCCGCACGCGGCCGAACCTTTGCAGCCGCTGCTGACCACGGTGCCCTTGCAGTTGCTGGCCTACCATGCCGCCCTGCAGCGGGGTCACGACGTGGACAAGCCGCGCAACCTGGCCAAGAGCGTCACCGTCGAGTGATCGCCATCACCCCAGTTGCTCGGATAACCAGGCCAGAATCTCAGCGCTGTTCTGCTTGGGCGGCACGAAGTGGCCCGACTCTTTCCACACAATCCGATTCGGCTGGGGGAGCAGTTCATGCAGGGCCTTGATGCGATTGACGTCGTCGCCGGTGGCGTTGAGCATCATCACCGGGACTTTGATGCGCGGAGCGAAAAGCTTCATGTCCGTGCTCGTGCGCCACGGCTCGTCGGCGTCTGCGATCGGATCCCACAGTTGCGTCACCGTCAGCACCAGCGCAGCCAGGCGATCCTCCAGGGCCGCGATGAAGGTGGCAAAGTAACCGCCCAGGCTCCCTCCCAGCAGTACGATGCGCGACGGTTCCACCTGCGGCCGAGTCAGCAGGTAGTCGATCGCCCGCCGCTGATCGGTCACCGACTGCACCAGGCAGGCTGCCCGCGCCTGACCTGTCAGATCCACGAACATCCGGCCCGGCTCGTGTAAGCGTTCGCCGAAGGTCGGGTTGTCGATCACGATCACGTGATAGCCCGCCCTTGCCAGCACGTCGATGAAATCGAGGCACCAATCCTCGTACTTGCCCCAGAAGCGGTTGTACCCATGGGCCAGCACGACAGCCGGCCGCGGACGATTGTCCTGGTCCGATCCGACGGCATGAGCGAACAGGGCGGGTACGACTTGCCCATTGGTGCTGGTAAACCGCAGCTTCTCGATCAGGTACGGGTTACGACCCGTCCAGTCACAGAGCGTCACCGCCTTCAATGGCAGCGCGGTATCGTAGGCATAAGCCTCGGTGAGCCGGGCAAACGCAGCATCATCCATCGCGGCACCCCTTCCTCATGGAACCGACCTGCCGGATCGCCGGCGGCTGCATGATCCTACATTCTGTTAGAATGTCCAACGCACTACCAAGGGGAATTACCATGACCCGAACGATCACGTCACTGACCGCACTGTCCTGGATGCTGCTGCTGGCCGGCTGCAATCCTTACACCTACGTCAACGTCCCGCCCCAGGCCGGCGACGTGGCCCTGCACGATCCCAACCAGAAGCTGGTGCGCAACGTCGAGGTTGAGGCGGTGCGATCTCTGCTGCTGCAGCGCCCGCTGAATCCGCCGGTGTCGTTGCAGTTGCCGACCGGGACCAGCGAGCTGACGCTCACCGACGTGGCTCGCCGCTGCGGTGAAGGCGTGCAGCCGGCCCAGGATGACCAGGAGGCCGCCTCGCTGATCCAGATCACCCAGGTGCGCATCCGCGGCATCAACGCCCAGGTTGACGTGATGTACCCCACCGTCACCGGCATGTCGCAGTTGCTGACCGTTTACATGAACTATCAACCCATCAACGGCTGGCAAACCGACCGCATCGTCGATTGGCCCGGCGTCGCCCAGCCGGTGGATCACGGAGGGACGGAATAATATGAGTTGGCCCTTCAGCGCTTTTGCTGACGAAGCCGGCCGCCCCATTGATCAGCAGATTGCCGCCCTGCTCGATGCCGGCCTACACTACATTGATCTGCGCAACGTCGGCGAACACAACATCGTCGATCTGCCCCTGGATGAAGCCCGCCGCGTCAAGGCCGCCCTCGATGAGGCGCAGATTCGCGTCTGCATGTTCGGCTCACCCATCGGCAAGCTGGACATCGCTGACGATTTTGCCGTCGATCAGCGCCGCCTCGAACATCTGGCGGAGCTGGCGCCCATCCTTGACTGTCGCCAGGTGCGCATCTTCAGCTACTACAACAAACAGAACCGAGCCAAGACCCAGTGGCAGGTCGAGTCGCTCCAGCGCTTGAGCAAACTGCGCGACATCGCCCGCCGGCATGACCTGGTGCTCTATCACGAAAACGAACGCCACATCTTCGGCGACCGCTGCCCCGAGGTGATCGTCATCGCCGATGCCCTGCGCGACGGTGAGAACTTCAAGATCATCTTCGACTTCGACAATTTCAATCAGTCCGGCGACGACGTCTGGGATTGCTGGCTCAAGCTGCGGCAGCGCGTGGACTGCTTCCACTTCAAGGACTCCACCGCTCCGCCTAAACCCATGCACGTGCCGCTGGGTCAGGGCAACGGCAAGGTGCGGGCCATCCTCGCCGATGCCCGCGATCGTGGGTGGACCGGCCCCGTCATCCTCGAACCACACCTGGCGCACTCCGCGGCCGTCATGGCCACCGGACCCTCCGGCCTGGCCAATCAGGCTCTCAGCGATCTGACCCCCGGTGAATGTTTCCAACTGGCAGCCGACACCGCTCAGAGCTTGCTTTCCGAACTCGGCATCGACTACTGTTAAACCTAGAGCACCCATGCCAGGCAATAAAGCCAAATCCTGTCTCCCAATCCCGCGGATGGCTCGCTTCCGCGAGATCGCTCTCTGCGCCATCCTCCTCTGCCTGCTCCTGTGCACCCGCCCCCTGTTCGCCCAGCAGGAAGATCCGCAGATCGAACCCGCCCCGCCGGCTGCTGAGCAACCCGCGCGCACGCTTGAACTGGGCACGCCCGTCGAACCCATCGACCCCAAGCAGCGCGATGTGCAGGAACTGCCCCAGCGCGTCGGTGTCCCGGCCTCGACCGTCGATGTCGATCCGGCGGTCATCGGCGTCGCGCCCGGTCAACCGATGCCCACGCTCCTGCGCGAAGGTCAGTTCATCGTTAACCGCTACGGCCACCTGCGCAAGACCAACGGCATCCTGCTGATGGTCTTCGAGCCGCGCCCCGATCAGCAGCAGCCCGACCCGCCCATGCTCATGCAGGCCTGTTCTAACCTCGAACTGATCGAACGCCTGATCGAAAACCGCGGACCCGACACGCTGCTGAAAGTCTCCGGCCAGGTCCACGTCTATCGCGGCTTCAACTACCTGCTGCCCACCCTGCTCGAACCCATCACCCTCGCCCCCGCCCCCGGAAGGGATGAAACCGGCCAGGCGCCTGCAACAGAAAATGTGCCCGCTGCAACCCCTGCCGCTGAGACGGACAACACGAGCCCCGTCCCACCGGCTACTGAGCAGGACACCATGGCCCAACTGCTCGCTATGCGTCCGACCACCGCGCCCGCGGCCGACGATGCTGCGAAAACCGAGCAGCCTCTGGATCATTCACGTCCACTGATCGAAGCCCTCGCCGAGATGGAGCCCACCACCGCCGCGGTCAAGATCGATCCCGCCCTGATCGGCATCGCGCCCAACCAGGAGCTTCCGCCGCTGAAACGCGAGGGTGAGTTCGTGGTCGATCGTCGCGGCCGGCTGGTGCGCCCGGCGGAAGGCAAGGCGTTGTTGTTCGTCTTTGACGCGGACAGTTCCACCACGGCTGAGTTACCCATGGTGGTTCAGCCCTGCCGCCTGCGCGAGTCGATGGAAGACCTGGTCGCCAAGCGCGGCGACTCGGTGGTCTTCATCGTCTCGGGCCAGGTGCACACCTACCGCGGCGCCAACTATCTGCTGCCGACCATGATGAAACTGGCCGTGGACAAAGGCAATCTCCTGAACTGACCCACACGGCGGAGGGCGATTCATCGCCCGTCGCCCATCGCCATCGCCCGTTGTTTTTCAAGGACTGACCCCATGCCCGTGTACGAATACCAATGCAGCAAGTGCAGCCACGTCACCGAAGCCATCCGCCCCATGAGCAAGGCTGATGATGCGCTGGCCTGCGAAAAGTGCGGCAGCAAAACAGTTCGCCAGCAAAGCGTCTTTCAAGCCGCGGCCGGCAAAAGCTCCGGTTCCTCAATGCCTTCCGGCGGGGGCGGCGGCGGATGCTGCGGTGGTGGTTGCGGCTGCCACATGCACTGATCGCATCGGCACCTGTGCATCACCATTTCCTGTCGCAATTCATCAAGCGAGCCGGAAGTAACCATGACAAATGCCGCCCTGAACGTCGCGCTGATCGGCTCCAAGTTCATGGGTCGTGCCCATTCCAATGCCTATTCGCAGGCGGGTCGATTTTTCGATCTGCCGCGTTCGGTGGTCATGCACACACTGGCGGCCCGCAACCTGGCACAGACGCAGCAGTTCGCCCGGCGCTGGGGCTGGCAGCACGCCAGCGATGACTGGCAAGCCGTGGTGCGCGATCCGCAGATCAACCTGATTGACATCGGCACGCCCAATCACGTCCACCGGGAGCAGGCTCTGGCAGCGTTGGAAGCGGGCAAGCATGTGGCGTGCGAGAAGCCTTTGGCCGGCACACTGGATGACGCCCGCGCCATGTTTCAGGCAGCCAGACGCCGTCCCAGACAGCAGACTTTCGTGTGGTACAACTACCGCCGCTGTCCCGCCCTGGCGCTGGCTTACCAGTTGGCGCGGGCCGGACGATTGGGCCGCATCTATCACGTGCGGGCCTGTTACCTTCAGGACTGGGCGGGCCCCGATGCACCGTTGGTCTGGCGCTTCCAGGGTGATGTGGCCGGGTCCGGCTCGCTGGGCGATCTCTGTGCCCACAGCATCGACACCGCTCGCTTCATCACCGGCGACACGATCACCGAAGTCGAAGGGGCCGTGCTGGAAACGTTCATCAAGCAGCGAGCCGTTCTGTCAGACGCGGCCGGCGGCGAAATCTCCGGCAAAGGCGCAGCCGCCAAAACCCGCAAAGGCAAAAGCACCGTGGATGATGTGGTGCTTTTCATCGCTCGCTTCAAGGGCGGCGCCGTCGCCAGCTTCGAGGCCAGCCGCCTCGCCACCGGCTACAAGAACAACAACCGCATCGAAATCCACGGCGACAAGGGCGCGATCCGTTTCGACTTCGAGCGCTTGAGCGAATTGGACTGGTACGACGCCACCACGGATGACCGCCTGGCCGGCTGGACCACCATCAACGTCTCCAACCCCGGCGTCTCCGGCGGCGGCCACCCTTACGCCCACGCCTGGTGGCCCACCGCCCACGCCATCGGCTACGAGCACACGTTCATCAACCAGGTCGCCGACATGGTGCAGGTGCTGTCCGGCCGCAAGCCGGTGGTCCCCCTGCCCGACTTCGCCGACGCCTACGAAACTCAGAAGGTTCTGCACGCCGTAACCGAATCCGCCCGCAACCGCTGCCCGGTCAAGCTGAGTCAGATCAAGTAGAACTGTCTTGCAATAACCTCAGCAACAAGATCTCACTCATGCCGTGATGGAGAAACTCCCGGGCATATTCCTGTGAAATCCACTGCGGGTGTTTACCAGGGGATCTGTGTGTAGTGGAACGTGCCGCCATACCAACTGGTTTTAAGGCCGTAGTCGGTGATGCTCTTATCGGTGTCGGCAGCGGCGCGGACCATGTCGCCATACTTGCCGCCGACATGGCGGGCCCAAGCGTAGGCGGGGCCGGTAAAGTCAAACCCGCAAAGCATCGCGCTGTGCCGACAGCAGATAAGACTCGGGAGCGCCTCACGATAGTCGATCAAACGGTCAGCATCCTCGACGAGGTACGCCAAGGCCATTCCGCCGAGGTGCTGGTCGATTGCGCGGGCCGATTGCCAATGCACGATCGAGTCGGTTCGCACGTTGGCGTATGACGTCGTGAAGTTGATCCAGTTGTCGCGATCGACGGTGGACATGACTTCGTGAGCGATCGGCCTGACCCGTCGCTCATCCAGGTCAAACAGGTGAGGCATCACGCGCTCGTCCAGTTCATCGCAAACCAGCACAAAGTCCCGTGGTGGCGGCAAATGAAACAGCTCGCTGACAGCGGCCAGCAACGGCCGAGATGATGCGCGATCGAACTCCACTCTTGCTTGCTCCGGGACGGCACTGCCCCGACATCAGGGAGTAAGGCACGTTCTGCCGTACGCAATTTTACAAAAGCTTTGAGTGCACCCGCGCGGCGCGACCTCGTTCACGCCGGTATCACCGCATCGGCCCGGGCGTCTTGCAGCGCGGTCAACTGCTGTTGCATCTTCGCACGCATCATCTGCAACAGTGCAGCGTACTGCGGATCGGCGGCCAGGTTGTGCATGTTGGCTGGATCCTGATTCACGTCGTAAAGTTCCTCGGGCGGGCGCTTGTCGAATGCGAGTTTGAACAGCGGCGCGACCTGCGGAACGTCGGAGTGATCGAGCATGTAATCCTTGCTCAGCGAGCCGCGCTTGTTGTTGATATCGACATCGCTGTACTGCGGCGGATCACCGGCGGGCCAGCGCTCGGGATGGAAGTTGCGGATGTAGAGATGATCCGCTGTGCGCAGGGCACGCATGGGATAGCCGACTTCGCCGGCCCGGGCTTCGGTGACGTGCCGCTCGAACGTGGTGATGAGTGATTCACGGTGCGGAGCGAGGTCGGGGCGATCGCTTGTCAGTGTGCTCAGCAGGCTGCGTCCGCTCATGGTCGAGGGAATCGCCACGCCGGCCGCGTCGAGGAACGTCGGGGCGAAGTCGGCGAAGCTGACCAGATCGTCCATGGTCCGGCCGGGCGCGATGTGACCGGGCCAGCGGATGGCCAGCGGCATGTGCGTGCCGTACTCGTAGAGATTGGCCTTGGCCCGGGGGAAGGGCATGCCGTTGTCGCTGGTGACCACGATGAGTGTGTCGTCGAGTTGGCCGTATGCTTCCAGCATGGCCAGAGCCTGGCCCAGGTCGTCGTCGAAACGCTGGATCTCAGCCATGTAGTTGATGATGTCCTCGCGCACTTGCGGAACATCGGGCAGGAATGGCGGCACGTTGACGCGCTGCGGATCGAGCCCCGCCGCCCGGCCGCAGCCGGGATCGTACGTGCGATGTGGATCGTAGCTGCCCAGCCAGAAACAGAACGGCTGATCGGCGTTGCATTGATTGAGGAAACGATCGAACCCCTGCACCATATCCGTGCGCTTGAGTTCCGCGCCGAAATCGGCGCCGGCGGGATTGACGGTTCGGCCGTTGTTGTTGAACTCGCCCGGGCCCCAGCCTTTGCCCGTCATGCCGACCTGGTAGCCGGCCTGTGCCAGCAGGTCAGGATAAAGCGGCACGTCGGCAGGAATCGGTCCGCGCAGGTTGACGGCATCACCCAGCCGAAACGGCTCCTGCCCCGAAAGCACCGCCGCCCGCGAGGGCGAACACGACGGCGCACAGCAGAACGCATTGCGGCAATACGCGCCTTGCTTGGCGATGCGGTCGAAGTTGGGCGTGCGCACCACGGGATCGCCGGCCATCGAGGTGTGCAGCCAGCTCTGGTCATCGCTGATCACGAACAGAATGTTCGGTCGGCGTTTCGCTGAAGAAGTTTGCGCCAAAGCGCGGCGCGGCAGATGACCCAGTCCCAGCCCCACGCCGGTCAGGCCCATGCACTTGAGCGCGGTCCGACGACTGAGCAGCGGTTGACCAGCCATGGCGACAACCCTTGTTGTTGTATGTCCACGGCCGCGGCGGATTGACGTCGATCAGGCCTCGGCCAGTTCCTTGGTCAGTTCGGTGACCACCTTCTTGGCGTCGCCGAAGACCATCTGGGTGTTCTCGTTGAAGAACAATTCGTTCTGAATGCCCGCGAATCCGGGGTTCATGGAACGCT
>CAYYGM010000076.1:0-20230 GCA_964471555.1 uncultured Phycisphaeraceae bacterium
TTTTTTGCGCGACTTGCGAAAAAACGACAAATGCTGGCCAGCTTGTGCGCGCCGGAGACGATCGGCGAGTAAAACATGACCAAGACATACACAGAGCTCGTAGAGGCTCAGAGGCGCCGAGCAAGGCATTCACTTGCATCCCACTGCTCTGCTCCGCTCCTCTGAGCCTCTGTGCCCTCTGTGATGGTTTTATGATTTGATGATGCCGCCGCCTCGCTATCAAATTTGCACACGCTGCAGCACCGCACGTCAAAGCGGCGCCAGTACAACATGCTTCAGGAGGGTGCCGCCTTGACATGCGGTGCTGATGGATGCTGCGGATGGCTGCGGATAGGTGCAGATGAATGGAGGAAGCGAGTCCGGTGGCTGGGGTTTAGGATTATTCCAGTGGTAAAGCGTGTCACGATGCGGGTTTTGCAGAAGATTTCTGACTTTTTGTTCTTTTTTCTCGGCTTCTATCCGCGTTCATCTGCGTTTATCGGCGATTCTGCCTGTTCTTAGGGTTATTCCGATAACAATAATAATTGCTTTCGGACCCCATGGAACGCACAATGTGTCTGTCGCTCCGCAAGGGAGTGGTGTTGTCGGGGTTGCGATTGTGGGGATCCAGCTTCGCAGGATGGATCGTTTCAGGTGACAGGTCACGGATGAAGCGCCGACCGGGACGTCGGACGATGAAAGGCAATGGATGCCGGCCGAAACACTCGGCTCTCAGGTGACCATGATGAAACAGGTGTTGTTGGCAGTGGGACTGGCGTTGTGCATGATGGCGGAGATGGGTTGCAGTGCCAGCTCGCGCAGCGGCGAGCCGGTGCTGATCGAGCCGGGGTATTCCTATCTGCGGCAGGAGCCGCGCATTTCAGCGATGAGCGAGCCGGGGCCGATCAGTTTCGACGATCGCGTCACACAACGGGGCGGCAAGCGGTTTGAGTAACTGACAGCGGAGAGTTGTCTCGCGGAGATCGCGGAGAGCGCGGAAATCAAGACGAAGAATAGTTGGATTACACTACACGGATCGTGAGGTTCGGTTGTATGGGTGTGATCGTTGTGTGGTAGGTCTTGTGATCAATGCGTGGTGTGCTGGTTTCGCCGGCATGAACGCGGGCTGACATGCCGACTGAAGTCGGCACGCCCCGATACATTTTCACCGGTTGAACCGCTGCTCAGCGCTCTCCGCGGCCTCCGCGAGACACCAATCATTGATCCGTTTTGAGTTTGCGTTCGAGGGCACGGACTTTTTTGGAAAGTTCGGGTAGGCGCTGGAGGTGGCTGAGGATGCGCCACATTTCGGCAAGATCCTGGGCGGGTACGCCGCCGACGCGAGCGCCCTGGGGGACGTCACGGAAGACGGCGCTGAAGGCGGCCACCTGGGCCAGGTCGTTGATCTTGAGGTGTCCTGCGATGCCGGCCTTGCCGCCCATGGCGACGTATTTGCCGGTGGTGACGGAGCCGGCCAGGCCGACCTGGGCGACGTAGAGGTTGTGCTCACCGACGTGGCAGCCGTGGCCGATGGTGACGCCGTTGGAGAACTTGGTGCCGGCGCCGATGGTGGTGGAGCCGAGCGTGGCGCGATCGACGGAGCAGTGAGCGCCCATCTCCACGTCATCTTCGATGACCGCGTTGCCGGCCAGGGGGATTTTGTGATGAGCGCCGTCGTGGGTGGCATAACCAAAACCATCCTGCCCGATGGAGCAGCCGGCGTGCAGGGTGACGCGGTTGCCCAGTACGCAGCGGTCGTAGATGGTCACCTGCGGATAGAGAATGCAGTCGTCGCCGATCACCGCATCGGCTCCGATGTAGGCGTGCGGATAGATGACGCAGCGGTCGCCGATCTTGGCCCGCTGGTCGATGACAACATAGGGCCCGACGCGGCAGTCTTTGCCGAGTTGGGCGGAGTCGGCGATCACGGCTTTGTCGTCGATGCCGAAGTCGGGTTGCGTGCGGAAGCCGACCAGGTGGACCATGGCCTGCCGGAAGGCGAAGTAGGGATCGTCGCTGATCAGGACGGTGCGCTGCTCAGCTTTGGCGGCATCAGCGGGCGAGAGGATGACCGCCGCGGCGCGGGTGGTTTCGAGCTGGTCGGCGTATTTGCTGTTGGCCAGGAAGGTGACTTCGCTGGGTCCGGCCTCGCTGAGGGTGGCGCAGCCGGTGATGGCGATGGAGCCGTCGCCGCGCAGTTGGGCGTCGATCTTGTCGGCGAGTTGTTGCAGGGGGATGGGCATGGGAAATCGGGTATCGGGTATCGGGTGTCGGGTTGGGATACCCGAAACTCAAAGCGGCAGGTACTGCATGTCGCAGGTTCGGTTGGGGGCGGTGGGGGGCAGGTGGATGTCGGTGACGAAGACGTCGCCCAGTTCGCGGCGAAGCTTGGCGGCGTTGTAAGGTGTGCCGCGGAAGGTGGGGGCGGCCAGCAGATCCTGGGCGATCTGGCCTTCGCACTTGGCCAGCTCGATGACGGGGATGGCCTGCTCGAAACTCTGCAGGCGGTTGTCCACGTTTTCGAACGTGCCGGCTTTTTCGAGCCAGGTTGCCCCCGGAAGAAGCACATCAGCAGCGGCGATCAGCTTGTTGGGCAGCGTGTCGATGACCACGGTGAAGCGGCCGTCGCAGAGCTTGACCAGTTCCGCGGGGGGCCAATCGCTGGGGTAGTTGCCGGTCAGCAGCAGACTTCTGGCGGAGGCAGCCTGATCGCAAAATGCCTGGAAATCCAGCACATTTTCGGTCAGTTGAGCCAGAGCGCGACGGACGCCGCGGGCGTTGGGGGCTTTCTCGGCCCGGATGGTGAAGCCGCCGGGGAAGGTTTTGTCGTCGCCTGCCACGGGCACGGGGCCGATGCCGATGACGGCGTTGGCGTCGAGCTTGATGGCCAGCTTGCCCAGCAGGTAGGCCTCCTCGCAGGGCAGCGTGGGGCTGATGAGCACAGCGAGCGCGGTGTTGGCGATGCCTTCGGTCACCTGGGTGTAGGCGGTTTTCCAGTCGCACTCTTCCAGTGCGCCGTGGACCTTTTGCATGGGCGAGCGCAGGCGGTTTTCGTCGTGCACGAACTTCCAGCCGTAGCGCAGCTCATCGCTGATCCACCACTGGTTGACGTCCATGTTGGTGCGCGGCTTGATGCGATAGACCTTGCCTTCGTTGGTTTCGACACTGATGTTGTCGCCGCTGGAAGTTAAACCGTCGATGCTGGGGGTCTTTTTCAGGTGCCAGACGCGCATGGACATGAGGAAGTCTTTGTCGAGCAGGGCGCCGACGGGGCAGATATCGACGACGTTGCCGGACAGTTCGTTGTCCAGGGCCCGGCCGGGGAAGATGTCGATCTGTTCCTTGTGGCCGCGTCCGAAGACGCCCAGCTCTTTGGTGCCGGTGACTTCACGGGTGAAGCGCACGCAGCGGCTGCACATGATGCAGCGGTCGCTGTAGAGCAGGACGTGGGGGCCGATGTCTTTTTTGGGCTGCTTGATTTTCTGTTCTTCGAAGCGCGAGGCGGAGCGGCCGTACTGGTAGCTGTAATCCTGCAGGGAGCATTCGCCGGCCTGATCGCAGACGGGGCAGTCCAGCGGGTGGTTGATCAGCAGGTACTCCATGACCGCCTTCTGGTTGGCGACGGCCTTGGGCGAGTCGGTGTGGACCACCATGCCGTCAACGGCCGGGGTCTGGCAGGTGGGCACCAGCTTGGGGATCAGCTCCAACTTGTTGTCGCGGCGGGGATTGGGTTGCTCGATCTCCGCCAGGCAGATGCGGCAACTGGCGACGACGCTCATGCCGGGGTGATAGCAGTAGTGAGGGATTTCGACGCCGTTGTCCAGGGCGACCTGGAGGACGGACTTTTTGCCCTCGAAGTTGCAGACTTTGCCGTTGACGGTCAGTTGAGCCATGGGCAGATGTTATTCACTGGGCAGTGGGGCGTCCACCGGGCGGTGGCAATACCCAGTACCCAACATTCGTGGTCTTCTCCTGCAAGTTGTAAGGCACGTGCACGGGCATGGAGTGGCTTGTTCATCATGAATTCCCCCTATTAGCGAGTTGGTAGCAATGTCGATGCTACCCGACCTTCTTTTCTTGATCCCAGAGGGTCACGTCGGTGAACGCTTTGAAGTCGCTGTCGAAGGTGGCAATCGTATCGCCCTCAGCGGCGGAGTGAGCGGCCAGGAGGCAATCGACAATGTCGAGGTTGGTTTGTTTGTAGCGATAGAGAGCGTCGAGCGTCACGGGGCCGTCTTCACAGCGGATGCCGGGCTTGATGATGAGCTTGCCGAGGACTTCGGCGATGTGATCGCGCGGTTGGTGATAGGCGGATTGCAGCACCCAGACTGCCTCCACGAGCACGACCTTGTCCAGCAGCAGCAAACAGTTGCCATCGCAAGCGCGTTGAAAGAGGGCGTCAGCTTGCGCCGCCTGGGCCGGGTCGTCGTGTGTCACAAAACGGATCAGGACGTTGGTATCCAGGCGATAGCGATTCACGCCCCCGGCCTCCTGTGCTGGTTGATGACCTGTTGCCTGGCGGCGTCGCGGGCGGCTTGCTTGCTCAGCGGCGGCTGGTTGGATTGAAGGCTGCCCGCCAGGTCCATCAACGTTTCGCCTTCCGGCCGCAGCGTGACCGAGTCGCCGTGGATCTCGTACAGCAGCCCCTGGCGCGGTTGCAGACCGAGCGCGGCCCGCACCTCGGCGGGAATCGTGGTTTGCCAGCGGTCAGTCAGGGTGGAACGAATCATGTCGGCCTCGCAATGCAATTTCTGATTATTGCATTATCGCTTGGATTCCGGTTTAAGTCCAGTGCGGGGGCCAAGAAAGAGTTATTTTTTAAGTTAATTATATAAATATATTTATGTTATTTTCTGGTCGATCATCTGGCAGAGGGTGTGGTAGAGCAGGGCGTGGGCTTCCTGGATGCGGGCGGTGGTTTGGGTGCCGGGGACGATCAGGGGGTAGGTGGCCAGTTCGCGGCAAGCGCCGCCGTCGCCGCCGAGCAGGGCGATGGATTCGATGTGCATGGCCTGGGCCTGCTTGAGAGCTTCGATGATGTTGGGGGAGTTGCCGCTGGTGGAGAAGACGACCAGCAGGTCACCGGGGCGGGCGAAGGCTTCGACCTGGCGGGCGAAGACGCGGTCGTAGCTGTAGTCGTTGGCGATGGCGGTGATGGTGGCATCCGATGAGCCGAGGGCGATGGCGGCAAAGGCCTGGCGGTCCTTGACGAAGCGGCAGACGAATTCGCCGGCAAAGTGGGCGGCATCCGAAGCACTTCCGCCGTTGCCGCAGCAGAGGAGTTTGCCCTGCGAAGTGAGACACTGGCAGATGGCGTCGGCCGCTTTTTGCAGGGGTTCGGCCAGCGCGTCGAGGCTTTGCAGGACGGCGACGGCGTCGCGGATGTTGTTGGAAAGGGGCGACGAGTTCATGGGGTGGGATTGTAACAGGCCAAGTGCGCGTGATGAATAAGAAAGCGTGTGAGAAGCCATGAGCGACTAGCCACCAGCCATCAGAGACAACGCCCCAGACTTAACCCTCGTGGCTCATGGCTCATGGCTAGTGGCTTCTCACACGCTTTCTAAGTTCGCACCGGACCACTCGGCCCTCACCCCAACCCTCTCCCGAGGGGAGAGGGGGTCATGGCAATGACATCAGTCGGACAGGTCGTCTTCCTGGAGCAGGAAACCGAGATCGACGTCGCGCTGCAATGTTCGGCCGACCACCTGCTCCAGATTGGCGGCAGGAATGCCCGTGCCGGGGCGGCGCACGGTCAGGTCGTCACGAGTGAGTATCTGTCCTTTCAGCAGCGGCCGCGCGGCGCAGACGCTCTGTCGGCAGAGGCGGCGTGTTTCCTGATCGCTGGTGTGGGGCTGCTTGTTGATGGGGCCGAGCATTTTGGCGGCAGCGCGGATGTGTGAGACGTAGTTTGCAAACTGGGCCGGCTCGAAGCTAGCCGCATGGTCCGGGCCGACGGCGTTGCAGTCGTAGGTCAGATGTTTTTCAATCACGCAGGCGCCGGCCGCCACGGCCAGGGCGCCGGTCAACTCGCTGGTGGTGTGATCGGAATAACCCACCGGCACGTCGAAGGCGCGGCGCATGGCGACGATGGCGTTGATCGCAGCGTCCTGCGGCGCGGTGGGATAACTGGAGACGCATTGCAGCAGGCAGCCGCCCAGTTCGCGAATGATGCTGACAGCGTGACTCAACTCGCTCAGCACACACGTGCCGGTGGAAACGATCATGGGTCGGCCCAGCGTGGCGGCGGCGTTCAGCAGCGGGATGTTGACCGCATCAGGCGATGCGATCTTCACCATGTCCACTTGCAGTTGGCGCAGCTCGGCGATGTTCTCGATGCTGAAGGGGGTGACGATGAACGCCAGGCCGCGGGCATGGGCTTCGGCCCGCAGGTGTTGCATCTGCTCGAGGCGCAGCTTGAGGCGATCGAGCATGGAAAACGGATCGGCTTCGCCCTGGCTGACCTGGTACGCCGCCAGCTCGGCATCCTGGGAAAGCAGGGTGCGCGGATCGAACAGTTGCAGCTTGACGGCATCAGCCCCGACGTCGGCGGCAGCGCGGGTCAGTTCAAGGGCACGTTGCAGGCTGCCGTCGTGGTTGACGCCGATCTCCGCGGTGACCATGACGCGCGGAGCGAACTGCCCATCGGCGGGGGCGAACCAGTGGGCGGTCGAGTTAGGGTGAACACTAATCGCCACGCTGCTCATTATCGGATATTATCGGCCGTTAACCTGACCCGGGCTTGAGAATCGGCTGCTTGACCGGCCGAGTCGGCCCCGATAGGGTGACCGCACCCGACCGGGTAGCTCAATAGGTAGAGCATCGGCCTTTTAAGCCGCAGGTTCTGGGTTCGAGTCCCAGCCCGGTCATTCCCGCCTCAGTTTTCAGGGGATTTTCGGGGCCCGCTTCGGGGGGGACGCTGCTCGGCGCTGCAGGGCGGAGTACCTGGCACCGAAGCAGCAAAGCATTCGTTGTCTGTGAAAGTTGGAGCATCACCATGAAGCGATGGCTCAATATCGTCGTTCTATCCGTGGCCATGATCGCCGTTCTCTGTCCGCTGGGCCGGGGATCGGCCCGGGCCGAGACCGCCAGCCCGGATGCGGCCGCCACCACCAGCCCGGCGACCGCGGCCGTGAAGAAACGGGTGGTGTGGAATCTCAAGCCCAAGGCCGGACGAACCTATCGCAACCTGATTCTGCGTGGCGGCGTGCGCGTGGCGTGGGAGACGGTCAACGATGTGACCTTCATCGACTGCGACTTCCGCAGTGCCGCGGTGCTGCTGACGGTGCAGGCTCGTGATGACGGCACGGCCGCCTGCAGCAACTGGAAGTTTGTCCGCTGCACGTTCGTCGGCGCCACCCGCGACGACTGGGGCCATTCGCACGGAGCGTTTCTGCAAGGCGTGGACAACTTCAACTTCTACAACTGTCTGTTCAAGAACAACGGCTGGCTGGACGGCGCCCGTTTCAACCAGAACCACAACGTGTACATGCTGGACGTACGCACGGTGCGCTTCTTCAACTGCACGTTCCAGCGGGCCGCGGCCCAGGGCCTCAAGGCGCTGGGTTACAAGCGGGTGGTGGTCGATGGCTGCACGTTCCGCGGGAATTTGATCGACATCGGCAGTGACGATCGCTCGGCGGCGGCCCAGATGGTGATCCGCAATTGCAAGTTCTACAACGTGGGCGGCGTGGATTCGATCGGCCAGACGCTGGGCTGGTCGTTGTCCTTCGAGCACTACGCCAACCACTTGAATAACGTGTTGATTCGCAAGTGCACCTGGTATCGCCCGGCGGTGGACACCAACGTGTGGGCCATGAAATTCGCCGGTGGAGGATTGAGAAGTGCCGAAGTGATCGGCTGCAATTTGCGACGCTGGCAGGTCGATACCCGCATCTGGCCCAAGATCGTCAACCAGATCGGCGACCGCCTGGAGATCCGCGGCTCGACCGGCATCAACAAGTGACCTCCAGGGCGGATGTTGGCTTGGTAAAGATAGGGCAATCCCCTATTTTTACATTCGGCCATCGCCTGATATCATGCCCCCGGTTACCCCCCGCGAGGAGAGAGAGCGGCTGCGGCCGATATGGCGCCGTGCCGGTCTCCAAAACTGTCAGGTAAATCCAGGTTTCGCGACAACCCATTGGCCCGCACTCGGGTCACCCTGCCGGCTCAATGCCCTGGCGCTTGTCGCAACAACCTGGCTGGCTACGCAGGTTCGTGATACTCCCCCATGCGGTTTGTTGTCCGCAGGGTTTACATAGCTTCAGTGAAACGGAGTCCACGATGAAGCAACACATCACCGGCCTGATGGTCATGTTGTCGGCATGTCTGGGTTTGCTGGGCGAGGTTGCGGTCGGTTCGGCTGAAGACCCCCTGGGCGTTTCTCAAAATGTTGATCGGGCCACGCAGGTCACCTTCAACACCACACTCGAACAGTACATCGAAGGCAATGCGCCTGTGGTGCGACTGGCGTTGAATGGCCCGCTGGTTGACGACATGTACATGCAGGTGCTGGTCTGGGACCAACGCAAGTCTCCCGCGCGGCTGATCTTCAAGCAGACACTCAAAGGCGAGCCTTCGCCCAACGGCACCTACATGATCAGCCGCAGGCAGCTCAACGACCTGGAGCCGGGCAAGTATCTGATGCAGGTGGCGCTGTACCAGGCGGGCAGCACCGGCCTGAGGCTGGTGGACCTGGTCAAGCAGCCCTTCAAAGTGCTGCGTACGCCGCCGCCGGTGATGGAAGACCCGGCGCCTCCGACCACGGCGGAGCCGGACCCCACGCCGCCGTCCGAGACGCCGACGGACGCCGCCCCCGATTCACCCGAGACGCCGACGGACGCTACGCCCGATTCACCCGAGGCCCCGACGGATGCGGTGCCCGATTCACCGGAGGCCCCGACGGATGCGGCGCCCGATTCACCGGATGCAACCGACGACACGGACGTGCCCATTGTCATCGACGAGCCGCTCGCGCCTGATGTGACTGATGTGCCGACCGTGCCCGATGTGCCGACCGCGCCCGATGTGCCGGCCGATCCGCCGCCGACCAACGTGGCCAAGCAGGTGGTGTGGGATCTGACGCCGCAGGACGGCAAGACCTACAGCAACCTGATCCTGCGCGGCGGCGTGCGCGCGGTGTGGCAGTCGGTCAACAACGTGACCTTCATCGATTGCGATTTCCGTGACGCGGCGGTGCTGCTGACGGTGCAGGCCCGCGATGACGGCTCGGACGCCAGCAGAAACTGGCGCTTCGTGCGCTGCACCTTCAAAGGCGCCACCCGCGACGACTGGGGCCATTCGCACGGGGCGTTCCTGCAAGGCGTGGACAACTTCGTCTTCAGCAACTGCGTGTTCAGCGACAACGGCTGGCTGGGCAATGCCCGCTTCAACCAGAACCACAACGTTTACCTGCTGGACGTCGGGGCGGTGACGTTTTCCAACTGCACGTTCGATCGCGCGGCCGCCCAGGGCATCAAGGGTCTGGGCTACCGCCGGCTGGAAGTCGATAACTGCACCTTCTCCGGCAACCTGATCGACATCGGCAGCGATGATCGCTCGGCCTCCGGGGCGCTGATCGTCCGCAACTGCCGGTTCTACAACACCGGCGGCGTCGACTCCATCGGCCTGACCATTGGCTGGTCGCTGGCCCTGGAGCACTACAACAACGACCTGATCAGCGTCCTGATCGAGGATTGCAAGTGGTCCGGCCCGGCGGTGTCCTCCAACACCTGGGCGGTCAAGCTGGCCGGCGGCGGCGTCAAGAGCGCCCAGATCATCGACTGCGATTTCAGTCAGTGGAAGATCAACACCGACGTCTGGCCCAAGATCGTCAACCAGATCGGCGGCCGCCTGCTGATCAAGAACAGCACCGGCATCGATTGATGTCGGGTCACACGCGGAAAGCGACCGTTTAGCCGCCGAGCTTGCTCGGCGCTGTGCGAGCAAGCTCGCACGCTAAACGTTGTGACGTCGCGCGTGCTTCGTGGATGGCGCTAAAACACAATCTGCACGCGCAGTCCGCCCACCACGATCACGTCGTGGGCCGGGTTGTCCGCCGGATTGAAAATCACCTGCAGGTCAGGTGTCAACTGCACGCTGTCGGAAAGCTGGGCGCGGTAGAAGGCCTCTACGATCGTTTCCTGAGCGACGCTGTCATCCGACGGATCGGCCCAGGCACAGCCGATCGCCAGCAGGTCGTCCGCCCGGCCGAAGCAGCCTTCAAAGCCCAGGCCGCCGCTGATGAACTGCTCGAAATCCGACACGTCATCGTCCGCCGAGCCGTAGCGGAAGAACGGCACCACGCCGCTGTCGGGGGCGATTTCCTGGTCGAACGACAGCGCCCAGCCGTAGCCGGTCCGGCCGTCGATTTCGTTGCGCCACAGGGTCAGGCGATAGGTGCCGTCGCCGAGGTTTTCAAAGTGCGGCATCAGTCCCGCTTCCACGGCCGCGAAGTATTCGTGCTGATCGAAGGTGTCAAAGCCGGTCTCGGTGGCCACGGCATTGGCGTCGCCGAAACCGCCGCTGAAGAAGAAGGTATCGCCGGGCTGGGTGGTGACGTTGAGGCCCAGGCCGTTGTCGGGGAAGGGGATTGAAAGATTGTTGACCAGCGGCGTGGCAATGAACTGATCGGTCTCGCTGTTGGCGATGCGATTGGTGTCGAAGTAGCAGGTCTGATCGATCTTGCCGGTGGTGATGATGAGCTTGTCTTCGAGCAGGTTCTGTGACCACCACAGTTCGGTGAGTGCGACGGGCTCGGCGTCGAGGTCGTCGTTGATGCCGAGGATCGAGCCGGCGCGGGCTGAGAGGTCTTCGAGCCGCCCCGAGCCGATGGTGCGTCCGCCTTCGAGATGCCAGCCGAAGCCGCCTGCGCCGAGCGATTGATTTTCAAACAACGTCCACATGCCGACAAAGTCGTAGCTGAAGCCGGCCATGGTGGCGGACTGTCCATCGACGGTGTCGCTGGCGCCCTGGAAGATGCCGGTCAGGCCCAGTTCGAACTCGAGTCCGCTGGGCGCCGCGTGCTTGCGCAGTTGATCCAGCGGCCGGCACAGTGTTTCCAGCGGATCGGTGCGGATCCAGGCGGAGGAGGTTTGGCTTTCCTCCTGCGCTGGCGCGGCGCTGGTGATCAGCGCCACGGTCAGCAGTGTCGCCAGTTGCATCAGTTTGTTGGTCATGTCCCGGTACCTCTTTGGCGTCGTGAGGCGGATCGGCGGCCGGCCCGGACGCTTTGACGGGCGGGCCGCTGGTGTTACAATAACAAAAATCGTCATACCGGGGAAATGATGTGACTGTTCTAACTGTAAGGAGCCTGACATGCACATTCCCGACGGCTTCCTCAACGCCGCGACGGCCGCAACCATGGGAGGATTGTCAGTGGCGAGTCTGGGCGTGGCCCTGTTCGAGGCCCGGCGGCGCCTGGAGCCCAAGCGCGTGCCCATGCTGGGATTGTCGGCGGCATTCGTGTTCGCAGCCCAGATGCTCAACTTCCCCGTGGCCGGCGGCACCAGCGGACACCTGATCGGCGGCACGCTCACGGCCGTGCTGCTGGGGCCCAGCGCCGCAGTGGTGGTCATCAGCGCCGTGCTGATCGTGCAATGCTTCCTGTTTGCCGACGGCGGCGTCACGGCACTGGGAGCCAACATCTTCAACATGGCGGTGATCGGCGGCGTGGTGGGGTGGATGATCTATCGCGGGATTCGCATGCTGCTGCCGCGCAAAATGGAAGGCATGTTCGCCACGTTGCTGGCCGCGATGGTGGCGGCCTGGTGCTCGACGGTGCTGGCGTCGGTGTTCTGTGCCGCGGAGTTGGCAGCCTCGGGCACGGTGGCCTGGCGTATGGCGCTGCCGGCCATGGCGGGCGTGCACATGCTGATCGGCGTGGGTGAAGGTCTGATCACCGCGGCGGCCCTGGCGGCTGTGGCGGCGACGCGGCCCGATTTGTTACAAACTCGAAACTCGAAACTCGAAACTCGAAACTCATACGGCCCCTTGCTGGCGTATGGATTGATCGTCAGTCTGGCGTTGGCGATGTTCGTTTCGCCGTTCGCTTCACCCTGGCCGGACGGTCTGGACAAGACGGCTGAGGATTTGAACTTCGCCGTCGCCGCGGTGGAGCAGCCGATGGTGCCTTCGCCGGCGGCGGATTACGAGTTGGGCGCATCCATCCTGCCGGGGGCATGGGCCACCGGTGCGGCAGGTGCGCTGGGTACGGTGGCGGTGTTCGTGCTGGCCTGGTTCACCGCAAGGGCGCTGACAAGCAAAAAGCCGGCCGTCGATGCGAGTGCGGCGGCGTAACCTTACAACACCCTCTCCCCCTGAGAGAGGGCAGGGTGAGGACGGATAGACCCGTGGCGTTTTCTTACATGGTTCCCTTGGGCGTTCGGCCCTCACCCCAACCCTCTCCCGAGGGGAGAGGGGGTTCTGAGTCACCTCATGCACGCTGACTTTCTCGATCGCTACAGCCGGCTGCACAGTCCGGTGCATCGGCTGCCGGTGGGGGTGAAGCTGCTGTCCGCGCTGGTGCTGGTGGTGGGCATGGCGGTGTGCCCGCTGGCTTGGGCGCTGTGGTTGCTGGGGCCGGCGGTGTTGCTGTTGCTGGTGGCGGCGATCAGTGAGGTGCCGTGGCGATATGTGCTGGGGCGGTTGTTGATGCTTGAGCCGTTCGTGGCGGCGGTGGCGTTGCTGGCGTTGTTTGGGCCGGGCGGATGGCGCCTGTTTGTGTTGCTGGTGGTGCGCTGCACGTTGTGTCTGCTGGCGATGATCCTGCTGGCGAGCACGACGCCGTTCGGAGATCTGCTGGAAGTGCTGCGGAAGATGCGCGTGCCGGGGCTGCTGGTGACGACGCTGGCGCTGATGTATCGCTATTTGTTCGTGCTGGTTGATGAATCGCAGCGCATGCGGCGAGCCCGGGCGTCACGGACATTTGTCAGCGACAAGCGGCGAACGTGGCGCGGTCTGGCGGCGGTGGTGGGGCAGCTTTTCGTGCGGGCCAGTGTGCGGGCGGAGCGGGTTTATGCGGCGATGTGCGCCCGGGGGTGGCGATGACCGCGGCCCTGGAAGTACGCGATCTGCACTTCGGCTACAGCCCCCCCGGAAGTGCCCCCGGAAATGGGACCGGAACTGGCACCGAGGCCCTGCGCGGGATCAGCTTTCGCGTGGAGCCGGGCGAATGCGTGGGATTGATCGGGCCCAACGGAGCGGGCAAGAGCACCTTGTTGCTGCACTTGAACGGGTTGCTGCCGGAGCGCTGGGATGGCCAGCGGCCGGCGGTGTTTATCGATGGTGAGCCGATCACGGAGAAAAATCTTCCGGGGGTGCGGCGGAAGGTGGGGCTGCTTTTTCACGATCCGACGGACCAGATTTTCTGCCCCACGGTTTTTGAAGATGTGGCCTTCGGGCCGCGGCAACTGGGGCTGGACAAGCAGCAGGTGCAGCAGCGGGTCAGCGAGGTGCTGGAGCAGGTGGAGTTGACCGGCTTCGAGCAGCGGCCGGCCCATCAACTGAGCAGTGGTGAGCAGCGGCGGGTGTGTCTGGCGGGCGTACTGGCGTGTGAGCCGAGCATTCTGGCCCTGGATGAGCCGACGCACAGCCTGGATCCGCACGGCCGGCGGCAGATCAAGGCGCTACTGGGGCGGATGAAGCTGACACGGCTGATCGCCACGCATGACCTGGAGCTGGCGGTGGAGCTTTGCACGCGGGTGATCGTGCTGGATGGGGGCCAGGTGGTGGCGGAGGGGCCGCCGGCGGAGGTGCTGGCGGATGAGCCGTTGATGCTGGCCCACCGGCTGGAGAAGCCGCACATTCTGGCCCATCGGCACCCGCATGGATAGAGGGAGCGGGGATGCGAATGACGAAATTCGAATGACGAATGACGAAACATTCGGGGAGGCGTCATTGGTTACAGGGACATTGATTCGTCATTCGAATTTCGCCATTCGAATTTCCCCCTCCCTGGGGGGGTGTTGCTCGGCGGGGGGCGTTTCTGTAGGCTAAAGGGCGTTCTGAGCGTCCTACGGCACCCCCTACAGCGATAGGAGACCCTCCATGCTCGAAACTTACGAACAGCTCAAGGCGGCCGTGGCGGCCGTGGAAGACGATATTCGCAAGACGGCCGGCGGCAACAAGGCGGCAGGCACCCGCGTCCGCAAGCAGATGCAGGACATCAAGAATATCGCCCAGGAACTGCGCAAAAAGATCCTGGAGGTCCGCGAAACGGAGAACTGATCGAAGATGGTGGAGGGCGGAAGGCCGAAGGCGGATCGCACCGGCGTTCCACCATGGCTTTGCTGTTTTTCCACCCCGCTGCCCTCTACATTCCTGCATTCCGCCCTCTGCCCACCGTAGTCCTATGGCCCCACCCCTCCTGTTCGATCTTTCGTTGCTGAACTTCGAGCGGCCGGCGTTTGACGCGGCGGCCATCGAGGCGGTCAATCCGCATCGCGGCCACATGCGGCTGATCGATGCCATCGTCTATGCTTCGGACGATTACAAGAACAACGCCGCCTACCACGACATCCGCCCTGACGCCTTCTGGGTGCCGGGCCACATCCCCGGTCGGCCGCTGTTTCCCGGCGTGCTGATGATCGAAGCGGCTGCCCAACTGGCCAGCTTCATCAGCCTGCGCCGCCTGGGCAGCCAGGCCTTCATGGGTTTTGCCGGCGTCGATGACGTCAAGTTCCGCGGCCAGGTGGTGCCCGGCGATCGCTTCATCATCCTCAACCAGGAAGTCGAGTTCCGCAAACGCCGCTCCGTCAGCGTCGCCCAGGGCGTCGTCAACGGCAACCTGGTCTTCGAGGCCCGCATCACCGGCATGCCGATGTGAGCGGTGAGGCTTGAGTAGTGGGCGGTGAGGCTTGAGCAGTGAGCGGCGACTACTTAGCGACGCGATTTATCGCGTTTTTTTCGCTTTCAACGGTTGCGCGAAGCCGCAAGCGGCTTACACCGGCTCGAACAGGCAGCCCTGCACGAACAGGTCGAAGAACGCCGGGTCCGTCTCCAACTCGATGTGCTTGATGCCGCGACACAGCCGCTCGATCTCGCGGCGGGCGCTGACGCTGCGCAGGGCGATGGTGGCCCCTTCGATGGCCGCGTTGCCGATCTGGATGAGCTTGTCATCGCCCAGGTTCGGCACCATGCCGATGCGACGGGCGGCGTCCAGGTCCAGGTGATGGGCGAAGCCGCCGGCCAGGTAGAACTGGTGCAGGTCGGACATCTCGATGCCGTAGTGCTTCATCACGATGCGGATCCCGGCCACGTTGGCGCCCTTGGCCTGGGCCAGCAGCGAGGCGTCCAGCTCGTTGAAGCGCACCAGGCCGGCAGGATCCAGGGCCAGGAACTGTTCGTGATTGGTGAAGCGGCCGGTATGGGTCATGCGCCCGGTGCGGCGAAGTTCGCTGAGGATGTCAACCAGCCCCGAGCCGCAGATGCCCTGCGGACCTTCGGGATAACCTTCAGGGGGGCCGATGATGCCGAGTTGGAGGCAGCCGTTGTCAGCGATGTGCACCCGTTCGATCGCGCCGTCCAGGGCGGGCATGCCGGCATCGATGCCGTTGCCCTCGAAGGCGGGCCCGGCGGGACATGAGGCAGCCAGGATGCGGTCCTTGTTGCCGACGACCAGCTCGGTGTTGGTGCCGATGTCCATCATGGCCACCAGCTTTTCCTGCCGCGCCAGCCCGATGGCCAGCAGGCACGCAGCCGTATCCGCGCCGACGTGACAGGCGATCAGGGGCAGACTGTACACGCGGCCGGCCGGGTGGATCGGCAGACGCAGACTTTTTGCGGTGACGCTCAGCGCGGTGGTTTCACGCTTGCCTTCGAGCAATTCGTATTCGGTCAGCGAGCGGAAGGGCGACTGGCCCACGCTGTGCACGTTGAGCCCGAAGAACAGATCGCGCATGGTGGTGTTGCCGGCCACGACAATCTCGTAGATGGACTTGTTGTCGCAGGGCAGCGATTCGATGGCGTGACCCAGGTACCCCAACAGTGTGCGTTGCAGCAATTTTCCGGGGTGATCGCAGTCGTAGGCGATGCGGGCCATGACGTTGCTGCCACCGAAGCGCTGGGGGTTTTCGAAGCTGGTGGTGGCGGTGATCTTGCCGGATTCGAGATCGACGAGGTTGACCACCACGGTGGTGGTGCCCAGGTCGATGGCCAGGCCGTGGATGGGCCCGGTGGAGGTGGCGATGTTTGTGCCGTCGAGCAGGATGCGGTCGCCATCGCGGCGCACGGCCGGGTCGAAGCGATCGTCAGCAGGTTGCCCGGGCAGGGCAGCCAATCGCTCCAGCACGCGAATGCGGCCGCGACGCATGGTGTGACAGCGCAACTCGCCCTCGCTTGCCGTGATTTTCGCCCGGCAGGAAAGGCGGAAATGGCCGCTTAAATGCAGCTCCTCAGGCGTCGGGTCAGCCAGCAATTCCCTGCCCTCGACCACTTCCACCAGGCATTCGCGGCATTTGCCCTGCTTGTGGCAACTGGTGGGTACGTGGACGCCGATTTTCTCAGCGCAGTCGAAGATGGTCGCGCCGACCGGGGCCTCGACGCTGTGTCCGTCAATGTGCAGTGTCACGCTCATCAAAATGCTCCAGGCGGTATCATATCGGAGCTAGCCACGAAGGGAGGCCCGTGTTGTCCGACACTTTGTTACAAGCCATTTCCAAGCGTGTTTTGCTGGGCGACGGCGCGATGGGCACGCAGCTTCAGGCGGCGGGTCTGGCGGCCGGTGAGTGCGGCGAACTGTGGAACATCGAGCACCCCGATCGCGTGCTGGCCATTCAGCGCTCCTACGTCGAGGCCGGCAGCGATATCCTGTTGACCAACACGTTCGGCGGCTGTCGTCTGTCGCTGGAGCGACACGGCCTCGCTGACAAGGTGGTGGAGATCAACCGGGCCGCGGTGCGCATCGCGCGGCAGGCGTTCGGCGGCAAACCGGGTTTCGTCATCGGTGACATCGGGCCCTTCGGCGGCATGATGGAGCCGTTCGGCGATGTGCCGACCGAGCAGGTGAAAGCTGCCTTCGAGGAACAGGCGGCCGCCCTGATGGCGGAGAGGCCCGATGCTCTGATCGTCGAAACGCAGACCGCCCTGGAAGAATTGGAACTGGGGCTGGCCGCGGCCAAAAAAGCCGGGGCGCCCTGCGTCATCGGCTCGATGGCCTACGACATCACCGGCGACGGGCAGTTGCGCACCATGATGGGCGTCGATCCCGCCCAGGCGGCCGCGTTCATGCTCGAGCACGGGGCGGACATCGTCGCCCTCAACTGCGGCAACGGCATGGACATGCCCCATGCGGCAGTCGGCGTCACGCAGTATCGCCGGCAGATGAACCGGCCGACCATGGCCCAGCCCAACGCGGGCAAGCCGCAGTTGATCGACGGGCAGGTGCGCTACATGCAGAGCCCGCAGCAGATGGCAGCGGAACTGCCGAAGCTGCTGGAGGCCGGGGTCGCCATCGTCGGCGCCTGTTGCGGCAGCTCGCCCGAGCACATCCGCAGGCTGCGCCCCCTGATCGATGCCTACAATCAACGAAGCGCATGACCCCCGCCCCCGGAATGGAATATCAGTGAGCGATTCAAACGTACAAGCTCTGCCTCGCCTCGCGGTGGTCACCTGCGCGGTGATGGAGATCGAGGTCGAGCATTTCCTCAATGGCCACGGCAACCTCGTGCATCTGGAGAAGCTGGAGCAGGGCCTGCACAACGATCCACCGCTGCTGAGCAAGCGATTGCAGGAAGTGGTCGCGCGATTGGAACAGGAAACCGACGCCGAGGCGATCGTGCTGGTCTATGGCCTGTGCAGTCGCGGCATCGAAAACGTCACCGCCCAACGCTGCCGCATCATCGTGCCGCGTGCCCACGACTGCATCACGCTGCTGCTGGGTTCGCGCCAGCGCTATGCGGAATACGTCAAGCAGAACCCCGGCACCTACTGGTATTCACCCGGCTGGAATCGCCATCACACGCCGCCGGGTCCGCAGCGTTACGAGAAACTTCGCCGCCAGTATGTCGAGAAGTTCGGCGAGGACAATGCCGACTTCCTGATGGAAAGCGAGCAGGCCTGGTTCAACACCTACGACCGGGCGACTTATGTTTCGCTGACCGTGGGCGCGACGGAGCGGGACAAGCAGTACACCCGCGATTGTGCCGACTGGCTGAAGTGGAACTACGACGAGCAGGTGGGCGACCCGCAGTTGCTGATCGATCTGCTGGCCGGCCGCTGGGACGACGATCGTTTCCTGGTCCTGCAACCGGGCCAATCCGCGCAACTCTCCGGCGACGACAACGTCCTGCGGGCGATTGAAGCGGGGAATCAGCCACGGATGAACACGGATAGGCACGGATAAAGGCAAATCCAGAAGAGTGAACCGCAGAGACGCGGAGGACGCAGAGAAAGAAAACAAAACGTGAACTCTGTGTCCTCCGCGTCTCTTGTTAATTCTTTTCCCATCCGTGTCTATCCGTGTTCATCCGTGGCTAATGCTTATTCCTCGATCTGCCGCGGTTCCCAGCGCACCTGGTCGGCCCCGAGGATGCTGCCGGTGGCGTAGGCCAGGTCGATCTGGGCGATCTGATACTCGGCGATGGCGCGGGCTTCAGCAGCCTGGGCGTCGCTGTAACGGGCCTGGGCATCCAGTACGTCGGTTGACGTGCGCAGGCCCTGCTCGAACTGGCGCTGCTCAGCCATGAACGTGCGATGGGCGAGAATCGCGGACTGGCGGGCGGCGAGAATCTGTTGCCAGCTTGAGGCCAGTTGATCGGCCGCGTTGAGCACTTCCTCTTCGATCAATGCTCTGCGCTGCTCGACGCTGGAGAGCGTTTGCAGGCGATTGAGAATGGCCCGGCGGACGCGGCTTTTGGCAGCTTCGTTGCCCAGCGGAACCTCCACCCGCAGGCCGAGGCGGTAGTCAGCGAAGTCACGATCCGAGAGCATGTCGAACGAGTTGCCGTAGGTGCGACCAAGCCCGTTGAAGTTGTACGTGTAGTCCAGCAGGGCCAGCGGCAGGGCGGCGTTGCGCTCGAAATGCAGCGTGCTTGCCTGCTGGGCCAGTTGCAGTTCCAGCTCCAGCAGTTCCATGCGCCCGTCCATGGCCATCGACACCAACTTCCGGGGGTCGAAATCGTAGCGCACGGGGTTGGCGTCGGTGGTGGGGATGATGGCGGTGGGGCCGTCCATGGGCAGGCCGGTATCGTTGAGCATGCGTTTGAGGGCGCGTTGCTCGAGGCGCACGGTGTTTTCCGCGGTGATGATGGCGCTGAGTCGCTCGGCGACGCCGGACTCGGCCCGGGTGATTTCGATCTCCGCCAGTTCACCCGATTCGACCATGCGGCGGGCTTTTTCCAGTTGCGCCACAGCCAACTCGTGCTCAGCTTGCCGCACCTGCAACACCTGACGCGCAGACTGCAACCGCCAGTAGGCGCGATCCGCGTTGGCCAGGATGCGGATCACAGCCAGGTGCGTGGCGGCGTTGGCCTGCTGATGTTGATACTGGGCCAGTCGAATGGCGTGGGTGTTGGCGCGAATGCCTGCGCCGCGCAGCAGGTTCTGCGAGATGGAGATCGTGGCGTCGGTGGTGTAGGACGGGTTGAGCGTGGAGAAGACGTTGTCAGTCTTGAACTGATTGGCCGCGAGGTTGAAGCGCAGGTTGCCGCCGGTCTGCAGGGGAAGATCGACGCCAAGGTCGTTCTGGACCGCCTTGGTCTGGCTGCCGGAGAGTGTGGTGGCGGTGGGGGTGTCGGTGCGGGCATAGCTGGAGTCGGCGAAGAACAGGGCCTCGAAGCGCGCTTCCTGTTCGCTGACGCTCTGAGCCGCGATGGTGGGGTTGAGCAACTCGACCTGCAACTCCAGGTTGTTGGCTAACACCATCACGCGGCACTGCTCGATACTGAGTTGGGTTTCAGCGGGCGGCGGCGGGGCAGGCTGGGGCGGCTCGGCTTCGTCGGTCGTGTGCACTGCATCGGCGACCTGCGACAGATCAACCGGGTCAATCTGTTGCAGATGCTGGCGCAACTCATCGGAGCGCAGGTAGGCCGGCTCATCAAGCGGGCTCTTGCAGCTTGCCAGCAGGAGAAGAAACAAGACAAGGATGAAGCCACGAAGGCACGAAGAGGTAAGACGGGTATCGGGTATCGGGGTTCGGGTTTCGGGTTTGAGCTGGGATGCGAAACCTGACAAACGAGGACTCATATCAGCCGCCCGATACCCGATACCCGACACCCGATACCCGATCAAGCTGTTGCCATCGTGCCTTCGTGTC
>CAYYGM010000077.1:0-19739 GCA_964471555.1 uncultured Phycisphaeraceae bacterium
GTCATGCGCTATCCGATATCAATTGGCTTGTTGATTACCTGTTGGCACGCAGATTGAGAGTGGAATCCGTATCAAGCCGCGGTTGATGGTGTCTGCCGCTTGATGGACGGTGGCGAAGTGATGCTGACAAGCCATTGGGCACATGAGCGCAGTGTCCGCCGTTCCACCTGGTACGTCACCGCTCGTCCGCGCCGCGTAGCCGCCAGCACTTTCGCTTCGCGCAGAATCCGCAGGTGACCAGACAACGCAGCGTTGCTGCGATGAACCAATTGTTGCAACTGGTTGAAGGATTGCGCCCGATCAAGCGAGGCCGCCACGATCTTGCGTCGCACCGGATGGGCCAGGGCTCTGAACACATCCAACTCATCCAACCGCTGTCGATAGGGTCTGGCCATAAATCTGTTTTCGCCGAAAACAGATTAATTGTCAAGGCCAATTTTGTACGACAGTTCGCCGGTTTCTCAGTAGCAAGAGGCTGAGCTGGCAGGCAGCAAGAGGCTGAACAGGCAGAAGGAAATGGAATGCCAGTCAACGCGAAGCGTCGGCTTTGGGGCCGAAGATGTCCAGTTGGCTGGTCCAGCGCAGCCAGTCTTCCCAGTGGCGGCGGGTCAGCGGCAGATCGGGATTCTCAAAAGCGTCATCCGGAATGCGCTGCAGTTGCAGGCGGGCCTGGTTGTTGGCCACGCGCGCTTCCTGGTACTGGCCCAGCTCGCAGTGAGCGTTGACGATCTGCACCAGGGCGATCAGCGATGCGGGTGTGTTCTCGAAGCGGCGGGCGGCCAGGTCATACAGCGAGATGGCGGCCTCATAGGCTCCGCGATCGAAAGCGCAGTCCGCCTGATAGAAGTACGCATTGCGACGATAAAGCTGCTCCAGTGGCGTCACCGCCACCTGCGGGCGGGCTTCCAGTTCGGTGATCACCTGGTTGTAGAATTTCTGGGCGGTCTCCAGGCGACGTTTCTTCTCAGCCTGGATTTCCAGTTGATCGTTCTTGGACTGCCGCTCACCCAGTAGCTGGTCGAGTCGGGCCACCGACTTGCGATAGGAATCCGCCAGCAGGAAGCGCAGCATCGGGCCCTGGTCGCCTTCGCCGTAGCGCTGCACCGCTTCGGTCAGTCGCTCGATGGCGGGGACGTAGTAATCGCCGTCCTGATCGCCCAGTTGATACAGCAGCTTGCCGAGTTCGATCAGGGCGTACTGATATTCGGGGCTTTCCGGCGTGATGGAAGGATGGTCGGTCACCACCTGTTCGAGGCCGCGGCGGGCGGCGGAGTAGTCCTTGACCGCGATGTAAGCCTGGGCCAGGGGCACGAGGATGTCGTAGGTTTCGGGGCTGTGCGGGTGATCTTCCAGCAGTTGCAGGAACTGCTCGATGGCCGGCTCGTATTGGCCGTCCGCCAGGTATGCCTTGCCCAGTTGAGCGCGGGCCCGGATGCACAGTGGATCGTTGATACGGGTGGCGACGAACTGGGAGTAAACGTCGATGGCCTTGGACCACAGTTGCGCTTCGTCGTAGCAGGCAGCCGCGTGCCAGAGGCTTTCGCCGTGGGCGTCGTCGTCGGAGATGGTCACCGCGTTGGCGTGCTCGAGGTAGTAATCGCCGGCCTGCTCGTAGTGGATGACCGCCTGTTGGAAGGCAAGCTGCTTGGCCTGCACGCTGACTTCGGTGTCGCCGGCCTCGAGTTTAGACTGGATATCCTGGGCCGCCGCAGAGCGTTGCTCAGCGATCCTCTCGTGCGTGACCGCGAAGCGCAGTAACTGGGCCGGCGGCAACTGGTCGCCGTAGAGCGGGATCAGAATCTCCAGCAACTCCAGCGTGCGGTCGTAGTTCTCGCGGTCCACCGCCCGGGCCACGTGGGCGTCGATGGTGTCGGTGATGATCCGGCGGCGCATGTCGTGCGGCGGCGTGCGGCGAACCAGGTCTTCCACCGCTTCACGGAAGTGCTGAGCGCTTTCGCTTTCCATGTTCAGCCGGGCTTCGCAGTCCGCCAGGCCGATCTTGGCGTCGATGGCGCTGTTGCTGGAGGGATACTCGCTGACCGCCTCGGCGAAGAAACCGCGGGCAGTCTGCACGCTGCCGTCACTGGGACGCGACAGTTCGATCTGCCCAAGCCCGACCAGGATATCCGCCATGCGATCGGAGTGCGGCTGATCGTTGAGCATGGCCTGGGCTTCCAGGTAGTTCAGCCGCGCATCATCGAAGGCCGCGATGTGCTGATAGGCCTGTCCCAGCTTGATATACAGCGGGGCCAGGTCGTTGTTGGGCTGGCCCGGGCGCATCAGCCGCGGCAGACGCTCCATCACCAGCAGGCGAATCGCGCCGTTGGGATCGCCGGCCGACAGCTTCATGTCCGCCTCGACCTCGGTGATCCATATGCTGGCCGCCCGCCGGGCCTTGGCGTCCGATTCCTGGTTGACCTCGAAGCGATAGCGCTGCACCAGCTTGGTCAGCATGTCCAGGTTCTGCTCGTTCGGCGGCCGGGCCCGATGGTCTTCGATCAACCGCCCGATCAGTTGGTAGCGCTGCTGCGGACTGTCGCTGCGCATCTTCTCCAGCAGATCCAGGGCCTGTTCGTCGCGCCCCAAGGCCACCAGGGACTGCGCCCAACGGTTCAGCGACGTGCCGGTGATGTGGCGGCCGAGGTTCTCCGCCTGGTGGTAGTAGTTGACGATCTTCTCGTGAGCGTCCTGTGTCTGCTTGGTCGGCACCAGGGTGAAGCCCGGCCGATGCAGCTCCTCGTACTGCCAGTCGGCATAAAGCTGGTCGTAACGGGCGATGTCCTGCGGGCTGGCCAGTTCACGATGGGCGTCGACTTCGTCCAGCTTCTTTTTGGCTTCGTCCAGGTCGCGCTTGGTTTCGAGGTAGTAGGCGGCACTGTCCAGCGCCCCGGGGAAATTGTTCGGCTCACTCCGCGGCGCCAACAGATACAACCCCGCCACGAACAACAACAACCCCAACAACAGCACCGGCAGATGCCAGACCTGGGCCCAGGTCGGCTCGCCGCCTTTGCTGACCGTGGGGACTGGGGTTGTGATTTCCTCTTCAGCCATGTCGCGTCCGACGTCGCGTCCGATAGTGATCGCGCACCGCATGGCTTATCGACGCGATCCGTACAGGCCCCTTAACGATTTTTCACGCGCCGGCCCGCGATTGGGTCACTGGGCGAACCGGCGATCCAGTTGCGCCAGCAGCGCCGCGTTGGCGTCCGGCATCGCCAGCATGCGCAACTGCGGCAACGTGACCCATTGTCGATCGTCACCCTCGCGCGGCCGCGGCTGATCGGCCTTCAGGCGGCAGAGGTAGGGCTGCAGATGCACACGACCGTGGTCATACTCGTGCGTCACCGCCTGCAAAGCCTCGCTGACTACCACTTCAACCCCGATTTCCTCTTTCAACTCGCGCATCACGCATGCCTGGGGCGATTCGTCAGGCTCAATCTTGCCGCCCGGAAACTCCCACAGCCCGCCCAGCACGGCCTCACTCGGCCGACGGGTGACGAAAATCCACACCTGATCAAATCTGGTTTCCGCCAGCAGTCCCAGAGCCACCTCGATCGTTTTTTTCATCTTTGCAGCGCTCGTGTCCGGGCGTCGGGGTGTTGAAAGTCAACTGTTCTTCAATGCGCCAGTTACAGGAAAAAGCGTCGAGTTGATCACCGGTTTTCCACCGGTATGCCCCAATGAGGTAAAAATTGTAAGTTATTGTTGCAAATTAACTTGAGATATTTTTTAATTCGAAGCAAACCCTCATTGACACAGCCGACGGTTGGCCGATAGGATAACTGAGCCGGTGAGAATTGGCTAAAAATTTGAGCCGTGGCGCGCCTCCGCGCACAGGATCGGAGCCCTGTGGCGGAGGTCTTTTTTTGCCCGCACACCGACCACCTGCGACCCCAGTTACCGACAACTAATCCACAATCGCCCCCGGACGTCACCCCGACCTCCCCCTGGCTCGCCGCCATGGCCGACCGGTGCTTGTTCATTTCTGCAACTGCCTTGTGCGAATACCGAACTTTTTTCTTACAGAAATACTTGACAAACTATCATGTTTGGACGATGATAGGGTAACGCCACCCGAATATGTGGCCCCGGCTGCCCGTGGCGGCCGCGATCAGGAGTCCCGACATGCTCACCGCACACGTCATTGACCGACTGGTGTTCGCCGCTGACACCCACCGGCTGATCCAGAGCCTGGCTGACAACGGCATGATCTGCCCGCTGCCCCTGCGGGCTCGCCTGGCCCACCCGGTCACCGCCGATGCCCTGGCCCTTCGCCGGCTGGCGCAGTTGACCTATGGACCGACGCCCACCAGCCACCGTCTGGTCGCCAGCCTGTTGGAATGTCAGAACACGGATGGCTCGTATCCAGGTTCAGCCGACCGCGATCCCCTGGCTACCGCGGCAGTCGCAGCCGCGTTCAGCGCCTTGCTGGGCAATCGGGGCCAGGACGACCCGGCCGCATTGGCTGCCACCCGCGACCGGGCGATCGCAGCCCTGGCGGGGATGCAGGAGGCCGACGGCCTGTTCGGCGGGCCGGACGATCGCACCCGGCAGGATCGACAATTGACCAGCGCGTTCATCCTGTTCCTGCTCAGCCACGACGACGCCTTCCGCGCCGCGGTGAATTTCGCCGGTCTGCTGGACTACTTCGATGAGCGTCGCGGCCGCCTGGAACCCGAAACCGAAGACCTGGTGGAAATGTCGCGCCCCCCGGAAGCGGTTGAAATGGAACGATTCAACCAGCGCTTCGCCGCCTGAGTGTGAAGTCGGGTGAGTCGGCGGTTGCCCGACATGGTTTTGCAGCCCTGGACCGCGCAACGAGCGACCCCCAACGCCCAACGCCGTTCGCTTCACAAGGATCGTTTCCTTTTTCCCTCTTCGTTTTTCACTTTTCACTTTTTCCCCCGCCTTGACTACCGCCGTCGATGCCAATGCCCTCGCCGGCATCGCGGCGGTTTTTGCATGAAAAGTCATTGGCCGGCAAGGTTTGGGTTAGAGTGATTAGGATTGTGAAATCGGTGCTCAGCGTCGCGCCAACCGAACAATGATCGGTGATAATGACGGGCCATGGCCTATCGGATCGACCTGAAGCAGACGATGGACGAATCGCTGCGGCGGATCGCGCAGGAGCAGATTCAGGATGCGCTGGCCGACGCCGACAGCCGCGACCTGGACAGCGCCGTCCACCAGGTTCGCATGCACTGCAAGAAAATGCGCGGCCTGCTGCACCTGGTGCGTTCAAACTTCGAGCAGTTCGCACAGGCGAACGCTGACTTCCGCGACACGGCCCGTCTGCTGGCCCGTTCGCGCGATGCGGCCGTGCGCCTGGAGACGTTCGACGCCCTGATCGCCGACCGCGAGCTGGAGCCGGCCGACTTCCAACAGTTGCGCAAGACGCTGGAGCATCAGCGCGATGAGGCCCTGCACGTGCAGTTGGACACCCGTGCATTGCTGGAGCAGGCAGCCGCGCGGTTGCGTGCCGCCCGACAGCGCGTCGAACACTGGCAACTCAGCGAAGAAGGTTTCGAAGCGGTGCGCGGCGGATTCACCCGCACCTACCGCCGCGCCCGCACGGGGATGAGCATCGCCATTGATGAGCCGAGCGTCGAAACGCTGCACGAGTGGCGGCAGTGGGTCAAGTACCACTGGTATCACACCCGTTTGCTGCGTCCGCTGTGGCGGCGGCACATGGATCATCGCCGGGCCGCGGCCAAAGACCTGGGCGAATGTCTGGGACAGGACCGCGACCTGGCCCTGCTGGCCGAACACGTGACACACCTGGGCGAAGCCGAGCCGCGCGCGTTATTGCTCAAGCACATCGAGCGCCGCCGCGACCAGTTGCGACGCAAGAGCCGCCGCCTCGGCAAACTGCTGTTCGAGGAAAAGCCGGCCGTGTTTGTCAGCCGCTTGCAGGATCGCTGGGAGCGGGGATGATGTGTGAAGTGATGATTTCGCGATTGCTTGAATGCTGACATTGGTGCTGGTGCACTCAGTTTGCCATTCAAACATTCAAGCAATCAGAAATCAGGCATTCGTCACTTGCCTGGATTCTGCTTGGCCCAGGAATCCTTCAGCGTCACGGTGCGGTTGAAGACAAGCCGGCCGGGCTGCGAATCGCGGTCGAGGCAGAAGTAGCCCATGCGCTCGAACTGATACGACACGCCCGCCTGGGCCTCGGCCAGGGCCGGCTCCAGCTTGACGCCGGTGAGGATCTTGAGCGAATCGCGGCGGACGTTGTCGAGCCAGTTGTCGCTGCCGGCCGGGGGTTCGGTGGGCTCTTCGACCTCGAACAGGTGATCGTACAGTCGCACCTCGGCTTCGATGGCGTGTTCGGCGCTGACCCAGTGGATGGTGCCGCGGACTTTGCGCCCATCGGGTGCGTGGCCACCGGCGGTCTGCGGGTCGTAGGTGCACTCGAGCTCGGTGACGTTGCCCGCAGCGTCCTTGATGACCTTTTCGCACTTGATGATGTAGCCGAAGCGCAGGCGCACCTCGTTGCCGGGCGAGAGGCGGAAGTACTTCTTGGGCGGATTCTCCATGAAGTCGTCGCGCTCGATGTAGAGCGAGCCGGTCAGCGGCATCTGGCGCAGGCCGGCGTCGGGATCTTCCGGATTGTTCTGGGCGTCGCGCATCTCGACCTTGCCGGCCGGCCAGTTGGTGAGGGTCACCTTCAACGGGTTGAGCACCGCCATGCGGCGCAGGGCCTTCTGGTTCAGGTCGTCGCGCAGGATGGACTCCAGTTTGGCGAACTCGATGTTGTTCTCGCGCTTGGCGACGCCGGCCTCTTCCCAGAAGCGACGGATCGCAGCCGGGGTGAAGCCGCGCCGCCGCAGCCCGCGCAGCGTCGGCATGCGCGGATCATCCCAACCTTCGACGTAGCCGCCCTCGACCAGCTCCAGCAGGCGGCGTTTGCTGGTGACCATGTAGGTGATGTTGCCGCGGGCGAACTCGATCTGGCGCGAGGGGAAGATGCCCAGTTCACGGATGAACCACTCGTACAGCGGGCGATGGTCCTCGAACTCCAGCGAGCAGAGCGAATGCGTCACGTGTTCCAGTGAATCGCTCTGGCCGTGGGCGTAGTCGTACATCGGATAGATGCACCACTTGTCGCCGGTGCGCGGATGCGAGGCGTGCAGGATGCGGTACATGACCGGATCGCGCAGGTTCAGGTTGCCGGCCGCCATGTCGATCTTGGCTCGCAGCACCTTGGTGCCGTCAGGGAATTCGCCTTTGCGCATGCGCTCGAACAGGTCGAGATTTTCCTCGACGCTGCGATCGCGGTACGGGCTGTTGACGCCGGGGGTGACCAGCGTGCCGCGGTTGCGGCGGATCACTTCGGCCGGTTGATCGTCCACGTAAGCCTTGCCCGCCTTGATGAGCTGAATAGCCCATTCGTAAAGCTGATCGAAATAGTCAGAGGCATAGAACTCGCGATCGCCCCAATCGAAGCCCAGCCAGCGCACGTCCTCCTTGATGGCATCGATGTACTCCTGTTCCTCCTTCATGGGGTTGGTGTCATCGAGGCGCAGGTTGCAGCGGCCGGCGAACTCGGCGGCGATGCCGAAGTCGATGCAGATGGCCTTGGCGTGACCGATGTGCAGGTAGGCGTTCGGTTCCGGCGGAAAGCGGGTGACCACCGGCGGTTGGAAGCGGCCGCTCTGCATGTCGGCTGCCACGGCCTGGCGGATGAAATCGAGTTTGACTTCGGGCGGTTCGGTGGGGGTGGACATAGGCGACACATTGTAGAGAAGTTTCGCCTACCGCAAATGTTGAACATCGGCAGGGGGCGGATCGCCTTTCAGCCGCAGCCGCGGGTCGGACAGGTCCAGGCGGTACATGATCTGATTGTAATCGTAGCGCGGGGTGGGGACTTTGCTGCCGGAAAACATGGCGGAGTAGGTGCCTTCGAAGTAGATCATTCGGCCGCCGTCCTGGGCGAAGCAGGGGTGCTGCTTGGGATTATAGAACGAGTAGTCGCGGTGGGTGACGACCTTGACCGCGCGGCGCCAGGGGCCCTGCGGCTGGTCGGCTTGGCTGTACCAGACCTCGCCTAGCAACGAGCTGCCGCCGACTTGCAGGCCGATCATGATCCACTTGTGCTTGTACTCGTTCCATGACACTGAGCCGCCGTGCATGGTGATCGGCTGATCGGTGGCGGCGTCGCGCATGTCGATCCAGGCTTCATCCGCCTGTATTTTGCCAGCCTTGATCAACTGCTTCTGCTGGTCTTCGTTGAGCCAGGATGTATTCGCCTTCCAGGCCCAGACCGCTTTGCCCTGTGCGTCGCGCTGCACTTGCGAAGCTTCGCCCTCGAAGCGCGAGCCCGGGGCCAGGCAGGTGAACGACTCGTAACGAGCCGGATCCAGCAGGGCGTCCCACTGTGCCGGCACGCGCAGCAGGGGGTAAGGCATGGCGAAATAAAAAAACCGCCGGCCGTCGGTCTCAACCTCGAAGGGATGGCCGCGGGGATGAAACTCGTTGTCGTTGTCCAATTGCTTGAGCAGTTCGAAAGTCTGCGTTTCGTCGTTGTAGATCACCAGGCAATGATCGAGGCGCACGCCGAGCGATTGATTGCGGCAGGCGTGGGCGATCATGCGCGGCCGTCCGCTGTCGTCGGGCAGCACCAGCAGGCCGTCGAGCCAATACATGCCGCCTTCGACTTGCGGGAACGGCGCCATGGGGCGACTGAACCCCTGGTCATCGGTGAAGTAGGTGAGATTGACGCCCACGCTCGGGTCGAGTCCGCCTTGCCCGGGCAGCATCGAGGTAGCGCCGGCCGTGCGGAAGTGGCCCAGGGGATAGGACTCGCGCGCGGTGTCGCCCCAGAGCCAGTAGAGCTTGCCCTGGTAGATAACGTTGAGCACCGAATCCTGCCCCATGACCCTTGCGTTGAGCAGCGGTTGATCGATGGGCGCGGCGCGGCCGAGCAGGATGCTGTCACGGTAGATGCCCTGCCCGGTGACGCGGTACAGTCGCTCGGCGATGTTGAGGCGTTTGATTTTCAATTGGGCGGATCCGCCGGGCGTGGTGTGCAGGGTCTGGCCGCGCATGTCGAAGCCGTCGGCGGGGAATTCGTAGCCGTCACTGCTGACGAAGAAGAACACATCGCGATCCATCAGGCCCGGTTCATCGAAGGCCGCCAGCCCGGCGCTGTCGGTGTAGCAGCGGATTTCGTTGGTGGTGCGCAATTCGACCATGGGCACGCCGCGCCCGGTCTGATCGTCGACCACCTCGATGGCAAAGGGTTGCTGGCCGTGGGCCGGCAAAGCTGCCAGAACCAGCACGTACATTGCCGTCACAGTTTGCGACACGAACCGGCGCATGGGTAACCTCCCGTGCTACAACGCACTCTTCATCATGAAAGTCGCAAACGGACGCTCAAAGTTCAATCAGGACCAGCTTGCTGCTGCGTTCGATCGCGCCATTGTGTCGGCGATTCACACCGGGTTAGGCACGAAGTCGCCGCCGCGGCAGTGCTTGAGATAGTTGAGCCCGTGCACCTGGCCGGTCATTTCCAGGTCGTCGCGATAGATCGGGTCGTGCCAGCCTTCGATGTCGATGCAGCCTTTGTAGCCGCCGCGACGCAGTTCGCTGATGATGTCGGTCCAGTTGCTGTCGCCGAAGCCGGGCGTGCGGTGGAAGGCGAAGGGTTTGGGGCCGGCAATGCCGAAGCGGCGGATCACATCCCAGTGGATGGTGGCGTCCTTGCCGTGCACGTGCATGATCTTGCCCACCCATTGGCGCAGTTGCGGCATGGGATCGATCAGGCGCAGCATCTGGTGGCAGGGCTCCCACTCCAGCCCGATGTTGTCGGCCGGCACCGCGTTGAACATCATCTCCCACGCGGCGGGGTTGTGTGCAATGTTCCAGTCGCCGCGCTGCCAGTTGCCCTGCATGTCGCAGTTTTCAAACGCCAGGCGCACGCCTTTGTCCGCAGCGCGCTTGGCCAGCGGCGTGAAAACCTCGGCAAAGCGAGCGATGGACTGATCAATGGGCTGATCCACCACGCGCCCGGTGAATCCGCAGACCATGTCGCAGCCGAACAGCGGGGCGGCATCGATCAACCGCTGCCAGTCCTGTTGCGCGATGCGGGCGGTTTCATCGTCCTTGAGTGCGTTGGCGAAGATGGCCAGCGAGCTGACGATCGCGCCGCTGCCGCCCAGCACCTCGGCCGTCTCCCGCGCCAGGCGCGGCAGGTCGGTGTCGCCCACCACTTTCCAGAACATCAGTTGAAACGACTCGAAACCATGGGGCAGAATCTGGCGGATGTACTGCGGTGAGTCCTGGCCCAGCTTGACCAGCGTACCGATGCGGATGGATGGTTGTGTCATGTTGAAGCCCTTAAAAAAGTTGCGGTGGGGCGTCCGTTGCGTCGTGATCGTTCAGCTTAGATGTCGATGGTTAGTCGCTTGCCCCGGCGCGAGCTTTCCATGGCGGCGAAGACCATGGCCAGGGACTGGATGTTGTCGTGGCATTCCGTCTGCGGCTGGCGGCCGGTGTCGAGGAAGTCGAGCATCTCGCGCAGAGCGCCGTGCATGTTGGTGTGCTGCATGGGTGAAGCTTCGATCGCAGCCGGCCGGGTCGGGCGCAGGAAACCTTCTTCGCCGGCGAGGATTTCGCCAGCCGGTGTTTGATCTTTTTCCAGCAGGAGCGTGCCCTGCTCGCCGATGACCCGCCAGTGGCCGTTCCAGGAAGTGGAGCAGCCCTCGGCGCACCAGCTTCCGCGATAGGTGAAGACGATGCCGTCGCTCATCTCGAAGATGCAGGTGGCCGCCACGTCGCCGGCATACCACGAGCCGCGCGGGTTGAACTCGTGAGCATAGACCGCCCGCGGTGCAGCAGCGCTGAAGAAGCGCGCCAGGTCGAAGTGATGGATTGCCATGTCCAGGATCAGCGGGCTGGGCATCTGATCGCGGAAGCCGCCGAAGTGGGGCGCGATGTAAAAGTCGCAATTGATGGTGGTCAGCGGGCCCAGTTGGCCGGAGGCGATGCTGCGGCGGTACTGATCGTGCAGGGGCAACCAGCGGCGGGACTGGCTGACCATGTAGAGCTTGCCGGTCTTTTCGCTGGTCGCCACCATTTTGCGTGCCTCGTCCATGCTCGCGGCCATGGGCTTTTCGCCGATCACGTGCAGCCCGGCTTCCAGCGCTTTGCACACCACGTTGCAGTGCGCTTCGGGCACGGTCAGATCGAGCGCGAAGTCCGCCTGCGTTTCAGCCAGAACCTTGTCCAGATCATCGCTGGCCATTGCATCAAGCTGGTATTCGTCGATGGCCTTGCGGGCGGCGTCCAGGTTCAGATCGACCACCGCCGCGACCTGTACGTTCTCCTGTTTGAGCGGCCCGAACCATGACTTGGAAATCGAACCAGCTCCAATCACAATGGCTCGGCGGGGTGAGGACATGGGGCTGCTCCTGTGGCGGCGCGGCTGCGTGGCGGCATCACCAGGGATCATCGGGTCGCGGCTGTGTTTTTTCAAGCGGGGCATCCGCTGTACCATTGGCTGCATGACCACGCCATCGATCGTCACCCGTTTTGCCCCCTCACCCACCGGCCTGCTGCACGTCGGCGGGGCCCGTACCGCCCTGTTCAGTTGGGCCTACGCCCGCGGCCGCGGCGGCACCTTCATCCTGCGCCTCGAAGACACCGACCAGAAACGCTCCAGCGAAGCCGCAGCCGAGCAGATCATCGAAGACCTGCGATGGTTAGGGCTGAACTGGGATAACCCCGTCATCTCACGTCAGTCGCAACGCCTGGCTCGCTACGACCAGGTGATCGACGACTTGAAATCGCGCGGGCTGGCCTACGACGACGCCGGCGCGGTGCGATTTCGCATGGATAAGGACATCGTTTTTGACGATGCGGTGTACGGGCACATCGAAGTCGGCAAGGATCAGCTTGAAGACTTCGTGATCAAAAAAGCGGACGGCTTTCCCACCTTCCACCTGGCGGTGGTGGTCGATGACATCGACATGAACGTGACGCACGTGATCCGCGGACAGGAGCACCTGAGCAACACCGCCAAGCATGCGGCGTTGTACGACGCATTGAACAAACCACGCCCGGTGTGGGTGCATACGCCGAGCATCATGAACCCCGACGGCTCGAAGATGTCCAAGCGCGACAAGGCGAAGGTGGCGCGCGCAGAGGCCAAAGCCCGGGGATGGCCATCCCCGGGCGTTATGGATGAGCGGGTCACCGCCTTCCTGAACAAGGACAATGACGATCTGGACATTGCCGAGCAGATCGCGGATCAACTGGGACTGCATCTGCCGGAGATCAACGTCGCTGACTTCCGTGCTTCGGGTTATCTGCCGGGCGTGCTGTGCAACTATCTGGCGCTGCTGGGCTGGAACCCGGGCAACGATGTGGAGCGCTTCGATCTGGACTTCATGTGCGAGAAGTTCGACTTCGATCGCATCAACAAGGCCAACAGCAAGTTCGACCGCGAGAAACTGCTGGCCTTCAACGCCGACACGTTGCAGAAGATGCCCCCGCAAGAGTTTGCAACGCTGCTCAAAGAGCTTCAGCCTGATCTGGCGACGAAACTCGGCAACCGCTTCCGGGGGTTCGCGGGGATGTATCAGCCGCGCAGTCGCACGCTCAATGATCCAGCCGAGCTGGGCAAGTTTTTCTTTGAAGCACCCACGACTTATGACGACAAAGCAGTCAAGAAGAACCTGGCTAAAAACGACGGCGAAGGTTTACGCCTGCTGGGCGAGTTCCGTGATGTGCTGGCCAACACCGAGTGGAACGCCGCGGCGTTGCAGGCGGCGGTGGAGAAGTTCACCGCGGACAAGCAACTGAAGAACATGGGCAGCATCGCCCAGCCGCTGCGCGTGGCGCTGACGGGCACCGCGGTCAGCCCGCCCATCGACCAGACGCTGGAGTTGATCGGTCAACAGGAAACGCTGGCCCGCATCGATCACTGCCTGGACAAATGCAAAGAGAATTGAACCGCAGAGACGCGGAGGACGCAGAGAAAGACAAAAAGAGAACGCAGATGAACGCTGATAAGACGCGGATGAACGCAGATTGCATTCAAATTTCAATGCCTTGAATTCTTATCCGTGTTCATCCGTGGCTAATCCAATGCCTTCCTCCGCGTCCTCCGCGTCTTGGCGGTTCAACTCGTATTGCCCCCGGACCGCATCGTGCCTATCGTTATCGTCTATCAGGATTCTCCAGGAGCATCGCCATGATCCGCACCGCCAATCCCGCACTGAACGAGCGATCGTTTGGCAATTTCGATCTGACCGCGGCCTCGCCGAGCAATGTGATGACGTTGCAGGGCACGGTGAACAAGACGGCCATCCTGCTGGCGCTGCTGGTGCTGGCGGCTGGTTATGTCTGGCATGCAGCCTCCAGCGCGGCAGTGGGGGCGGCTGATCCGCTGGGAGCGATGGCGGCCGCGGCGCAGCCCTGGATTGCCGGTGGGGCGATCGTCGGGTTCATCCTGGCCCTGGTGACCATCTTCGCCCAGAAGGCGTCGCCCTTCACCGCGCCGCTGTACGCCCTGGCGGAAGGCGCGTTCCTGGGCGGGTTGTCGGCTGTGATCAACAAGGCCTACGAGGGTGTGGCGGTGCAGGCGGTGGGCTGCACGTTCGGCGTGTTCGCAGTGATGCTGACGCTGTACATGACGCGCATCATTCGCCCCACGCAGAAGTTCATGATCGGCGTCATGGCTGCCACGGTCGGCGTGTGTCTGTTCTACTTTGTCGAGATCATCCTGGGCTTCTTCGGCGTGGGAACCGGGTTGCTGGCCATCAACAACACCAGCCCGCTGTCGTTCGGCATCAGCATCGTGGTGGTCATCATCGCGGCGCTGAACCTGGTGCTGGACTTCGCCTTTATCGAGAGCCAGGCGGAGCGCGGGGCGCCCAGGTACATGGAGTGGTATGCCGGCTTTGGCCTGCTGGTGACGCTGGTGTGGCTGTATCTGGAGATTCTCCGTCTGCTGGCGAAGTTCCAGAGCCGGGATTGAACCGCAGAGACGCAGAGGACACAGAGGAATACAACAAGAGAACGCGGATGAATACTGATAAGAAGCGGATGAACGCAGATGGGATTCACATTTCAATGCCTTGAATTCTTATCCGTGTTCATCCGCGTTCATCCGCGGTTTCATGTCTTTCTTAATCTGCGTCATCTGCGAAATCCGCGGTTGCTCCCCCTTGCTTGCAAATCGCTACCATTGCGGCCATGAAATCTCTGCGGGCGCAGTATTTTTTCGCTTACGCGGTGTTGGGGGCTTACGTTCCCTATCTGGCGGTGTTCCTGCGGCAGCGCGGGTTGGATGATTATCAGATCGGCTGGGTGCAGTCGGCCTGGGGTCTGGCGGTGCTGCTTTCGCCGGTGGTGATGACGCTGGCGGCCGACCTGCATGTGCCCAATCGCAGGCTGCTGCGGCTGGCGTTTGTCGGTTGCGGCGCGGCGATGGGGGTGATGGCGGCGTTGACGCATTTCTGGCCGCTGCTGATCGTGTACATCGTGGCCTGCCTGGCGGTGACGCCGGTGATCAGTCTGCAGGATGGGTTGAACTTCGCCGAGCAGGACCGCCGCTCTGCCAACGGGATGGCAACGGTTCCCTATCACCGGGTGCGCATCTTCGGCACGCTCGGCTACATCGTGCCGTCGCTTCTGTTGTACGTGTTGCTGCGGCAGGGCGCGCCGATCATGGTGATCATGCTGGCGACGGCGGGGCTGTGTGCAGCCGGGGCGGTCAACACGTTTTTTCTGCCGCATCCGCCGGGACGCGAGCAGCGGCTGGAGAAATCAAAGCTCAACCTGCCCACGCTGGCGGCGTTCAAGACCATGCTGCAGCCGCAACTGCTGGTGTTCTGTGTGGCGATGTGGATGTGCCAGGCAGCAGTGGCGGGGTACTACAGTTTCTATCCGCTGTATCTGACCGAGCAGGTGGGCATCGACCAGCGCTGGCTGGGGCTGATCTCCAGCATCGGGGTGATGGTGGAGATTCCGTTCGTGCTGGGGTTCGGCTGGTTGCTGGCCCGCATGAGTCTGCGCTGGCTGCTGACAGCCTGCCTGCTGGTGACGGCGCTGCGGCTGGGATTGCTTTCGCAGTACAACAACATGGCGACGGCGATCGGCACGCAACTGCTGCACGGGCCGCTGGTGCTGGTGGTGCACGTGGCGCCGCCGATCTACCTCAACCGCTGCGCCCAGGCGGGGTATCGCAATTCCATTCAGGGCTTGTTCGCGGTGCTGGTGATCGGCACGGGCAGATTGATCGGCAACGCGGCGGCGGGCTATGCGGCCCATCACAGCCTGGGGCTGCTGTTCGGCCTGGAATGTGGATTGCTGATTGTCGCGGCGGCGATGATCGGCCTGCGCGGGCGAAGCTGGCACGAAGATGTCAAGCCGTGAGGGGAAGGCCGGGGCGGAAATTCGAATGACGAAATTCGAATGACGAAACAATGTCCGAATGACGAAACAATGTCCGAATGACGAAACAATGTCCGAATGACGAATGACGAATACTTGGCATTCCGTCATTTGCATTTTCGAACATTCGTCATTGATTCGTCATTCGAATTTCGAATTTCGTCATTCGCCGCCTTGCGGCGCATCTGCCATGTGGCGTGCGCGTTCGATCAGTTCGTCGCTGACTTCGGGCATGGGATAGTACTTGCGCAGGAACTGGCGCAGTTGTTCGCTCTCCGCCACGCGCACGTAAACCACCGGCTCCAGCTTGTGGACCAGGAACGTCACCGAGCGGGCCAGACGCCGGCGCGAGGCAGCCACCAGCAGTTCGCCTCCGCTTTCAAAGTGCAGCGGCATCACTTCAAACTGCCAGGCCTGGCGGCGATTGATCAGGTGCAGGGCGTTTTCGTCGAAGCGCTGCTGCGAGAGATCGATGGTGCCGGTGAAGCGATGGTACTGTTCGATCCAGGCCTGCTCGACGGAGCCGGGCAGGACATCGAACATGCGCTCGGCCAGGACGCCGAAGGGCAACTGCTGCTGCTTCTGGGCCTGGAGGATTTCGAAGACCTGCTGTTCGCTGAGCACGCCCTGCTCGACGAGGATCTGGCCGATGTAAACGGGTTGCGACACGCGAAGTCTCCTGGTCGTCGTGGACAGGGAAAGCATCGGCGCAACAGCGGTCGGGCATGAGTGGGGATTGACGCAGGGGCGGCGGCGGGGCGGATCAGCGTGTTCCGATCGCGCAGGTCGGCGCAGACGGGCGGCGCGGGGCGCATTTGTGGGGTTTGGGGACATGCCGGCTAAAGCCGGCACGCCGGGCGGGGGGCGTTTATTCGGACGCTTCGAGCAGGTCGATGCGCTTGACTTTGTAGATGTCCAGCTTCAGCGCGTCGTCGTACTGCTTATCGCCCTGGATGCCGACCAGTTTGCCCAGGTGTTTGTGTGCGTCAACCGGGCGGGTGGGCTGCACCCAGGCGATGGTGCGGCCGTCACCGGCGATCACGCGGTACAGACGGGGCAGGGTTTCGCCGCTGTACACGGCACTGGCCATCAGAGTGCCCACCAGGTCGTAGTCGGATTTCTTGAGGGTGCTGGCTTCGGCGGCGGCGGCTTCTTCGGCCATCTGCTTCTTCTCAGCTTCGAACTGCTTGAGCGTCGCGGCCAGTTTTTCGTTGCGCTTGAGCACCGCGATGCGCAGGGCCACCAACTGCTTCTCCTGAACGCTCAACTGCGACTTGTCCAGACCTTCGTACGCGGCCAGCATCTGATCGATCGGCTGCTCATCCACGGGCTTGAGGAACAGCGGCAGCGTCTGCTTCTCCACTTCCGCCAGCGAGCCGTTGGTGATCACCGTCTCGGGCTCGCTACCACCTTTTTCTTCCATCACAATTTCAGCGGGCGCAACATCGGTTGCGGGCGCGGGCTCGATGGCGGGCTTTTCGGCGGGGGTAATTTGCTCGGGAGCGGGAGGCGAGACGGCCGGTGAACCGGCCTCCGCCGCGGGGGTTTCGACCACGGGCTTGGCGGGTTCGGTGGGGGGGACGGCTGGTGAAGCGACCTCTGCCGCGGGTGTCTCCGTTGCGGGGGTTTCTACCGCGGGCTTTTCTTCAACGGCGGGTGCGGGTTTTGGAGCTTCCGGCTTTTTCTCTTCTTTTGGAGGCGCGGCTGGCGCTTCCGGGGGAGCGGGGGGCGCGACCTGGTCGGCGCGCTGCACGCTGCCGGGGGGCAGGAAGACGTAAGCGCCTTTGGGCGGAACGATCTTGTAGTAGCTGCCGACTTCCTCGACGATCTGCACGGTGGCGCCCTTGTCGAGCACCGCCTGCACACGCCAGCTTTCACCGGGCGCCTGCAGCGAGGCGGCCTTGACCTCCTGGCCGTCCGCGGTCACTTCGCCGACCTTGCCGTCGCCCTTGGCATCGACGAAGGCCTTGCTGATGTAGCTGAAGACGCCTTCGGGCGGAACGATCTTGTTCCAGCCGTAGAAGACCTCGTCCACGCGGACCTTGGCGCCCTTGGGCACGGAGCCGACGACGTAGTAGCGCATGCCCGCACCGCAGCGGACCTGCACGTCGTCCTGCACCACCACTCCCTCGAAAGGCACTTCCTGGCCAAGGACCAGACCAGCGCTGGCCAAGATGGTCAGCGTCACGATCAAGAAGCATCGGTTCACGGCGAGTCTCCCAGGTTCAACTCTACAGACCCCATAATCCTACCCGATTTGCCACGGTTTCGGTCAAGCGGCTACTTTGAGCCGTTCCAGAGATTGCATCCGCATCGTCCATCGGTCAACATGATCAACCTTCACTTTCTCAGGAGCTGCCCATGATTCGCACACTTCAAGTCATTGCGCTGTCCCTGATCCTGACCGGGCTGGTCGTCTCGCAGGCCCAGGCCCAGGCCCTGCCCTCGGTCAACCTCGGCCTGACCAGCTTCCTCGACGGCGGACCGCCCGCAGGCCCCGGCTTCTACTATCAGCAGTACTTCCAGATCTACGAGGCCCACACCTATCGCAATGCCGACGGCGACAAGATCGCTTTCCCCGATGTCAGCGTCCTGGCCTCGCTCAACCAGTTCATCTACCAGTCCGATCAGGCGATCATCGGCAACAGCGGCAAGTGGGGCATCGATGTCATCGTGCCGATCGTGTACATCGACCTGGACCCGGAAGTTTTCCCGTTGACCGACTCGGGCACGGGGCTCGGTGACATCCTGGTCGGGCCGTTCATTCAGTTCGATCCGATCATGGGCGAGAACGGCCCGGTGTTCATGCACCGCGTCGAGTTCCAGACGATCTTCCCCACCGGCAAGTACGACCACGATGACGCCCTGTCGCCGGGCGCTAACGTTTACACGTTCAATCCCTACTGGGCCTTCACCTGGTTCCCTGCCGCCAAGTGCGAAGTGTCCGCCCGCATCCATTACCTGTGGAACAGCGAGAACGGCGACCCCAACCCGGTGCTGTTCGGCGGCGCCAATGACATTCAGCCCGGCCAGGCGGTCCACATGAACTTTGCCGCCAGCTATGAACTGATCGAGAAGAAGCTGCGGGCCGGCCTCAACGGCTACTACCTCAAGCAGATCACCAACGCCAAGATCAACGGCTCCAGCGTGGCTGACACCAAGGAGCAGGTGCTGGGCATCGGCCCGGGCATGATCTACAGCTTCAGCCAGGACGATCACATTTTCGTCAATGCGTATTGGGAAACCTGTGTCGAGAATCGGCCGGAAGGCTTCCGCCTGGTTCTGCGCTGGACGCATCACTTCTGATTGAACGGCAAAAAACCCGCACACACACAACCCGGCCGGGGGGGCCGGGTTTTTTTATCGCAACACGGCCGCGATGTCATCGCGAAACCGTCTGGCTGCATCCGCCACGTCATCGGCGTAGATCACGCTGCGGCTGGCGGTGATGATCGCGCCGCGCCCGTCGGGATGGAAGCACGCCCGCAGGTCTTTGGCCTTGCCGCCCTGGGCTCCGTAGCCGGGCACCAGGAAAAGCTGATGGGCCATGCGCTGGCGCAGAGTTGCCAGATCGTGCACCTTGGTCGCGCCCACCACCGCGCCCAGCAGGCTGTAGCCGCAGTCGCCGACGTATTCCGCCCCCAGGTGCATCACCATGTCCGCGACCGCTTCGCACACTCGCCGCCCGTCGTCCAGCACCAGCGTCTGCAATGAATCGCTGCCCGGATTGCTGGTGCGCACCAGCACGAAAAGACCTGCGCCGTTCTGATGAGCGCTGTCGAGGTAAGGCTCCAAAGCGTCGGCGCCGAGATAACCATTGACCGTCATGGCGTCGGCCGCGTGCGGACCTTCCAGGAACGTGGCTGCGTAATGGCAGGAACTGATGCCGATGTCGCCGCGCTTGGCGTCCGCGATCACCAGCAGACCGCGATCGTGCGCGTGGTTGACGACCCGTTCATAGACTTCGATGCCCGACGCGCCGTAACGCTCGTAGCAGGCCAGTTGGATCTTGACCACCGGCACATGGGCGGCCACGGCATCCAAAATCATGCACGACCAGTCTTCGAGACTGCGCCCATCCAACTTGCCCGGCTCCGGATCCAGGCCCACGCACACCGGCCCACCCTTGGCGTTGGCGGCCGCAAAGAATCGCTCAGCGAACGGTTGCATACTCACCATGATACCGCAATGCGGCCTGGTTCTGATTTGGTTTTGACAGGATAAACCAATTGAACCGCAGAGACGCAGAGGACACAGAGGAAGACAAGAAGAATATGTGTTGGCGGCAAAAATACGGAGAAATTTCAAAAGATGTGAGGGTCAATCCTGTATTTGTG
>CAYYGM010000078.1:0-19665 GCA_964471555.1 uncultured Phycisphaeraceae bacterium
ATTCATTGTTACTGCTTTACAACGTTGCTGGACAATTCTAATGCTCCATCAGGTCCGACTGCACCAGCGGGCGCAGGCTGGTCAGGTACGTTTGAAATTCTCCGATGTCGAAACTGGCCGGCAGATCGGTCACCGTGGACAACAGGGGTGCATCGCGTTCCAGGGTGTTGAGCCAGGCGTCGTAGTCGCTGACCGGCTCCAACTGGGCGTGCCACATCGGCGTCCACATGTCCCAGGAGTGATTGTTGAACAGGCGCACCTGGGCCAGAGCCACGCGGGGATGCGTCTTATCCGCATCAAACTGACCGGGCCACAGGCGGCTGCCGGCGTCCTGTCGCACCACGCCGAGGTAGGTGAAGAAGCGGGCCCGGCTGCTGTTATCCATCGGCACCTGATTGTGGTCGAAATCGATCGGGGCCGGCAGATCCTCGCGGCTGGCGAAGTTGTGCGGGTTGCCCACTTCGACATCCTCGCCCACATCGATGCCGGCAAACATGTATTCATCCACGCGGTAGATGGTGTAAGGAATGGCGTTGCCGTTCTGATCGAACACCGTGGGCAGCAGAAGATCCGTGTCGTCGGTGTCCTTGTAGCTCCAATTGGTTCGCCAGATGTGGTCGGCGATCTTGTCAGCGCCCCAACTGCTGGGGTCCATCCAGCGAGCGGTGTAAACAATGCGTGGGCTGACCCAGCGCCCCTCGCTGACATAAGCCCATGTGCCGCTGGTGCCGAACTGCGAACTGGTGGACGGGTAGATGCTCTTGAGTTCGACCACGATGAAGCGCGTGGATTTGATCCTGCCCGGCGTGGCGGCGGCGATCTCGCGGGCCCTGTCGAAGTCGTCGATCCATTCCGGCCGCGTGACATTCACCGGGCTGGAGCTGGTCCAGAGGTAGTTGCGTTTGATGCGCGACAGGTCATCCATCCAGTAAACGTTCGAGGTCACGTGCAGGTCGGGGCCGGTGGTGTCGAAATCGCGGGAAAAGCGGCTGTAGCTCAGCAGGCCGGTTTGCAGGTTGTCGAGCCTGTTGAGCATCCACTGCTGGGGTCCGTAAACGGTGTAGAACTTGGGATCGGGCTGGCGCGTCTGCCATTTGCTGCCGCCGCTGAAACCGATGCCCACGGGGCTGTTACTGGTGCCGCGCTGTAGGGCTTGAGAGGCATTGTCGAACCAGCGCCAGCCGAAGACGGCATCGTAGGGGCCGCGATAGTCCAACCAGTCTGCGTCCCGTGCGGTTTTGACCGTCTGCGGTGGCAGGCCGCTGTAAGAGCCGCGGGCCCCGAGCACGGAGCGAAAGTCGTCGAACTTGCCGCGCTTCCAGGGCAGCTCGTTGTTGGCCGGGAGCAACAGGGCCACGCCGTCTTTTGATTCGCTGAGGTTGTAGCGGCCGGCTTCCATGGCGGCCATCTGGGCTGCTTCACCCAGATTGTTCATCGTCACCTGGCTGGCGGCATCGACCGACTCCATGGCCGCCCAGAACTTGCCCCGGCCGGTGGGCGCGTCGTAGTAGGTCAGCGTCCGCATGTCGAAGCCGCTCTCGTTGAGTTGGGCATTGACCTGTTCAAGGGCTGCAACTTCCTGCTGCACGGAAGTGAGCACTTGTATCATGGCATTCTGCATCCAGAAATCGGGCACGCCGCGGCGGAACTGGTCCTCGATCTCCTGCTTCAGTGCCCGCTGATCGATCAAGGTGTGCTCGACCGTCATGGGAGCCGAGTCCATGATGTTGATCAGCGCGATCAGTCGTGCCATGGCGATGTTGTTCAGCGCCACCTCGTTCATGGAGCGCGCCACCCAACCACCGCCGCTGTAGGCTGTGGCGTCGGCGGCATTCTGGGCCACCACGCGCTGCTGGGCCGCCCAGCCGAGGTTGAAGACGTAGAACACCAGGGCTGCCAGCAGGATCAGGGCCAGCAGCACCACGATCATCACCGCGCCGCGGCCATGCCTGAAGTGGCGTTTATTATTCATGTCCCGCCCCTTTCTGCGCTTCGGTCAGAAGCTCTCGCACCTGGGGGGTGTCGTGAATCTTCTGGGCGCTTTGCAGCAAGGCGATCGCTGCCTGCGGGCGCAGGGCGTCGATGTAGCTGCGGGCCTGGGCCAGCAGGTGGTCGTATTCCACATCATCGAGGCGCTTGCGCACTTCGGGACTGTCCAGCACATCGCGGGCCTTGATGAACGCGCGCTTGGCCTCGCCGAACTTGGCCTGGGACCACAGCTTGTCGCCCTCGGCCAGAAACTGGGCCTGCTTGGAGCGCTTTTCCAGTTCCATCAGCGCTTCGGACGCCGTGGAGCCGGGGTCGACATTCCACGCCTGCTGGAAAGCATCGCGGGCGGCATCAAAATCGCCCTGCCGCATCCAGCGATTGCCCTCGCTCATCAGGGCCCGCACCCGGGCGTCGTTGAGCTTGGCAGCCAGTGAGCCGTCGTCATCGCTCGCCAGGGCCAAAGCCTCGGCATACTGGCGCGCGGCAGCGGCAAATTCCGACTGCGCGAACAACGCGTCACCGGCTTTCTCCAGCGAGCGGCGATCGTCAGCGGATTTCAACTGGGCCAGGTAACCGCGGGCCTCGTCGCTGTCGCCAAAGGCCTGGGCCTCACGGAAGGCATTTGCTGCCCCGGCCGTATCGCCCTGCTCGTACAACTGCCTGCCCTGTGCCAGCGCCGCATTCATACGGGCCTGGGACAAGCGATCGACCAGGGGTTGTGCGTCACTGATGGTCAACGCTTCATGATAGGCAGCGATCGCCGCGGACCATTCCCCGGCCGCCTCCGCTTCCTCCGCCTTCGCCAGCACGGCATCGAGCTTACGCTGCATGACCAACTCGTCCAATCGCTCTTGCAGGCGCGGCTCAAAGCGGTCGGCAGCGTTCTGAATCAATGCGATCGCTTCATCTCGCTGGCCGCTTTTCACTAACTGATCGACCATGGCCAGCGTCTGGTCCACCTGCTGCCGCGTGCGCAGGCCGGCCAGCTCGGCGCCCAGTTCATTGAACGTCTGCCGCTCGGCGTCCGACATCAGCACGCCGCGCATCTGGCGAATCTGCTTGTCCGCAGCGTCGAGCTTTGCTTCGTCCAGACTGGTGCGGATCTGCTGAAAGTTCTGCTGCACATCGCGGCGGTGATCGATCTCCTGCCGCAGATCACGCATGGTGTCGCCGCGGAAGACGCCCATGGCCGCGACCTGTTCCAGCAGTTTGTCCGCCTGGTCGTAATTGCCGTTTTGGGTTTCCAGCCGCACCTGGCACAGCAGCTTGCCCGCGCGGGCCACTTCGCCCAGGCGCTGCTCCGCCGGGAATTCGTCAGCTACCTGCTCGTACAGCGACAGAGCCTGATCGAATTCGCCCGACAGGTAATGCTTCTCCGCCTGGTCCAGCGTTTTCCTGGCAGAATCCAGTTGTGCGGAAGCGGCGTTGCGCACGCGCTGCATGTGCAGGAACCCAAAGCCGATCAGTCCGCAGGTGACGATGATCACTGACACCAGGGCGATAGTCCAACCCAGCCGCTTGCGCTGCGGCAGTTGAGCAGTATCCCCGCCCCCGGAAGTTGTGGTGGTAAACGCGGCAGGTGCAGTCTGTTTGGGGGCGGTAGCCTGTGGGCGGGCTTGCGCATCGCGCGAAAAGTGGCGCTCGATGGCGTCGATCAACTGCCGGGCGGAGTTCAGCCGCTTGGCGGGATCTTTTTCCATCAGGCGGGCCACCAGTTGGCCCAGCACCGGCGGAATGCGCGGGTTCAACTCGTGGGCGGGCACGGCGGTGCTGCGCAGGTTGGTGTGCCACTTGACCCAGCGCAGGGCCTCGTGCCGCGGATCGCGCAGCACGGAGGAGAACTGATCCTCGAACTCCGCTTTGCCCAGCAGCATTTCGTAGCCGATCATGCCCAGCGAGTAGAGATCGCTGCCGGCATCGCCCTCATCGCCGCGACACAATTCGGGCGACATGTAGCGCACCGCGGCCGGCTTCATCATCTCCCGCTCGGCAGCCAAACCGAAGTCGGTCAGGCGCACCGCCCCGCTGCTGCTGATGGTCATGTTGGCCGGGCGCAGATCCAGGTGCGGCAGGCCCGCGGCGTGCAACGGCTCCAATGCCATGGCCGCCGAGCGCAACACGCGCAGCACGCTCAGGGCCGCGACGGGTTGGCCGCTACCCAGTTGCTCCTGGAGGGTTTTGCCGTCCAACTGCTCGAGCACCACGAACAGGCCGCGCGGATCTTCGATCACTTCGATCAGTTCCGCGACGCGGCGGCGCTGGCTGGTCAAGCTGCGGAACGTTTCGATGCGCCGGCGGCAGCGGGCCATGAAGGCCTGACCCTCTTCGCCGACGGCCGCCAACACCTGGCGCACCACCACCTGCCGATCCAGCAGCGGATCACGTCCGCGGAAGGTGATGATCGAAGCGCTCTCGTCGATCCGGGACAGCAGTTCATAGCTGCCGATCTTTTCGCCGACGTGCGCGGGTTGTCCGATCGTCGCCTCGCCCATCACCGGCTCCTCCGATCACGCCGCGGCAGCGTCGGTTCCATCGGCATCGCGGGATCAACGCCTTCCAGGGTCAGCATCTGCAATGCGCTGATGTTGGTGTACGCGGTTTGGCCTTGCTTGGTCGACATCTTGGCGTCAGCGAAGATCGCCCGGATGTAGGGCACCGACAGGTTGAACCGATGCTCCACGCGCACAGCCACCGGGTCTTTCATGCCGTAGGTGTATTGGCCGCTGGTGATCGGGCGCATGAGCACGGTGTCGCCTTCGGCGTCGGTGATGATTTCGATCAACTCAATCTGCGTGTGCTCGGCGGCGTAGCAGTAGCGCTCGGCAGCCAGGGTATCGACCCAGCGCGGCGTCGTCTCGCCCAGCAGTTCGTAGTGCTGGCGCAATGCGGACGCGAAGCCTTCGCCATCCACCTGCGAACTGTCATCCCGCCCGCTCACCGGCATCACCGCTAGGACGGCTGCCTGCTCGATGGCGCCAAACTTGCCCCTGCTGGAGCCGATGGAAATCACGTTGATCGGCTCGCCCCGCTGCGACAGGTCGCGGGGAATCTGCACGATGGCAGCCCGCACCGCGGCGTAAGCGGCGTAGTGAACAAAAAGCTGGCCCGCCATCAGCAGCATGGTCTGGATCAGCACCAGCATCAGAAACAACACCACCGGCATCACCAGGGCGAACTCAATCGTCGCCACCCCGGCATCGTTATCCGAAGCGGGCTTGTGTGCTTCCTGCGGATGCCCGGCGTGCTGAAGCACGCCTCGCCGATGAGGCTTGTGCGTGTGGGGGTGCAGGACATAGAGGGCGCGCAGGCACAACAGCACACCCACCGCGGCCACGAACGCCAGCAGCAGATCGATGAACAGCGGCTGTTCCAACCAGGATGCGGGTTGCAGTTGCTGTACCATCAAACCAACTCCAGCCCCTGCACCTTACCCACGTCCGCAATTGTACCAGCTATACCGGCCGAAATCGCTGAATTCACACCACCGGCTCACCGCCCAGCCACACACGTGAAATCCAGCGATTATCCCAGGCAAAAAGCAGCATCCCCAGCGGATCGGGAGCATGCGTCCACGGCACGTCAGGTTTGATCATCACCAGGTCCGCGCGATTGCCCACAGCGATGCGGCCGACGTCGGCAAAACCCAGGGCGTCGGCGTTGCCGGCCGTGATCTGGGCCCAGGCCTGGGCGGCGCTGGGAATCGGGCCGCCGGCGAAGGTGGCTGTCTCGATCATGGCCCGGGCCACGCGGACCATGGATCGCTCGTAGCCGGCCCCGATGTCGCTGCCGAGGCTGAAGCGACCGGCGAAGCGACGCATGGCCCCGCTGGCCAGGAAGACGTTGGCTGTCGGACAGTGGGCGATGACGGTCTGTGTGTCAGCCAGGCGTTGCTTCTCGGTTTTGTCGAGATGGATGCCGTGAGCCAGGATGCTGCGCGGCCCGAGCAAACCGGCGCGATCGTAAACTTCGACGTAACCGGCCCCGTGCAGCCGGCGAACCTGATCGCACTCGGCCAGGTTCTCCGACACGTGCGTCTGCACCAGGGCTTTGTGTTTTTGAGCGAGTTGGCCGGCCCCGCGCAGCATGTCGTCACTGCAACAGATGGCGAAGCGCGGCGTCACCGCGGTAAACGCCCCGAACTCGTACAGCAGGGTTTCCGTCTCGCGCAGCGCGAACTGCGGCTCGACACACAACTCGGCCGGGGCCTGCTGGTCCATCAACACCTGCCCCACCACGGCCCGCAAGCGGCGATGGGTGATCACCTGCAAAGCCCGGCGGGCGGACTCGTGGTGGCTGGTGGCGTAGGCAGCAAAGCTGGTGGTGCCGTGGGCCAGCAACTGGTCAACGGCGCGCTGGGTCTGTCGCTCCGCGAGGGCGGGGTCGGCCCAGCGCATCTCCGCGGGATAGGTCACGCGCCCAAGCCAGTCCAGCAGGGGCAACCCGGCCGCACCGAGTATGTCGAACTGCGGCAGGTGCAGATGGGCATCGACGAAGCCGGGACAGATCAGCGGCGAACCGATGGGCGCATCGGGATGCAACTGAACGTCGGTGATGCGGCCGTCGTCCACGCGGATGGAGCCGGGGACGAGGCGGACGGCAGCTTGTTCGGTGTGCGAAGCCCACGGCGATTCGCCCTGGGCTTCAAGAGCTTGCGGGTCTTGCGGAGGCAGCAGCAGTGTGCCTTCCAATCGCATGGCGTCGGTCCCCTCAAAACGAACGCTGCCTGCGGCTGGGAGTAGCCGCAGGCAGCGGGTCAGATTACACATTAGCGCCGTGCGGCAGCAGCTTGTTTCAGGCTTGACGACGACGCAGCAGCATCAGCGAACCGGCCGTCAGCAACATGATGGCGCCGGGCTCGGGAATAGGCTGCGAATACCGGGCGCTTGTGCTGATGATGCTGATACCTCTTAGGTTCTCGTATGGCGTAAAGACACCGTCAGGCAATACGGGGGGATCAAAGTAGATTCCTCCCAGCGTGGTGGAGCCCATCAGGGAGATCTGGCTCAGTTTCTTGCCGCCGCCCACCGTGTTGGCCAGACGCTTGACTTTCCTGATCCAGTCAGCATGCAGAGCCACATTGGTGAAGCCGCTGATGCTGTAGAAATATTCATAGTCCGGGGAGTCCGATTCGGGAAATATTTTAGCGCCGTCACGTTCGCCGGTCATACTCAGTTCGTGGTAGAACGAGGTGGTGGCAAACCAGGTGCTGTTCACCTGGTACCAGGCCGCTGATGTCCACGAAGAGACACCGACGATCTGGCCGCTTTCGTTGAAGGTCGGTCCGCCGGAATCACCCACGGAAGGGGACCATTCTTTCGTGACGGGAACGTCTTCGTAGCCGGTGCCATTGACCCAGTCGTTCGGGTCGTCGATCCAGAAACCGATGTTGACCGAGTCATCCCCGGTGGACTGCTGCCAGATTTGTTCGGAATCGAAATCGTAAGTGAAGATGCGATTTCTGTATTTTACCTCAGAGGGGACTGTAGTATCCTCAAAGAAGTTGTGATCGATGACGTTGCGACCGGCTCTTTCAATACCCCAGGCAATGGTGCCGTAGCTGTATTTGGCCAGGTCGCGGGAGACGGATTGGGGCACGCCATTGCCGGTGAGTCCGGTACCCCCGCCCCCGTAGCCAACCGTGGTGACTTCCTCACCTTCCAAGCCATTGGCAAGGGTTCGGGGCGCAACCCGGGAAGGCTTGACGCCCTTGACCGGCGAATCCAGCTTGATCAAGGCGATGTCCCGGCCGTTACCCAGCACCGTGCCGTCATAACCGCTATGAGCAAACCATCGGCTGGCCTGGTAAGTCTTGCCATTGATCTTGAAGGACAGCGAATCTGCGTTGGACACCAGGTGGGCTGAGGTGAGCACCCAGCGATTGCCGATCAGCGTACCGCTGCCAGAATTGAAACCATCCTGCTGCACGATGCCTACGGAGCTGTACTGTTCGCCCAACTGTCGGGCATAAACGTCGTAGACCATCTTCTGGTAGTCGGAGGTGCCGCCCCACGAGCCGTCCTGGACCGTGCCTGCCTGTACGGGGCTTTGCACCGCGAAGGCCAGCGCCATTGCCGTTGCGAAACTCGCCAACAGTCTCGTTTGAACTGCTTGATACATCATTGCCGGCCTCCAATGCGGTTTGGGTACCCCTATCCCCACGATTCGCTGAACATTGTGCGGTAACTCAAGGCATCTGTCAACATGCACTTACGCCCCCCGGCCGTCGTCTTACTCGCCTGGACGCTGGTGTTACCAGGATTGAGAATCAGGTGGTGTAGTCGGCGTTAATCGCCACGTATTGCCGGCTCAGATCGCAGCCCAGCCAGGTCGTTTGGGCCCTGCCTCGCCCCAGGGATAACTCGACCCGCACCTCATGCCCGGACATGATCCGCTCCAGCTTCTGACGCTGGCCGGTGGCCAGGGCGACCGGCTGGCCGAAGGCGAACACGCAGATGCCTTGCCCGGCGGCCGGGGACAGCGTCAGGGACATGCGGTCAGGATTGACTGCCGCCCCGCTGTAGCCGGCCGCGGTGACGATGCGGCCCCAGTTGGGATCGCCGCCGTGCAGGGCGGTCTTGACCAGCGGCGAATCCACCACGGCTCGACCCACACGGTCCGCTTCCGCCTCGCTGCGGGCACTGCTGACGATCACCCGCATCAGTTTGGTGGCGCCTTCACCATCGCGCACGATCTGCTCGGCCAGGTCGCCGCACAACTCGGTCAGCGCCTTGACGAACAGTGACTGCCGCGTGGGGCCGGCTTTCCCGTTGGCCAGCACGAGCACGGCATCCGAAGGGCTGGTGTGTTGATCGACGCTGATGCGATTGAACGTCGCAGCGATCGCCTGCTTGAGCGCTGCACGCAAAGCTTCCGGGGGTAGTTTCGCATCGGTCAGGATGAACACCAGCATGGTGGCCATGTTGGGCGCGATCATGCCCGAGCCTTTGCACAGCCCGGTGATGCGAATGGTGTGGCGGCCGGACTTGTATGAGCGGGTGGCGGTCTTCATGACCAGGTCGGTGGTCATGATGGCGCGGGCGGCGGCCTGCACGTGCTGGCGACTGCTGCCAAGCTTGTCCGCCAGTTGATCGATGCCGCGCGTCACTTTGTCCATCGGCAGCGGCACGCCGATCACGCCGGTGGAAGCGACCAGCACTTGAGAACGGTTACAGCCCAGATGCTCCGCGGTGCGTTGACACATCGTTAACGCATCGTTGACACCCGCCTTGCCGGTGGAGGCGTTGGCATTACCTGAATTAATGATGATGGCCTGGGCCGAGCCGTCGCGCAAATGTCGGCGATTGACCAGGATCGGTGCGGCAACACAGCGATTTTTGGTAAACACCCCGGCCGCAGCGCAGGGCTGCTCGGACGCCAGCAGCGTCATGTCGGGCTGCCCCGAGGCCTTGATGCCGCAGGTGGCGCCTGCCGCGCGGAAGCCTGCGGGCAAAGATGGAAGTTTGACCTGGCGTTGACTCATCGGGCCATTCGCTCCACGGCGGACTTTGCGATAGAATCCGCCCGTTTCGTTTTACCCCCCTACCGTTCCCCCCCAACGTTTCGAGGTTTTACCATGCCCATTGCGGATTACAAAACGTACTGCCGGATCCTGGAAAATGCGTACGACAACCACTTCGCCTATCCAGCGATCAACGTCACCAGTGAAATCACCGCCAACGCGGCCCTGAAGGCTTTCGCCGAGCTCAAAAGCGACGGCATCATTCAGGTCTCCACCGGCGCCGGCAAGTTCGCCGCCGGCCAAGCGGTGGGCGATATGGTGCTGGGCGCCATCAGCATTGCCGAGCACATCCATCGCGCAGCCGCCAAGCTGAAGGTCAACATCGCCATCCACACCGATCACTGCCAGCCGGACGTGGTTGACAAGTTCATGGTGCCGCTGATCGAAGAGTCCGAGCGCCGCGTGGCTGCCGGGCAGTTGCCGCTGTACCAGTCGCACATGCTCGACGCCTCGGCCATCGCGCTGAAGGACAACATGGACCTGTCGGTCAAGCTGTTCAAGCGCATGGCCAAGATCGGCCAGATCATCGAGGTCGAGGCCGGCGTCGTCGGTGGTGAAGAAGACGGTGCGGCCGGCAGCGAAGACACGCCCGCCGAGAAGCTCTACACCACGCCCGAAGACATGTGCTACGTCTACGAGCGTCTGAGCGAAGTCAAGGACGGCAAGTACATGTTCGCCGCGACCTTCGGCAACGTGCACGGCGCCTACAAGCCCGGCGCGGTCAAGCTCAAGCCCGCCATCCTCAAGCAGGGCCAGGACGCCATCAAGGCCAAGTTCGGCAAAGACGCCAAGTTCTGGCTCGTCTTCCACGGCGGCTCGGGTTCGCTCAAGAGCGAAATCCACGAGACGCTGGACTACGGCGTGGTCAAGATGAACGTCGACACCGACTGCCAGTACGCCTTCACCCGGGCCGTGGCGGACTACATGTTCAAGAACTACGACCAGGTGATGAAGATCGACGGCGAAGTCGGCAGCAAGAAGGTCTATGACCCGCGCGCCTACCTCAAGGCCGGCGAAAGCGCCATGGCCGAGCGGGTCAAGGAAGCCTGCAACGACCTGCGCTGCGTGGGCAAGACCCTGGTCGGCTAGGCCCCCCGGAAGTAGAAAAACTCCACCCTGCGTACGAGGCCGCCCCATTTCAATGGGGCGGCTTTCATTTACACTGACTCCATGAGCAACTCCCACAGCACCCTGATCAACCGCTTTGAGGACGGCGGCCTGCAACTGCGCGGTGCAATCAAGGCGGTGTCGCCCGACATCGCAAAATTGCGCAGCGCCCCAGGCACATGGTCAATCCATGAACTGGTCATCCACCTCACCGACATGGACGCCATCGGCATCGATCGCATGAAGCGCGTGGTGGCTGAGCACAAACCCGCCCTGGCCAATGCGGACGAGACGGCCTTCATCGAGAAGCTGCACCCGCACGCCCAGTCGATGGACGAGGCAGCCATGCTGTTCGACATCGGCCGCCGCCAATGGGCAAGGGTGCTGCGGCAACTGACCGACACGGACTTCCAGCGCAGCGGCCTGCACAGTGTCGATGGTGCACTGACCCTGGAACAACTGCTGCGGCGCTATGCCGACCACCTCGACCACCATCTGCCGTTCATCGAGGGCAAGTTGAACAACCTTAAAGCCCGGGGATAGCCATCCCCGGGCGTTGGGGATACACTCGCGCCATGTCCGGCGGCCCCAATCCCAATGCCTGGCACAACTGGTATCACGCTGTGGGCAGCACCTACGGCACCTGGCTCCGCGGCGACCCGCGCGGGTTTCGCACCTTCCAGCACCGTCAACACGTCGAGGGCGACTACCGGCATCCGCCACCGCCGGGCGTGTTCGCGCCCATCTTCGAGATTTCAAAAACATCTCTCCGCCATCCACCGGTGCGGCTGACCATCGCGCAACGGCAGTGGACTTGCCTTGCCATGGTGGACAAGTTCGAGCAGGACAAAGTCGAAGTGCTCGCCCTGGCGATCATGAGCAATCATTTCCACCTCGAAGCGCGTTTCCCACTACTGACGACCGACCAGCGTCGGCGGTGTGCCGCCAGCCTGTTGCGCGACGGGCGCGATCCAGCCCCGCGGCATTTCATCGGCCGGGCACGCAAGCACGCCTCCTTTGTGCTCAGGGATCAGGGGCTGAAACCGGGCAGCCCGGTATGGGGCGTTCGTCCCAAAATGGATCCCAACCGCGATCGGCAACATCAGGTCAACATCGTGCGTTATATCCAGGGACATGTGGAAGAGGGCGGCGCGGTTTACCTGTTCGACCGCGGGTTCCTCTTCCAAAGCCCGGGGATGGCTATCCCCGGGCGTTAAGGGTTGCGATATGAAAAACTGGATCCGCCGCGTATTGAACCTGCTGCTTTACCTGTCCCTGTGCTTCATGCTGGGCACGGGATTGATGCTCTGGCTGCGCTTGCCGCACGGTCAGGGCCGGGCCGGGGGCGGCAGACATGGTGAGCCCATGCCGTCCCTGCTGGGTTTGACCCGCCACGAATGGGGCGATCTGCACCTGTACGTGGCCCTGGGCTTCTGCGCCATCATGCTCGTGCACCTGCTGCTGAACTGGGCCTGGCTGACGCGCATTGCCGGCTTCCGCAAGGGTTGGCCGTTGTGGGTCGGCGTGGCAGTCGGGGCAGCCATCGTGGGGATGTTTCTGCTGGTGCCGCTTGGTTAACTGAGGGCGCTTTCCAACTGCTCGATGAACTGCATCGTGCCGGGGATCACGTCGGGCATGGCCGCCGCTTCATCGCGGGTCAGCCACAGCAATTCCGCCACCTCGAACGGGTCCGGCTGAAACTGCACAGCCGTGGTCGAGCCGAGGTAGCCGATCAGGCGCAGCGGGCGATCCGGGCAGTCATAGTCCCAGACCTTCCGCACCAGTTCGACCTCGACGCCCAGTTCCTCGCGGATCTCGCGCACAGCCGCGGCTTCCGGCTCCTCGCCGATCTCGATGCCGCCGCCGGGGAAGCACACGCCGCCGGGCGACAGCAGCACCCTCTCGCCCCGCCGGATCAGCAGCCAGCGCCCATCATCGCGGCGCAACCCCACCACCGCTCCGTGGATTCGGCCATCACTGTGAACAGGTCGTTGCGTCATGGTCGAAACAGAGTAACCGCAGATGAACGCGGATGAACGCGGATTCAAAACAAGAGTTTAGCCACGGATGAACACAGATGGACACGGATTGATTTCAATTCGTTTTGATTTTTATCCGTGCGCATCCGTGTTCATCCGTGGCATCCATTCATCCGCGTTTATCTGCGTTCATCCGCGGTTGCCTTGGTTTTTCACCAGCGATGAGCGCCGGGGCCGAAGTCGGCTTCGTAGTAGGTCGCATCGATGCAACTGCCGGGCGGACTCACCGCGTCGATGCGCTGATGATCCTCGGCCGTCAGCGTGACGCCCAGGCTCAAGGCGTTGTCCTCGAACTGCTCGAGCGTGCGCGGCCCGATGATGGCGCTGGTGATGCCCGGCTGATTCATGCACCAGGCGATCGACAGTTGAGCGACCGTGCACGATTTTTCCTGTGCAATCTCGCGCAGCACGTCCAGCAGTTTCCAGGCGGCATCCAACTCCAATGCGCCCTTACGGATGTACACCGGCCGGGACATGCGACCTTCGGTGGGCGCTTTGCCGCGCTGGTACTTGTCGCTGAGGAACCCGGCCGCCAGCGGGCTCCACGGGATCAACCCGAACCCGAACGTCCGGGCCATGGGGATCAACTCGCGCTCGATGCGGCGGTCGAGCAGGTTGTACGGCGGCTGCTCAGTGACGAAGCGATTCAATCCCAGCCGATCGCTGCACCAGAGCGCTTCGACCACCTGCCAGGCGGCGAACGTCGAGCAGCCGATGTAGCGCACCTTGCCGCTGCGCACCAGGTCGTCCAGGGCCCGCAGGGTTTCGTCGATGGCGCAGGCTGAGTGCGGGCGATGGATCTGATAGAGATCGATGTAGTCCATGTTCAGCCGTTGCAGCGATGCTTCGCATTGCTCGATGATCTGGCGGCGGCTGTTGCCCCACTGGTTGGGGTTCATGGCCACATCCTTGTGCATGTTGCCGTGACACTTGGTGGCGATGACCAGGTGCTGGCGCATGCCGGTCCTGGCCACCGCTTTGCCCAGCACCTGCTCGGAGCGGCTGTCGGTATAGACGTTGGCGGTGTCGAAAAAGTTGAAACCCGCGTCGATGGCCTTCTGCACGATGCGATCGGCTTCATCCTGATCAGTCTTGTCGCCGAAGGTCATGGTGCCCACGCACAGCGGGCTGACGCGGATGCCGGTGCGGCCGAGGTAACGGTATTCCATGCTGGCTCCTTTGCGTTTCTTTTTTCAAAACATGTGCGAGAGGGCCATGGGCATCGAGCCGCAGGGTGCCACGGTCGCGTGCGGCCGTGCCATGCTACGCGCTGTGAGGATCGGCACGGCCGACACACGGTCGTGGCACCCGTCTCACACATGTTCTCAGATTAGCAGGGCCGGCCGACCGGGACAATAAAAAAGCCGAGGTCAAGTGCCTCGGCGAGTGAGCTTGGGATGAACTTCCGATCACTGTGGTTCAACTTCCGGGGGCGACGGAGTGATGCGCCCGCGCACCGCGGTACGCAGTTTCACGCTGCCATCGTCCGTGCGTCCCACGATGGCGCCGCGCAGGATGGGGCCGACGCGAGACCAGCGGACTCGGATCACCTCATGCGTGTTCAGGTCAGCGGATGTGCCGCCCACCTGCACCGCGGCCGCGCCCTTGCCGGCAAACACGCCGCGAATGCGCGTGATGTGCAGCGGATCGGAACTGTCGATGGTGACCGAGTCATCACCGTTGACCAGGGGATCGATCTGGACGGTGGCCTGCTGCGGGGCGATGGTGGCGGTGCCTGTGCCGCGCAGCAGGGTGCGGGTGGGAGCATCATCACCCGGCTGCACCACCAGGCTGCGAACGTGCAGGTCGTAATCGCCCAGCGTCCGTTTGTTGACCGCGGCCCAGGACACGGCCGACAGCCCCGCCATGACGGTGATCAGAATCGAAGGAAGCAACAGTCGTTTCATGACGATCTCCTTTTTCAGCAGAGAACGGCGTTGTGACCAACTTGCGATGGATCGCGACGGCCCGTCGCCTGGACCAACGCCCTGCCATAAAGGCTATTGCATCCAATTGCAGAAGAAAACCCATGACACCAGCCGGATTGCAGGCTATTGGCCGCCGGGTCAGTTCCGTTGGACGCTGCATCGCCCGCCCTCCAAGTCAAGCAAGCGGACGACTGGCAGCAAATTGTTCGAGGCGGACCAGGGGCTGTGGCACCCATCAGCCGGTGAGGAATCCCGGGGAATATCGCAGCGTGTCAGATCGTAGCGCCGATTGTGTTGACCCCACGCAGACGAACGCGCAGCACCACCTGGCCGCGGCCGCCGTTCATGGTTACGGTCACAATCCACTTGCCGTCGCGCTGCTTCTGAAGGCGCAGGGTGACCCGGACATCAATCGTGTAGGTATTGCCGCCCACGGTGACGGTGACTTCGCCCTCGCCGTTCCACCTGCTGCCCGAGTACGTGGGGGCCAGCGTGTCGAGGTTGAAGGAAATCTGATCCGCGCCCTTGGTGATGGTGGGGATCGAGATGATGGCCTTGTGGTGCCCGACGATCACGCGACCCGTGCCCACGAAGCCGGTCTTGTCCCGTGTGGTGTTGAAGTTTTCCCACACGCCGGCCACGACGCGCACGTTGAACTGCGTGCGGGAGGGGATGGCTTCAGAGCGCTGTTGCCAGCCGAGCATGGCCCCCAGGATCGTGACGCAAACCGCCGCGCTGAGCAGCACCTTCTTGTTCATGGCCGAACTCCCATTAAGCATTCCGATCAGTGCACCTGGCCCGCCGCGCCCAGGACGGCTGCATAGTCCGGCTCCTGGGCCACTTCCGGCACCCTCTGAATGTAAACGATTTTGTCGTTTCGATCCAGCACGAACACCGCCCGCATCAGAAGCCCCACTTCCTTGATCCGCACGCCATAGGCCAGGCCGAAGCTGTGATCCTTGAAATCAGACAGGGTGACCACCTTGTCCACACCGGCCGCCCCGCACCAGCGCTTCTGGGCCATGGGCGTGTCCACGCTCACGGTCAGGATCACCACGTCGTTTCCCAGATTTGCCGCTTCCTGGTTGAAGCGACGGGTCTCGGTGTCGCAGACCGGCGTGTCCAGCGAGGGCACCACGCTGATGATCTTGATCTTGCCGGCAAAATCGGCCAGCGTCTTGTCGGACATGTCGTTGGCTTTGAGCGTGAAATCCGGGGCTTTTTCGCCCACTTTCAGCTCCGGGCCCAGCACGGTGACGGGATTGCCTTTGAGAGTGACAACGCCTTTACGTTCGATCATTTCCAGGTTCCTTGTTGAGGGTGAAGCAACCATTGTAGGCCCAGGGGTGTCGGTCGTCGAAGGGACACCCGCCTGGGTTAAAAGTTCATCAATCGCAGCCCAGTACGGCTCGTGTGGCGGCGGATCGTTGTGGCCCATGTGATCGAAAAGGACAAGCTTGGAGCCGGGACACGCGGCCCGATTGTTCAGGGCATGCACTGGCGGGATCACCCGGTCATCGAGCCCGTGCATGATCAGCATCGGGGCTTCAAAGTCAGCGATGACGCGGCGCACTTGCAGCTTGTCGTGAATCAGAAAACCGGGCACGAGATACGAGCGGGCAACATCGGGCACACTGGTGAAAGTCGATTCGAGGATCAACCCGGCAAAGCGACGGCGGTCTGCGAGTTGCGCCATGATGCCGCCGCCGATGGAGCGGCCGTGCAGGATGACGTGAGCAGCATCGATGTCGGGACGCTGGGTGACCTGGTCGTAGAAGTCAATGAAGTCGCCGACGATGTTCGCCTCGGTCGGTTTGCCTGCGCTTCTTCCATAACCGCGGTACTCGACCAGCAGCACCGCGAGGCCGCGCTGGTTGTACGGCTTGAGTGCCTCCGGCCAGAAATCGATCAACTCGCCATTACCATGGGCGAAGATCAGCAGCGGCCAGCCCGCACCCTCCGGTGCGGCCTGCTTCGGCAGCATCAGCCAGGCTTCCACCTTGCCGCCGTCGATCGCATGGGTCAGCACCTCGACGCCCGGCGGGGCCTTATCTGCGTGCACGTCGGGCAGCAGGCGGGTGGGAAAAAGCACGGCACGTTGTAAACCAAGAATAAACAGGAAGTAAGCTCCGATTCCCAGCAGCAGGATAAGCGCCAGACGGCGTTTTCGGCTGCGTCGGCGTTTGGGGTTTGGTGATTCCGCGTCCACGGCAGGATTTTACCCAATGGCGGCCGATCCATTGCGATCCGGCTGTCTGAAGCTTAACATGAGACTAGAAATCATCCACATGCCACACCCTGGAGACAAACAACGATGAACACCACCGCCGACGCCACCGCCAGCCGCAACACCGTCTACGACAACATCATCGAGACGACCTACAACACGCCTCTGGTGAAGCTGCGAAAGCTGGCCCCCAAGGACGCTACGGTGCTGGTCAAGTGCGAGTTCTTCAATCCCATGGCCAGCGTCAAGGACCGCATCGGCCGGGCCATGATCGAAGCCGCCGAGATGGCCGGGGCTCTGGACTCCAACACCCACATCATCGAGCCGACCAGCGGCAACACCGGCATCGCCCTGGCGTTCGTCTGCGCGGCCAAGGGTTACAAGCTGACACTCACCATGCCCGAGTCGATGAGCCGCGAACGCCGCGCCCTGCTCCGCGGCCTGGGCGCCAACCTGGTGCTCACCCCCGCGGAAAAAGGCATGAAAGGCGCTATCGAAAAAGCCGCTGAACTGGTCGGCACCACCTCCAACGCCTGGATGCCCCAACAGTTCGACAACCCCGTCAACCCGGCCGTGCACGAACGCACCACCGGCGCCGAAATCTGGCAGGACACCGGCGGCAATGTCGATGCCATCGTCACCGGCGTCGGCACCGGCGGCACCATCACCGGCGTTACCCGCTGCATCCGCAATCACAACAGTGACTTTGTCGCCATCGCCGTCGAACCGACTGATTCGCCGGTCATCACCCAGACCATGCAAGGCCAACCCGTCAAGCCCGGCCCGCACAAGATCCAGGGCATCGGGGCCGGCTTTGTGCCCAAGAACCTCGACGTCTCGCTGCTCAACGGCACCGAGCAGGTCGGCAACGACGAGGCTTTCGACTGGGCCAAGCGCCTGGCCAAGGAAGAAGGCCTGTTCGTCGGCATCAGTTCCGGCGGCAACGTCGCCGCCGCCTGCCGCTGGGCCAGCAAGCCGGAAAACAAAGGCAAAACCGTCGTCACCATCGCCGCCAGCTTCGGCGAACGCTATCTGTCCACGCCCATGTTTGCGGGCATGATGGATTAACCAATTCAAGGGAATACGGGAGAATTCTTAAGCCCACGTCCGCCCAGGCGTGGGCTTTTTCATTTGAACTTGCCAACGAGTAACACCGCATCTGTCCGCCGGGTGACAACTTTGGGTATAAAGGTGCTTACGCGGACCCTTCAACTCACTTGGCCGAAAGATCGCTGTGTCCATGAATAAGCTCGCCCGATTTGTGCTGCCGGCGATGTTCGCGGCGCCGACCCTGGCCGCGGAACCGAGTCGCCCCAACATCGTTTTCTTCCTGGCCGACGATCTGGGCTGGCGCGATACCACGGTCTATGGGAGCACGTTCTACGAAACGCCCAACATCGCACGACTGGCCGCGCGGGGGATGACTTTCTCAAACGCCTATGCCGCCAGTCCATTGTGTTCACCGACGCGAGCAAGCATCCTGACCGGCCAGTATCCGCACCGACTTCGACTGACCACGCCCGCCTGCCATATTGAACAAGTCGTGCTCGACCCGACACTGCCGAAGAAGGGGCCGGCAACACAGAAGGCCCTGACGCCGGGCACACGCACGCGCTTGCCCAATGAATATTTCACCGTGGCCGAGGCCTTGAAAGAGGTCGGCTACACGAACGGCTTCTTCGGCAAGTGGCACCTTGGCCGCGATCCCTATCTGCCGGAGAACCAGGGGTTTGATCTGGTGATCGGCGGACGTCGTCACCCCGGCCCGCCGGGCTCTCGTTACTTTGCACCTTGGCCGATCGACACCATCCCGCAACCGATCCCGGGCGAGCACATCACCGACCGCCTGGCCATCGAGGCTGTCGGATTCATGCAGAAGAACCAGCAGCGGCCGTTCTTCCTCTGCTTCTGGGATTACTCGGTCCACGCTCCCTACCAGGCCAAGCAGCCGCTGATCGACAAGTATCGTGACAAGGTCGATTCGGACAATCCCCAGCACAATCCGATTATGGCCGCCATGATCGAACCGTTGGACGATGCGGTCGGCCGCCTGTTGGACACCCTTGACGAAGCCGGGCTGGCTGAGAACACGATCATCATCTTCACGTCGGACAATGGCGGGAACATGTACGACGTGGTCGAAGATATGCCGCCGACGAACAACGCGCCGCTGCGTAACGGCAAGGGATCGATCTATGAGGGCGGCGTCCGCGTGCCGCTGATCATCGTCTGGCCCGGCCATGTCAAGGCCGGCTCGACCAGCGACGAGATTGTCACCAGCGTGGACTACTATCCGACGATTCTTGAAATGCTCAGCCTGGAACCGCAAGCGGATCAGGTGTTCGACGGGGTCAGTCTTGCTTCGATGCTGCAACAAACCGAACCGCTCCAGCGCGAGGCCGTCTTCTGTCACTTCCCGCATTACGTTCCCGCGACGGGCAATCTGCCGTCAGCTTCCGTGCGGCAGGGTGACTTCAAGCTGATCCGCTACTTCGCCGACGGTCCGAACCAGGAGGACCGACTGGAGCTCTACAACCTGTCAACCGACATCGGCGAAACTACGAACCTTGCCGACGCCATGCCGCAACGGGCTGCCGCGATGAACGAGCTGCTGACGAAACATCTGGTCGAGACCCAGGCGCTGGTGCCCAAGCCGAACCCCGCCTACGTCAAGCCGACCGACGCTCAGTAGCCCGGCCGCTCAGTCCGGCTCGTTGATAAAAATCGCCTCACTGGCGCATGACGGGTCAGATCGGCCCAAACCCGCCACGCGCGCAGCGAAGCGACACCCAGATGCACCGCTCGCGCGGCACATCACTTCCGGGGGGAAGGCCGGCATCGTCAAGGCCCCGTAGA
>CAYYGM010000079.1:0-19546 GCA_964471555.1 uncultured Phycisphaeraceae bacterium
AGGCACAGGCCGTTGGTTTCCAATGAGGCGTCGACGGTCCAGACCAGGGTCTTGTCGTTGGCATTGCTGGCGCCGCCGTCGCCGGTCTCACCGACTTCGTGGTGGATGGCCGCGCCGATGACGGAGCTGGTGGGCTCACCAGACCAGGCGTTAAAGTCGTTGATCTGGTTCCACTCACCGGCCAGCTTGTACTCACCGCGGGCGCTGATGGCATAGTCAGCCTGGTCGTTCTGGTAATCGTTGCCGATGCCGCCGTAGGAGCCGGAGTGGGCGCCGTCGTTGAACATGGCCGAGACGCGCACGGTGTCGTTCTGGTAGGTGATGCCGGCGCCTTCGACGTATTCAGGCGAGAAGGCGTAGTTGACCAAGGAGCGCTCGATCATCTGCTGCATGTGCCAACTGATGATCTCCTCGCGCAGCACCGGGGCCTTGGTGCGGCCGAGGTAAACGGACCAGTTGTCGTTGAAGGCGTAACGCAGGATCATGTCCTGAAGGTTGACGATCTCCGCGTCGCGGCAACTGGCGAGGTTGATCAGGTAAGTGATGCGCGGGTTGGCCACGTGCCCGCTGAAGGCCACCTCGACGCGGCGGAGTGTGAAGCCGCTCTCGAAGTCATCCTGGCCGGAGTCCTCACGGCTGTTGGCGATGTAACGGACCTGGGCCACGCCGGAGAGATTCAGGCGGAAGGCGTTGTCGGCGCTGGCGACGAAGAACTTGCCGTCGTAGCCGGCCGTGACGCCGTTATCGAGCAGGGCAGCCCGCTGGTCGGCGTCGTTGAGCACTTCGCAGATGAGGGTCTTGACTTCCTCAGCCCGCCGCTCGTTGAGCCAGGTCTGATCGCGCTCGGAACGCAACTGGGCCACTTCGCTGCGCAGCGAGGCCAACTCCTGCGCCATCTGGGCCATCGTGGTCGGCTCGTCGGCGTTGGCCGTGGACGCCGCGACAAACAGGCTGATCAGAGCGATCAGCGAAAAACGATGAAAAGAAGACAGCATGACTGGATCCTCGAATCGTGGCGGTGTTCGGTGTGGGGGCCGGCCGAGCGAGCCACGCGTGCTCGGCTGCTCTGTTCATCGACAACGCCTGTGCGGCGCATGACGAACAGATAAGCGGAAGTGTAGTGATTGCGGGAACTACTGACCAAGCTTAGAAAGGATCAAAACTGTAACTGAATCGCAACAACGGCCGCCTTCATTCATCCAGCGTTTTTTTGCGGCGAAGAATGTGGTGGTAGTGCTGAGCGAATCGGTGCGCTTCGTCACGAATGGCCTGGCAAAGACGCAAACCAAGGTTGTCACGGCCCAGGCGAATCGGCTCATGTCGGGCCTGCGTGAATAGCAGCTCTTCCTTCTTGGCTAACGCGATCACCATGGGCGGCTGCACGTCGAGCTGCTCGAAAGCTTCCTGGGCCGCGTGCAATTGACCAAGGCCGCCGTCAATCAGGATGACGTCCGGATAAAGCTCCTGGCCGGCGCCTGCGTCACGATAACGGCGGCTGACCACTTCGCGAATGGCCATGTAATCATCGTTGGTCACCGTGCGGATGCGATAGCGGCGGTACTCGTTCTTCAGCGCCCGGCCATCGACAAAACAAACCTTGCTGCCCACGGTTTCACCGCCCTGCAGGTGGGCAATGTCAATGGCCTCGATGCAGCGGATCGGCTCGGTCAAACCCAACGTCCTGCGAAGCGATTCCAAACCCTTCCGGGGGTCGAGATTGAATACTTCGGTTTCAGGCTGCCATTGCTGGCTGCGCTTGCCGCGCTCGTCCAGCTTTTCAATAGCACGGATCTGATCGCGCAGCGCGGCCGCCCGCTCGTACTGCTGATCGGCCGCGGCGGCGGCCATCTCCTGCTTCAACTCGCGCAGCATGACCGAACGTTTGGATTCGATGAAACGAATGAAGCGGTCGATGTCCTCACGGTAAGCCTCGCGGCTGATCCTGGCCGCACAGGGCCCGGTGCACTGCTTGATCGGATAGAGCAGGCAGGGACGGAAGAACTTGAGCTGCGGATCGTCCGCTTTGATCTCCAGGTGACAGGTGCGGAACTTGAACACGCGCTGAAGCAACTGCACGCTCTGCCGCAGTGCGTACACGCTGGTGAAAGGCCCGATGACCTTGGCCCCCTTGAACTGCGGGTCAGCCAGATCGCGGGTGATGTAGATGCCCGGGAAATCGTCCTTGATGGTGATGACCAGGTAGGGAAAGCTCTTGCCGTCGGTCAGGCGCTGGTTGAAGCGCGGGTGGATGTCCTTGATCAGGCGGTTCTCGGTCAGCAGCGCTTCCCATTCGCCCTCGCACTCGATGATGTCGAAGTCCTCGACGATCTCCAGCATGGGCTGCTTCTTGGGTGAGCCCAGGTCGGCCGAGGGCACGAAGTAGCTGCCGACACGATCGCGCAAGCGGGCCGCCTTGCCCACGTAGATCACCCGCCCCTGGGCATCTTTCATCAGATACACCCCCGGCACACGCGGCAGGTCGCGTGCCTTGGCCAGCAGATCATCCAGCCTGGGGCGGCGATCGGACATCCGCAACATTGTAGAGCGTGACTACTGCCCGACGTAACGCAGGCGATAGATCGTTTTGCCTGCGTCATCGGAAATCAGCAGCGTGCCATCCGGCGCGACCACCACATCCACGGGCCGGCCGAGCACCTGACCATCGTCGCTGAGGAATTTGACATAGGGCAGTTGGCCGTAGGGACGGCCGTCTTCGAAGAGCACGCGAACGACCTGATACCCAGCCCGGGTCGAGCGGTTCCACGAGCCGTGGAAGGCGACGAAGGCATCGCCGCGCACGTCGGCGGGGAACTGGTCTGCGGTGTAGAAGCACATGGCATTGGGGGCCCAGTGCGCGGGCGTGCACCACTGCGGCGGCATGGTGCGGGCAGCCAGGTCGATGATGTCGGGACGGTTCTGAAATTCGATGCGTGGCACGCGATTACCGGTGATGAAGGGGTGGCCGTAGAACCCGCCTTCCACGTAGAAGTTCATCTCGTCGGGCGGGTTCAGATCGGTGATGGGCTGATGGTTGTTGTCGTCGCCGAGGGGCTTGCCGAACCAGTCCGAGCCGTGGTCCATGCCCCAGATTTCCGGGGGATTGCTGCCGGGGCGGATCACGAGCTTTTCGGTGTTGCGCAGGCCGGTGGCGAACAGTTTCTTGTCTGAGCCGTCGAGTGCGAAGGACCAGATTTTTTCGCGTTCGTCGTCTTCCTGCGAGTCGTTGCCATCGACATCGGTGATGTTGCCGGGATCGCCGACGGAGCTGTAGATGCGGCCGTCGTGGATCAGAATGGATCGCCACCAGTGTCCGCGCGTGGCATCGGGCAGTTGTGAGCGGCCGACGACGGTCTGGAACTGATCCGCCTTGCCGTCGCCGTTGACATCGCGTGCACGATGGATGGCTCCGGGCTGGGTGAAGTAAAGGAAGCCATCGAACCATTGGAGCCCGTGGACCTTGGGATAGCCGCGGATGAAGGGCGTGAGGGTTTCGTAATAGCCGTCAGCATCGCTGTCGCTGAGTCGATAGATATCCCCGCCGGAAGGATAGGAAACATACAGATGCCCCGCATCATTAAACGCCATGAAGCGCGGCCCGAACTCGCATTTTGCGGCAACAGTCAATTCGTAACCCTGTCGCACCCAGACCCCTTCCGGTGGCGGTGGCTGCAGCGATGCAACCGCAGTGGCCGGCAGGAAAACGAACAAAGCGACTTGGAGCATCATGGGCCACATTGTAGGTCGCTGCGGCGCGAAATGAAGTACGCCCCGTATTGATCGCCGACAGCCCCTGCCCGGCAAACCGCCGCTGCTGCACCCTGCAGGATGAACCGTTATTCGACTTGAGGTGGTGGTTTATGGTGACAGGCGCCAAGGCCACGCGCCGGTCGCGAGCAACGCCATGCACACCAGCACACGGGTGTGGCATCCGGATTAACCCACTACACGACTTGACATCAGATAGCATTTAGGCTAAATGCTATCTTCTATGAGCAGACCATTGATGACCGAGGCGGATCGCACGGATGTGTTTCGGGGATTGGCGCATCCGCTGCGGCGGCGGGTGTTGAAGCGATTGGCGGAGGGTGAACGCACGGTCGGACAGTTGCTCAGCGATCTGGACGTCGCCATGCCCACGCTCTCGCGCCATCTGCTGCTGCTGCGGGAGACCGGCCTGGTCAGCCAGCGCGTGCAGGGGCCCTATCGGCTTTACCGCATCAACAAGAGCCAGGTCCGCCGCATGCAGCAATGGGCCCGGCAGATCGCCTGAACGTGCAAGCATTGCTGCGATGGCGACTGATACGGTTCACAGTTGAAGCACGTGCGTCTGGGCTGGCCGACTTCGCTCGCCAGGTGTGCCCGTGCTCATACCGGCTAATGCGGCACACCCAAGGACTTTTCATAAACCGACTGAGATGGCGGGCGCCAGCCGGGTCCATTTTCGTTGATCGCAGTCGATCCGTTATGCTGGTGCCATGGCGACGCCGATCATGTCGGACGTGACCACCGAGGGCATACGCGTGGGAGCGCGTGCGTACTATCTGCCCGAGGAATCGGAGCCGGACCGGCACGAGTACTACTTCGGCTATCGCATCCTGATCCTCAATTCCTCCCCGCACACGGTGCAGTTGATCAGCCGGCACTGGCAGATCATCGACGGCTCGGGCACGCAGCAGGAAGTTGACGGCGACGGCGTGGTGGGTGAGCAGCCGATCCTCGAACCCAACCGTGCGTTCAAATACACCAGCTTCTGCAAGCTGCCCACGCACTGGGGCACCATGGAGGGCCACTACCGCATGCGGCGGGAGGATGGCTACGAGTTTGACGTCCGGATCGGCCGGTTCTGGTTGACCACGGAGAACCAGGCTTGAGGCCCTGTTTTGCTGTTATACTGCGGTAATGTCGCAAATCGACAACGAGCAATTTGACGCACTTCCGATCTCACACGCGCAACAGGACACGGACCGGGCGGCGCTGGCCGAGGCGATCTGCCGGATCGCCGGGCTGTTTGCCCATCGCGGCTGGATGCTCGGCGGCGGCGGGCACCTGAGCGTGGCCTTACGCCGGGATCCGACGCGGCTGCTGATCACACCCGACGGCTGCGACAAAGCGACCCTCGAGTCGGCGGATTGTCAGGTGCTGGAGGACGAGCAGATCGACAAAGCCTGGCCGCAGGCGCAGTTGCATCGTCTGCTGGTGCAACATGCCGGGGCAGGGGCGGTGATCGTCACGCAGTCGCCGGCCGGGATCGCGGTGTCCGAACATTGGGCCAATCACGACGGGTTGACGCTGGAAAGCTACGACCTGCTGCGTCACCTGCCCAACGGTCGACCGACAGACCGGCTATGGCTGCCGATCGTGGCCCCGGTCACTTCCATCCACGGCGCATCGGAGCGACAACTGATCGCCATGCTGAAGGATCCCCGCCAGCCGGTGCAGTGCGGCCTGCTGATCCGTCGCGGCGGGCTGATCACCTGGGGCGATGACCTGGAAAAGGCCCGGCTGCACGCTGAACTGTTCGAGACCCTTTTTGCCGCCGCGGTCAGCCGCAACGCCCTGAAATAACCACGGGAGGGCACGATGGCTCGCATCCTGTTGGCTGCGTTCGTCGGCAGCGTGATTCTCTACGTCTGGGGCGTCCTGGCCTGGCTCGTCTTGCCGATCCACAGCAACTCGATCCACGATCTGTACGGGGCTGAGCAGCCGCTCAAGCAGTTAACGACCGTGGCGGACAAGCCGGGGGTGTATGTCTTTCCGCCTCTGCCGGCCGACCTGAATGATCCGCAGGTTTACCAGGCGGCTGCTTATGTGCATGAGCAGGGGCCGGTGGGCGTGCTGGTGATCGATCCGGATGGCGCGCCCCTGATGCCGCCGGGTGCGTTCGTGATCGGCTACCTGCTGAACCTGCTGGCGGCGGGCGTTGCAGCCATGCTGCTGGCGGTCACACGGATCCGCCGCTACCTGGCCCGGGTGGGTTTTGTGGTGCTGCTGGGGCTGCTGCCGGTGCTGCTGGCCGACCTGATGAACTGGAACTGGATGCACTTTCCTGCGGATTACACGCTGGCGATGATCGTGGACCGGCTGATCGGATTCCTGCTGCTGGGCGTGGCGTTGGGGCTGATTCTGCGCCCGGCCACGGCGGTCGGCAACGGGGAGGGGGCGGCCCCCGAGGGGTGATTGCTTGACGTTATCGCCGCGGTGACCGATACTTCCGTGACTGTGGAGCCTTCAGGGAGCATGGGCATGAAACGTAGCAGTATCGCCTGGCTTTTGGCTATGACCCTCATCGCGGCCGGCTGTTCATCCAGCGGCGGCTCGTGGAGCCAACGCTACCGGAGCGACGGCCAGGGCCTGCTGATCGGGGCCAACGCCGCCTACGACCTGGGTTACCGTCCGCACTGGGCCAGCGATCTGAAGCTGCACAGCTCTGTCGATCTGGTCGCCGCGGTCGTCCTCGAGGATCAACTGGTCACCGTCAGCAGCCAACGCGTCGTTACCGCCATCAGCATCCGCACCGGCAAGACCTTGTGGAATACGCAGATCGGCACCGAGTTGGAAAAACTGTTCGCGCCCATCCGTTTCGAGGATGTCATCTACATCAACTCGCAGACCACGATGTACGAGCTTGACCCGCAGTCCGGCGACATCCTCAACTCCGGCCCGCTGGCTGAGACCGTCATCGACGGCCCCATGCTGGTCGACGACAAGGCCATGTTCGGCACCGTCAACGGCACCGTTTACGCTCATAGCCTGATCACCGGCCGCTATCGCTGGAAGTACAAGCTGACCGCACGCATCGCCACCCGGCCGATCTCCGTCGGACTGAACGTGTTCGCGGTTGACACCAAGGGCACCTACATCATGCTCGACGCCAGCACCGGCCATCCGTCGTGGCACGGCCGAACCTTCGGCGCCGTGACGGTGCCCCCGGCCTACGATCGCAGCAACATCTATCTCGCCTGCAATGACACTTTCCTCTACGCACTCGACCGCGCCACCGGCCAGGACAAGTGGAAGTATCCCGCCGCGGTGTCTTTGACCGAAACGCCCAAGGCTATCGGCACCAATGTCTTTCTGCCCGTGCCCGGCAAAGGGCTGGTTGCTCTGGACACCACCGACGGCACCAAGCCGCGATGGGTGATCGATGAGAAACTCAAACCCATCACCGGCAAGGGCGACAACCTGCTGGCCCTGGCGCCCCAGCAACTGCTGCTGATCGAGGCTGACAGTGGCCGCATCCTGCGCCGCGTGCCCACCAACGATCCGGTGGCCCGTACGCTGATCGGACCGGATGACAGCCTGATCCTGATCTCGCCCCGCGGCCGCATGATTCGGCTTGATCCGGCTTGAGTTTCCTTCGATTCCTCCTCGGCGTTGCCCCATGACCGATCTGGTCCCCATCAAGACGGCATTGCTGTCAGTCAGCGACAAGACTGACCTGATTCCCTTCGCCCGCGCGCTCGTGCAGCACGGCGTCACCATCATCTCCACCGGCGGCACCGCCCGCGCTCTGGCTGAGGCCGGCCTCGAAGTCACCAGTATCGAAAAAGTCACCGGCTTCCCCGAAATGATGGACGGCCGCGTCAAAACCCTTCACCCCAAAGTCCACGGTGGCCTGCTCGCCCTGCGCGACAAACACGCCGACGCTCTCAAGCAGCACAACATCACCCCCATCGACCTGGTGGCGGTCAATCTCTATCCCTTCGAGCAGACGGTCGCCAAGCCCAATGTCACCGACGAGGACGCCATCGAAAACATCGACATCGGCGGCCCCTCCATGATCCGCAGCGCCGCCAAGAACCATCGCTACGTCACCTGCGTGACCGATCCATCTCAATATGATCGCGTCACCACCGATATGGCCGTCAACAAAGGCGCGACACGACTGGCTCTTCGCCGCGCCTTGGCTTCGGCTGCGTTTGCCCGCACCAGTGTTTACGATGCCGCCATCGCCACCTGGATGAGCAGCCGCTGGTCCGACGCCCCACCATTCCCGGAAACCCCGCGAACTTAAACCCCAAAGTCTGCACCCGGTTCTCCTTCAGATACACTAGTCTTCCATGCTCCAACTGCTGACCACTGCCGGCGGCGTGGCGCTGATTCTGTTCGCCATCCGCTTTCTGCGCAAGGGCCTCGATCGCCTGTTCGGGCCGCGCCTCGGCGATTGGATGCGTCAACTGGCCGATTCACGCTGGCGAGCGTTTCTCACCGGCGTCGGTGTCTCCGTGCTGGCGCCTTCCAGCACCACCATGAGCCTGCTGGCGGTGCATGCGGTGCAGGAGCGGCAGCTTTCGGTGCGGCAGATGTTCGCGGTCGTGCTGGGCGCGGACGTGGGGCTGACCGTGATGGTGCTGCTGATCTCGCTGCGCATGGATGCCTATGCGCCGATCCTGCTGCTGATCGGCGTGGTGCTGTTTCAGTTCACCCACGCCAGCCGCTCACGCGGCATCGGGCAGGTGATGATCGCTGTCGGCTTCATCTTCATGGCCATCGGCATCATCAAGACCGCCGCCACCTCAAGCGCGCCCAGTGATCATTTCAAGATGCTGATCGAGGCGGCCGGCTTCTACCCTCTGGTGCTGGCACTGATCATCGCCGCCCTGACCGTGGCGGTGCAGTCCAGCACGGCAACCATCGGCCTGGTCATCGCACTGGGAGCCGCGGGCGTGGTGGATTTGAACGTGGCCCTGGCTGCCGTGGTCGGCGCCAACGTCGGCATCGCCCTGAACACCTTGATGGTGGGTTGGCGGCAGATCGACAGTCGCCGGTTGGCTTTGGCGAACCTGCTGGCCAAGCTCGCCATTGCTGCGGCGGTGCTCGCCCTGCTGCCGCAGGCGGCAAAAGCGGCATCCGCCATCCCCGGCGGCATGGATAAACAGACCGCGCTGTCGCACTGCGCGTTCAACATCGCCACGGCCGCCCTGTTCCTGCCGCTGATCGGACCCATGATGCGCCTGGTCGCCGCCATTACGCCCTCATCACCAGTCCAGGAAACGCAGCGCTTCGGACCGCGTTATCTCTCGGAAGCGACCGGCGGCAGTCTGGCCCTGGCACTCGGTCAATCCATGCGCGAAATCCTGCGCGTCAGCGAGATCGTGCGCTCCATGCTCGAAGACGCCTGGCGGGCCTTGCGCGATCAGGATGAAGCGCTGGCCCGACAGGTGCAGGAGCGCGACGACCAGGTCGATCTGCTGGACGCCGAGATCAAGAAATACCTTGCCGCCCTGGCTTCAACCGAGGGTGAGCGCGACGAGCGCGGCGAGATCATGCGCCAGATGCGCTACCTCAACGAACTGGAAACCATCGGCGACCTGATCGACAAAAACCTGGCCGAGCTGGCCGTCAAACGCGCCACCCAGCAGGTGCGCTTCAGCAATGACGGCTGGGCCGAGCTGGAGGATTTCTACTCCAAGGTGCGCGAGAACGTGCTGATCGCGGAGAACGCCTTCCACAGCCGCGACCCGGTGCTGGCCCAGCGCCTGCTGCGGCACAAGGATCGGCTGAGCGAAGAGGACCGCGTCCTGCGCGACCGCCACTTCGCCCGCCTGCGCCAGGGCGAAACGCAGACCCATGAATCCAGCGCCATTCACCTGGACGTGCTGACGCACCTGAAGCGCATCAACAGTTGCGTCACGCACGTGGCGTATGCTCTGGTGGAACAGAAGTGAAAGTGAAAAGCGCAAAGTGAAAAGTGAAAATTGGTGGTGCGGCCGCCCCTTCCCATTTTCACTTTTCACTTCCCACTGTTCACTTTCCCGATTGCACCCCGCACCGCGGCCACCTACCATAAAACCATGCCCCCACCACCACGGATCGCCAGCATCACCGGCCAGCGGGCCGCCGTCGCCGCGGCCATGGCTGTGCTCCTGACCTGTTCGCTGGCGGCCGCCTATGCCTACGCCCACATGGGCGCCCCTCTGCGCGGGCAACGGGCGGCGGGAGACAACGGCTCGATCCATCTGAGCCTCGGCCAGCAATGGCAGGCCCAGGAAGATCGCGGCGCATGGGCCCAACTTCTGCCCGCCGCCACCGTCCTGGCCGACGTCAATCGGCCCTCGCGGCAGTTGGTGATCAGTCCCTTGGCGGACAATCAGCCGATTGAGCCGCAGCAGTTGACGGTGCAGTTGCTCAAGGCGCTAACCCCGGGAGAAATCTCGCAGCCGGTGATGCACGTGCTGCACGATTCGCGCACGCACATGACCTATTTCGAGCTGTACGCCTACAGCCAGGAAACCGACAGCGTGGTGATGCACCTGTTCGCGGTGGTCGGCGGCGGGGAACGCGATCGTACACACGAGGCCCTGATTTATATGCGCGACGTGATCGACGACGAAATGATGTCCCGCTACAACCTGTTGCTGTTCCGCAGTATCTACCGCTCAGCCACCTTGCCATGAAACGATGCTCGATGCTGTTGTGGTGCTCCGTGTTGCTGGCAGCGGCCTCGGTCGCGGCGGCCGATAACTCGCTGCTCAGTTCCCAGCGCTGGAGCGAGGATGGTTTTGGTCTGTCGCTGGCCCCGCCCCAGAACGCCACGGTGATCGATCGGCCGGCGGGCAAGGCCCTGGTGTTGTTTCAGATGGTTGACGGCACGCAGATCTCGCTGTTCATCCGCCAGGCGCTGGACGAGCTGAGCATCGACGCCCTGAAGAAGGAAGCCGTGCGCCAGTTTACGCTGCCGTATCCATCCTGGCTGCCGACGGATGATCCGCAGCCGCTCGAGAGCGTGGCCGACCGTCCCGCCGGGCGCTTGTACATGACGGTGCCCGATGAGAAGAACGGCAACTGGGTGATGGGGCACGTCTTCGTGCTGATCGATCCGTACACTTTCGTCAATCTGCAGATGACCACCTCGGCCGCCGCTTTTCAGCAGGCCGCCAAGCTCTTTGATGCGGTGGTTCAGAGCATCCAGTTCATGGACCCGCTCGAGTTGGACAAGCTGCGCACGCAGCGCCTGGAGGCTGGGGACGCCTGGCTCAAATCCATCAATCGCCAGCAGATGCTCGATGCCAATCCGCCCCTGCTGTGGCTGCGCATCACGCAGGACGGCAAGGACGTCGGCTACATGCGCCTGCAATGCGGGGCTGAGCAGCAACTGGGCCTCAACGGCATCAGCGTGCAGATGCGATCGCACATCGAAAGCAACGGCATCGTCGATGAGATGTTCGGCGATTACTTCGAGTCGATGGACCGCAAGCAGGAAGTCTGGTCGCAGGGCGTCACCCGCAAAGCAAACGTGCCCGACAGCGAAAGCACCCTGCCCGGGTTGAATGAGAAGCTGCCCGACACCGGCACCCTGCGCGAGACGGCCGTGCGCAGCGGCGGCGTCATTCAGTTGACCCTGGAAAGCCCCACCGAACGGCGCACCGACGAGAACGCCCATCAGTGGCAGACGCCGGACCTGGCCTATCTGTCGCAGGTCAATCGCCTGCTGATCGGGCCCATGCTGCCGCACCGTGCGATGGATATGGCATTTTACTGCTACAACACCGCGGCTGGGAACATCGTGCTCTACACCATGAGCATTGAGCCGATCCTGCAGGGCCCGCAGCGCGGCGGCCTGAGCGTCAACGTGCGGCCGGCCCCCACCGAGCCCCTGCAGAAGTTCATCTACGACGCCAAGGGCCGACTCGTGGAATGGTCCAGCGTCCACGGCCGCGTGCTCAAGCCCAGCACGCCTGAGGAGCTGCGCGCGATTTGGAATATCAAGTAGGAAAAGCCACTAGCCATGAGCCACGAGCCATGAGGGAAAGGCACGAAACGCAAGCCCTCATGGCTCGTGGCTAGTGCCTGGTGGCTGAATCACATGGAACTGACCATCCAACTTCCCGACGGCCCGGCGCGTCTGGCCATCACCGGCCCGGCGGAGCGGAACCTCAAGATCATCCGCGAAGCCCTGGCGATCTCCATCATGGCCCGCGATTCGACCCTGCGCCTGCGCGGCGATGATCGGGCGGTGGCACAGGCCGCCAACCTCATCGAACGCCTGGCCCGGGCCGCCGAGCGCGGCGAGGTGATCGATCGCCATCAACTGCTGGAGATGGTGGCCACCGTCGATGCGGTGCCCCTGGCCGGCGTCGGCAGCGCTCGCGGTCAGTTGCGGCTGTCTGCCGGCATGAGCGTTTACCTGGTCGGCCGCACCATCAAACCCGCCACCGCCGGCCAGCGGGCGTACCTCGACGCCATCGAAAACCATGACCTGACCTTCTGCAGCGGTCCGGCTGGGACGGGCAAGACCTATCTGGCTGTCGCGGCCGCCACCGTCATGCTCAAGCGCTCGCTGGCCCGCAAGCTGGTGCTGGTGCGCCCGGCGGTGGAAGCCGGTGAAAAGCTCGGCTTCCTGCCCGGCACCATGCAGGAGAAGGTCAACCCCTACCTGCGCCCGCTGCTGGATGCGTTGCACGACATGATGCCGTTCGACCAGATCGAGCGCTTCATGGCCGCCGACCTGCTGGAGATCATCCCCCTGGCCTTCATGCGCGGGCGCACGCTCAACGACGCGGTGGTCATCCTGGACGAGGCCCAGAACACCACCCGTAACCAGATGCTCATGTTCCTGACCCGCCTGGGCCAGGGCTCGAAGATGATCGTCACCGGCGACACCAGCCAGATCGACCTGCCCGATCCCCGTGACAGCGGGCTGGTCGATGCCGTGCGGCGGCTGCGGCGGGTGCCCAACGTGGCCATGGTCAGCCTCAGCGGGCAGGACATCGTGCGGCACAGCCTGGTGCAGCGGATCGTGGAGGCATACGCCCCGGCAGCGAGAAAACGCAGGCCGGCAGGGCAATCCGCGGCGGACGAACCGGATTCCGAAACACCATAAAACAAGTTATTATCACGCTTTGCATTTATCATCCCCAAAATCAGTATCTGGTGGGATCCTTTTGGTTGTATCGCCGATAAAATAGCGGTCCCTCGTTGACGAGATTGACGCTCGATCCAGCACCATGCCCAAGCCCCCTACCAGCACCGCCCGCCGCCGCGAGGTTCGCAAGAGCGTGCCCCGACGCTCCTCGGCCGTGGTCGCCGCCGCCCGTGACCGCCGGGTGATGTGGGCGGTGTTGTTCGTGCTGCTGCTGGCCGTCGGCTCCCTGGCGATCATGCAATGGCCCGGCGAAGAGGGGTTCCATTACATCGGCCAGGTGCTGGAGAAGCCGATCGTCTCGCGGGTGGAGTTCCGCTACGAGAACATCGAGGAGACGCGCATCCTGCGCGACCAGGCCGAGCGCGCCTGCTACAACGTTTACATCGCCAACGACGCCTATCTCGAAGAACTGGACAGCAAGCTGGAGAGCCTGCTGAGCAGCCGCAACGAGATGAGCGAGCAGGATCTGCCCGCGCGGGCCAAACGCAAGCTGGACAGCTACATCGAAAACGGCAAACCCATTCTGCAATGGGAACAGGACAAGCGCGAGTTCCTGATCAAGATGTTCGAGCTGGTGATCCTGCGTGCCCCGCGCTTCAACATCGAGCGCGAGTTGGGGTCGATGTTGCTGATCACCGTCATTCCTCCCGTCCGCTTCTCCGAGGTGCTGCCGGAGCATCTGTCATCCCCGAGCGATTTCTTCAGCGTCGATGACGTGGAGACGATGGCCAAAAACGTCGTCTTCGCCGCCCGCGCCTTCCACGACGAGGCCCTGGAAAAGGTCGTCGTGCAGATGGTGATGAAGGAAGGCGAGGCTCAGCCGACGTACCTGTTCAACAAGCAGTTGACCGACGAGCGCAAGCAGTTGGCCCGCAATGCCGTGCAGCCGGTGACCTACACGCACAAGGCCCAGGAGGTGCTGGTCCCGGCCGGCAAGACGCTGGACGACCAGGACATTGACCTGATCCGCCTGGAGCAGCGCAAGTACGAGCAGGCCACCCCGCTGACCGCACGCCTGGCCCGCACCGGCGGCACGCTGGCCATGTTGCTGTTGATCGCCAGCGGGCTCTGGATGTACGTGTTCGCTTATCAGCATCGCGTGACCCGCAACGCCATGCGCGGACTGGCGGTGACGCTGCTGCTGCTGCTGGCCGAGGCCCTGGCGGTGGGCCTGGCCCTGATGAAGCAGAACCAGACGTTTTTCTACGCGGTGACCGTCTTTCCGCCGCTGCTGGTGACCATGGTGCTGGCCATCGCCTACGACCAGCGCTTCGCCCTGGCGGTGGGGTCGGCCTGCTGCGGGCTGGTGGCCATCGCCCTGGGCCAGAGCGCCGCCTTCGCCCTCATTCCTCTCAGCGGCGTGGGCATCGCCGTGGCCATGCTGGCGGAGGTGCGCACCATCTCCAAGCTGGTCCGTGTCGGCCTGGCCTGCGGGCTGATGATGGGCATCGCCACCATCTGCATCTCGATGGCCACGCGGCCGCTGACGCTGGACGGGGCCCTGCCGCGGATCCTGTGGGACGGATTCTGTGCCGTGCTGGGCGGGCTGGGCGCCGCGCTACTGGTGCAGGCAGTGCTGCCGATGATCGAGCGGCTGTTCAAAGTCACCACGGCCATGCACCTGCGCGAGTTGACCGACGTGACACTACCCCTGTTGCAGCGACTGGCCCAGGAGGCGCCGGGCACGTATCAGCATTCGCTGCGCATCGCCGACATGGCCGAGGCTGCCGCCGAAGCGATCGGCGCCGATGGCTTGCTCTGCCGCGTGGGCGCGCTGTATCACGACATCGGCAAAACCAACAAGCCGCTCTACTTCATCGAGAACCAGGGCGGCGGCCCCAATCGCCACGCCAAACTCTCGCCCGCCATGTCGCTGCTGATCATCGTCGGCCACGTCAAGGACGGCATCGAAATGGCCCGCGAGTACAAGCTGCCCCCCGAGGTGCGCCACTTCATCGAGAGCCACCACGGCACCACGCTGGTCGAGTATTTCTATCACGCCGCTCGCAAGCAGAAGGAAGCGGAGGACCAGGAAGCGCCCAGCGAGTTTGAGTTCCGCTACCCCGGCCCCAAGCCGCAGACGCGCGAGGCGGCCATCATGCTGCTGGCTGACAGCGTGGAAGCGGCCGCCCGTGTCATCAGCGAACCGACGCCCATCCGCATCGAGCAGCTCGTGGACAAGATGGCCAACAAGCGCCTGATGGACGGCCAGTTCGATGAGTGCAGTCTCACCCTCTCCGAGCTGCACCTGATTCAGCAGTCGATCACCAAGATGCTCTGCGCCATTCATCACGCCCGCATCAAATACCCCGGCGAAAAAGCCAGCGAACCGGCCAAAACGGAACCGGAGCCGCAGCCGGCGCCGCAGCCGCAGACCCAGTCAGCCTGATGATTTCGCATCCGCGGCCGGCTTCTGCTGCGGCGGTGGCGGCGGCGCGATGCGAATGCGGTGACGCTTGGCCGCCATGTCGATGATCCGATCAATCAACGCCTGATCCTCGGCCGCGGACACTGCGTTCAACCAGGCCACGTAGATGTCCGTCAGAAGCTGGCCCGCCGGTTGGTCATCCTGCAACGCGATCACATGGTCCGCCGCATCCAACGCCTGCTCGTACTGCCCCAGCCGGCTGCGGCCCTTGGCCAGGGCGAACCAGTCCTCGCGCAGCCGCGGCTTCAGCTTCACCGCTTGTTCCAACGCATCCACCGCCCCGGCCAGGTCACCGACCTGCGACAGCGAGCGGGCCAGCCGGTCGTAGGTCGTCGCCTGGGTGGGATCGATCTGCTGCGAGATGCGGAACTCTTCAATGGCCTTGGCGTGATCGCCACGCATCTGCGCCATGATGCCGAGATTCAGATGAGCGTCCCAGTATCCGAAGCGATGAGCCTTTCGGCCATGAGCTTCCAGCCAGGCTTTGCGTCGCAGCCAACGCTGGTAACGCTCACCCTGCACGCTCTCCAGTGACACGACGAATTCGAACAACCGGCGAGCCCGCTCCATCAGGGCCGGATCCCACGTGGACGGATCGTTCTCGTCACCAGCCGCCTGGGCCATCTCCATGTACAGCACCGCCTGGTTGACCCATACGCCGGCCTTCAGCGTCTGTTCCATCGGCTCGAGGATCTGTTCCGCCCGATCGATCAACTGCTTGGCTTGCGGCAGGTCGCTGTCAAACAGCAGCTTGGCGTATTCGATCAAACCCGTGGCGTTCTCCGGTGAATCGCGGACGCAGCTTTGCCACAGCGCCATGTCATCGTGCCAGACGCCGCTGCGCACATGGGCCCGCCACCCCAGGGCAAGCGCCAGCAAAAGGGCCACGCTGATCGTCACCCTGGGTCGGCCCACCGCCGCCGCCGCCGCACCCAGTGCGATGCACAGCCCCGCCAGCGGCAGATACATCAGTCGATCGCCCATGATGGTGCCGATGATCAGCACCAGGTTGCTGACCAGGAACCAGCCCAGCATCATCATGGTCAACCCCAGAGCCGCGGCCGCACCCAGCCGCGTGCGCCTCACCCCCCGCCGCCAGCAGATCACCAGCAGCCCCACCGCCATGACCAGCAGCAGCAGCCCGGAGAGGAACCAGACGTTCAGCGGGCTGTGGATCAGGGGAATCTCGTTGAAGTTGTACAGGATGCTCATCCACTGCGGCCAGAACATCAGCCGCACGTAACGGGCCCAGACGCCGATGGCGGTCATCCAGCGCACCGGCAGCGACGCATTGACCGTGGGATTGGTCAAGTCCAACAGGCCCGTGATCGGCCCGAACCCGGTCACCACCCAGGTCCGCCACGCCATGGCCGCCAGCCCCACGGCCGCCAGGGCCAGCCATTGCTTCCAGGGCGCCGCCCGGCCGAAGCGCAGCAAGTCGCGCAGCAGCATCACGGCCGGCAAAACCACCACCGATTCCTTGCTGAAGAACCCGGCAGCCCAGCACAACCCCGCCACGGCCACCCACCCCCAGGGCCGCCGCTCCGGCGAATCGCCGCCTGAGCCCTTCTCCCAGGCCAACATGGCCAACAGGCCGAGCCCGAAAGCCAGCAGGTCCGCATGGCCCACCAGGTTGGGCACCATTTCCGTGGCCACCGGGTGAACGACAAACAGCAGGCCGGTGACGAACGCCGCGGTCCGGCTGCCCGTCCAGCACCAGGCCAGCCGCCACAGCAACAGCGTCACCCCCAGGTGCAGCCCCGCATTGATCAGCGCGATCGGCCAGGCATGCTCGATGCCCAGCACGTTCAACTCGAACCAGTAACAGCCCATCGTCACCGGCCGATACAGGGCATCCAGGGGATCATCGCCCCAGTAGCTGCCCATCAGCACCCGACTTAACGGCACGCCCGGCTGAAGATACTCGTGATCGATGATGATCACCCGGCCGTCCAGCACGAACTGCTGCGGCAGCGCGGTCAGAAACACCACCGCCACCAGAGCAGCGAACACCAGCGGCGGTAGAAATCGAACCATGCGACGCATGGGGGGATTATATTGAACCAGGAACCACGAGCCATGAGCCATAAGGCTGAATGACTTGGCCTTCCCCTCGTGGCTCATGGCTCATGGCTTTGCCCGCTTTCAATTGCGCGGGGCGGGCGGCGGACCGTGATCGTCCATTTCTTCCATCTCATCGCCCTGATCTTCGTGCTCGTCGGCAACCGGCGGCTGCGCCTGCACCTGCAACTGGGGCGCCTGCGGCGGCGCGACGCCGATGATCCCGATGGCGATGCGCGGACCGGCGTTGCCCACCGGCTGGCTGCCGTCGTCAGGCTGAGCGTGCAGCACCACGGCCCGGCCGAGAATCGGATTGTGCGCTTGGCTGATCGTCATGTTGTGAAACGTCTCGCTCAGCCGGACGGTGCCTTCGTTATCCGCCGTGACGTTGCCCAGATCACCGGCATGTCGAGGCTGATCAGAGTCGGGCAGCCCGTGCGGATTGTGCTCGGGATTGTAATGCGAGCCGGCACTGGTGCCGTCAGGCGAGGACAGATCGCCGAACTCGTGCACGTGCATGGCATAGGTGCCGCCGGGCGCCAGGTTCTTGATCGTCACATCCACCTGCACCCCGTCGATCAACTGATGGAAGCGCACGACGCCGCGGGCCAGGTTGCCCTGCGTCGGCTGAAGAATGCAGATCGCATCGGTCACGGCCGCAGTGGACTCAGCCTCGGACGACTCATCCATATCCGTATCGCCATCGACCTGCACCGTGTGCACATAGCGCACCTGCGGCGGTTCGTGCGGCGCAGGCTTGGCGGTAAACAGGACGATCACCGACACGAACAGCGTCAACAGGGCCAGGATGGTCAGGATTCCACGCATGTCGGCCTCGCTTTCTCTGCAAGTGCTGCGTTATTGTACGAAAGCCACGAGCCACCAGCCACCAGCCATCAGGAAAACCCATCGATCGATGGCAACCCTCCTCATGGCTCACGGCTCACGGCTCATGGCTCACGGCTCACGGCTCACGGCTTCATCCCACCGACACCGCCGCCAGCGGCACGATCTGCTCAATCAGCGCATCGCGGTCGTACTGCCGGGCCAGATCGATCGGCAGACCCACGCCGTGGCCGTGATCGCTCGCCAGAATCAGCATCGTCTGGCCCTCGACCTCATAACCCATCTCCGCCGGCTGATGACCCAGCACGAACTGGCGCGCCCCCCAGGCCTCGCCCAGCACGTCGGCCACCTTCTGCGTGTGATTGCGACCCCACACCAACTGATACACCGAGCCGGGATTCTCCAGGTCCGCCTCCGTCGGCGAACGATCGAGCACCGTGCGATCAAAATGCTCCAGCTTCCGCGGCGAAGGCAGACTGTGACAGCACATCACCCCGTTCTGGCAACGCACCGCCAGCAGGTAACTGCGGATGAACCGATTCATGGCCGCCCGCACATCGTCAGCGCGATGGTCGTACAGAAACGCCAGCCCTTCCTCGAAAGCATCCACCACGTTGATGCCCTCTTTGAGGATGCCTTCGCCCAGCATCTGGGCCAGGTCGTGGTTGGCCTGCATGATGTGCACCTGTTTGGGGTAGGCCAGCTTCAGGGCCGCCACCCGGGCCAGCATGCGCACCGACAGATCGCAGCCGTTGATCAGCCCGGGCCCGTGAATCAGTTCGTGCAGGATCAGATGATGGTCCGGCGATCGATCCAGTTGCGCCAGCTTGACCAGGCGCAGAAAGTTCTGCGCGTTGTCGTGCAGATCGCCGCTGATCAGCAGACGCCCTTTGCCGGGCAGGTCCAGCACGCTGCCGCGGCGGCCGGCCTGCGTGAGGTTCGCCTCCGCCGCCCGCACCAGCACGTCAATCACCGCACCGCTGTCCCGCGTGTCCAACTCAACCATGCGCTGTGAACTCATTGCCGCCAGTATCCGACATTTGCCGCCCGCTCGCCACGGCCGGCCGAGCGATACACTTTCCGCATGGCGCCCTTGCCGCTCAACCCGCAGACCGTCCTGCTGGCCTACGCCCAGGGCGCCTTTCCCATGGCCGATCCTCAAATTCGAAACTTGAAACTCGAAACTCGAAGCCCGGACTCCGTCCAGTGGTTCACCGCCGATCCACGGGCGATTCTGCCGCTGGATGAGCGCTTCAAGATCCGCCGCTCGCTGGCCCGGGTAGTGCGCAGCGGGCGGTTCACCATCACCCGTGACCGCGCCTTTTCGCAGGTCATCGCCGCCTGTG
>CAYYGM010000080.1:0-19410 GCA_964471555.1 uncultured Phycisphaeraceae bacterium
GGCACTGGTTGACTGCCAGTTATCGCCCAGGATCTGCAGGTCGCTCAGATTGACCATGCCGTCGCCGTTGGCGTCACCCGGATGGGCAATGGGGGAGGAATCGTACACCGCGATATTGTCATAGCTGCCCGTGGGTCTGTCTGTGCCGGTCGGCGCGCTGTTACGAAACAGAAGATTATCCAGCCGCGTCGTGCCGTCCCAACTGAACGTGACATAATCATTAGCCCCAAACATCGCGATGTCGGTCGGGTTGAGCTGCGAGCTGTCGCCGGCCGTCTTCTGCCGTACATAAAGTTTGGCGGTTGATGCCGCGCCGTTGAAATCGATCTCGACGACGGCATGAAGCCACTGTTCGTCGTTGGCAACAAAGTCGGATGCGGTGGCTACCAGTGCGGCGCCGCTCAGCCAGACGGTTGAGGTGTTGGCGTCCACCTGGTCCTGCGTGTTGGGCAGGAGGTAGAACTGCAGGCGGCTGGAGGTGGTGCGGCGCATCTGTGTCGCCAACTGCTGATTGACGGCTGTGAACTGGGGATACAGGTACAACTCAACCCAGACATTGTCAGGATCCGCAGGCAGCGGGCCGGCACTGACGCCGCTCTTCTGCACGCCTTCCGAGCCGCTGGCATTGTGATCCAGCCTGCCCGCGAGCGCACCGGCGAACACGGGTGTATCGACAATGTCGGCATCCTGCAGACCGGACGGCGAGGTGGGTACGATCCAGCCGTTGGTGCCCGACCAAGTCCCGCCATTGCTGTGAGATTCAAACGTCTCACTGAATATGGGGGTGACGGCCCCGGCGTTTGAAGCCAGGGTGAAGAGGCAGCAGACCAACACGATCGCGCGAACGGACAGATTCCAGATTGGCATGATGTGTTCTCCTTCAGCGGGTGAGCAATGAGGGGAGTTGACGCAACTGCATAAAACGGAGGTGGTCACCGATGCCGGGAAAAAGGGGATCGCGCTGAACTCGACGTCGTGCGAGTACGGCCGCGGTGGCGGGCAAGCCGCTGCAGCGCAAGCCGTGAACAGATCCGACTCGCTCACTGAAAATCAGAATCAGATGAACTGGCATCACTGGTGGTGAGTATGACGGGGCCCGAAGAGTTTGTCAACAAAATTTATTTGTTTACAATACCCGCCGTGTGCATTAGAATGGCGAACATGGGCGCGGCGTTTAGTTATTGTCATTAAGCAATTTGCGAAAAAATCGGCCCTGTTGTCCAAGGTGCCGCCTGCATTGCGAGCGACGCGTGAACGGCAAAAATGTTGTGCACATTCTCTTCCCGGACCAACACCCGTGCGAGGTGCCCGGGGACATATCCCTTCATCAAGGCTGTGCAAATCATGGATAATCCGACCGAAATGGCGGCAGCTTCACCGGACGTGGACCAATGGCACGCATCGCTGTCAGCACAAGTGCGTGAGCGTTTCTGTCACGCGGACAGCGATCCATACATCGGGCCGCGCGTGTACTTTGAGAATGCCGGGGGAGGTCTGACGTTGCGGCGGGTGGTGGAGGTTTCCAGTCAGTGGTCGTCACTGCCGGACAATTCGGCGCGGCGGCACATCAGCTCGCAGCGGATCGACCAGGCGCTGCGTGACGGGCGGGCCGCGGTGGCAACGTTGCTCGGTGCGACCGATGGCGTCATTGCCGCGCGCGACAGCACCACCGCCTGCATGTTCGCCATCCTGGAAGCCATCGCCCGCGACAATCGTCGTCCCGGCGCCAACATCGTCTGCTCCAACCTCGATCATCCCTCGACCTACGATGCCATGCTCTACATTCAGCAGCATTACGGCATCATGCGCCGTGTCGCGCCTCTTGATCCGGACACCGCTGCCGTACCTGCAGAGTCAATCCTCAATCAAATTGACCAGTCAACGATCGCCGTGGCCGTGCTGCACGCCTCGAACATGACGGGAGCCAGGCAAGACTTGCTCAAGCTGGTGCCCCTCATACGCGAAAAAGCCCCCGATGCATTCGTGATCATCGACGGCGCTCAGCACGTACAGCACGGCCTGGTGGATGTGGCGGCGTATGGTGTCGATGCCTACGTGTTCTCCGCGTACAAAGTCTTTTCCAAACCCGGTACCGCCTTCGCCTATCTGAGTCCGCGCCTGGCGACGCTGTCACACCCGAGGTTGATGGGCAGCAAGCCCGAGCAATGGGATCTGGGAACCCGTGACGTGAGCAACTATGCGGCCATGGTGGAGGTCGTCGATTACCTTTCGTGGCTGGGTCGGCAAACGGATCCACAACTGAACGATGGCGACACCCGCGCCGGCGTGATCGCCGCCCTGCACGCCATCGAGCAGCATGAGGCTGCGTTATCACAGCGACTGCTGTTCGGCAACGGAGATCTTCCCGGCCTCCTTGCTGACAAACGGGTGCGACTGCACGGCGAACGGAATGCGGGGCCAAACCGTGAAGCTGTGTTTGCCTTTTCGATAGATGGCGTATCCAGCGATCGTGTTGTCCGGGAATTGATGGAGCACCGCATCATCGTTCACGATCGCATCCGCGATGCTTACTCGCGGCACACGCTGGAGGCCCTTGGCGTCGAAGCGATCGTCCGCATTTCACTGGCCCACTACACCAGCGCAGAAGAAATCGATCGGTTTTTGTCCGTCTGGCCCTCGGTCCTTGAACACTGTTGGAAAGAACACGCATGAGTTGGCGGATTGGCATTGACACCGGCGGAACGTTTACGGACCTGGTTGCGTCGGACTCCGACAGCCGGCGGGTGGTGCTGCACAAAGTCCACAGCACGCCGGACAATCCCGCGCAGGCCGTTGTTCATGGCATCCTGGAGCTGGCGCAGCGAGCGGACATCCCTTTACCCCAGATCGACCTCATCGTGCACGGCACCACCGTGGCCACCAATGCCGTGCTCCAGTTCAAGGGCGCCCGCATCGCCGTGCTCACCACGCGCGGTTTCAGAGACATCCTGCTCATTGGACGCCAGAACCGGCCGCGCCTTTACGACCTGAGCGCGCGGCGGCCAAGCTCCCTCGTGTCTCGATCACACATCCTCGAAATCGACGAACGGATGGCATACGACGGGTCGATCCTGCGCCCATTGGACGAGCAGTCTCTCCAAGAGGCGATCGACCAGCTCCGCCGGCTCGACGTCGAGGTCGTCGTGGTCGCCCTGCTGCACAGTCACATCAATCCCGAGCACGAGCGGCGCGTCGGACTGCGTCTTCGCCGGGAACTTTCCCTGCCGGTCACGTTGTCGCACGAGGTGACTTGCACGCAGGGAGAGTTTGAGCGTTTCAGCACCGCGGTCATCAATGGATATGTCCAGCCCGCCATGGCGGGATATCTCGGTGGCTTGGAGGCTGCTTTGCATGAGGCCGGGATTGACGCTCAGTTATTCGTGATGAAGTCCAACGGCGGCGTGAGTACACCGCAGATCATTGCCCGGCGCAGCGTGGAGACCCTTCTATCCGGGCCGGCGGGCGGCGTGGTTGCCGGGGTGGCCCTGGCCCAGGCTGGCGGGGGCGAGCACCTGATCACCGCCGACATGGGGGGCACCAGCTTCGATGTTTCGGTGATTCGTGATGGTCAGCCGACATTCATGCAGGCCACGGAAGTCGCGGGATTGACGTTGCAGTTGCCCATGATCGATATCCACACCATTGGGGCCGGTGGCGGCAGCATTGGATGGATCGACGCTGGTGGAGCGTTGCGGGTTGGCCCACAATCCGCCGGTGCCGTGCCCGGGCCGGCCTGCTATCCCAGGGGCGGTGATGAGCCGACGCTGACGGACGCCAACCTGGTGCTCGGCCGCATCGGCACCCGCTCGCGTCTTGCCGGCGGCATGGAACTCAACCTGGCAGCCGCGCAACAAGCCATCGACCGCATCGCCATCCCGTTGAAGTTGACGCGCGAGCAGGCGGCTGAAGGCATGATCCGCATCGTCAACGCCAACATGACCGGCGCCATCCGCAAGCTGACGGTGGAGCGCGGCTATCAACCGGGTGAATTCGCGATGTGCGTGTTCGGGGGGGCGGGACCGCTGCACGGAGCGGAACTGGCCAGGGAGATCGGCATTCCGCGCGTGATCGTGCCCTTGACGCCCGGCGTGTTCAGTGCCCAGGGGCTGCTGACCACCAATCTTCGGGAAGAGCAGGTGCAGAGTCTGCAGGGGCGGCTGGATGACGTGGCGCCCACGCTGATGGATGTATTTGAAAAGATGCTTGTCTCGATGAATGGCCGGCTGCATCACGAGGCGGGATGCATTACCCGCCGGCTCCGCCTGCGCTATGTGGGACAGGGCCACGATCTGGCGGTCGGGGTGGACGATATCATCGCCGACTGTTCCCAGATCAAACAGCGATTCCATGAGACGCACGAGCGGTTGTTTGGCTACGCCTTTCACGAGCAGCCGATCGAAGTGGCGGCAGCGTGGATCAGCGCGACGACCGATTTTCAAGATCACATCGCAGCGCACGACTGGCCCGATGCGCCGGTCACGCCCCTCGCGACGCGCCCGGTCTATTTTGACGGCCGGCCTCATCCCACGCCGGTCTATGATCGCATGCATTTCAATCCCGACATCGCGCTCTATGGCCCGCTGATCGTCGAACAGTCGGATACCACCACGGTGGTGCCTCCCACGCATCGACTGACACTGGATGACCAGGGCAACCTGTTGATTGATAACAACGCTTCACCCAAACACCCGGATATGCCAAAGGCACATTTATGCGAATCCGTGTAATCAACCCTTATTCCGGCTCCGAGCACTTCGGCCAGGAGAATCTGCGGGCCATCGCTGCGGCGGACACGACGTTCGACATAGTCGATATCGGGCACGCCTACCCCTTACGGAATAATCAGTGGCTGTTTTTCCGCCACAGTTGCACGCTGCCGACCATTGAGCGGGCCATGGAAGCCGAACGCGAAGGCTTCGACGCAGTGTTTATCAGTTGCAACCTGGACATCGGACTCTACGAGTGCCGCCAGATGTGCTCCATCCCGGTCACGGCAACACTGGAGTCGGCAGCCATGGTGGCCCACGCCATGGGCCGGCGCTTCTCGTTGCTCAGCGTTGATGATCAGAATGGACAGATTCAGCGGATGATGCTTGAGCAATACCAGCTCGACAAGGGGCTGGTGTCGGTGCGGCCGTTCGGGATCGACGCCAACGATCTTTTCCTTGACCGTACGCCGGCTGAACAGATCAAATGCCGGGTGCTGGAGGTGGCCAGGCAATGTATCGAGCAGGACGGCGCGGAAGTGTTGATTTCAGGTTGTACGCATGCCGGCTCGGTGCTTTCGCGGGTGGCGCGGGAAGATCCGGATGCCCTGCCGGCGCCGATCATCGACGGCATGCTCACCGGTTTCAAGTTCGCCGAGATGATGGCCACACTGCAGACTGTCGCCCATCTGCCTCCGGTCAGCCGCCTGGGCATGTTCGAGCGTCCGCCGCTGGGTGAACTGGCCAAACTGCGCACCGCGCAGAATGCCCCGATGCCTGTGTGGGCTCGGGAGAGTCGGGAGATCACTTCGCCATGACCCGCATCGACCCCGTTCAACTTCAGATCACGCGCAACCGCTGGCGCGGCATCGCCGAGGAAACCTGTGCCAGCATGGTTCGAGCCAGCTATTCTCCCAACATCCGCGACCGCCGTGACTGTTCGGTGGCTCTGGCGACCACCACGGGCGAGGTGGTGGCCCAGGCGGAAGTCGGCACGCCCTTGCACCTGGGGGTCATGCCGGCCGTGATCCGGGCCGTGCTGAACCGCTTCCCGGCTGATCAACTGCAACCCGATGACGCGGTGCTCACCAATCTGCCTTATCCCGAAGGCCCGGGCCATTTACCTGATGTTTCTCTGGTGGCGCCGGTCTATTTCAACGGACGCATGGTGGCCCTGGCTGCCACCACGGCCCACCACGTGGACATGGGAGGATATGCCCCGGGCAGCATGCCCTTCGGGGTCACGGAAATCTACCAGGAAGGCCTGCAGATTCCCCCGCTGAAGATCTTCGAGCGCGGCCAGTTCAATCGCCCGCTTTATGAACTGATCAACCAGAATGTTCGCACCCAGCAAGAGGTGTATGGCGACCTCATGGCGCAGTGGGCCGCTGCCAGAACAGCTCAGCGACGGATCGTCGAGCTGTTCACGCGCGACGGCGCAGCGAAGGCTCTTGATTACATGTCCGAAGTGCTGAACCACGCTGAACGGGCGATGCGGGCCGGCATTGCCGGCCTGCCTGACGGCACATACGAATATGAAGATTTCCTCGATGACGACGGCGTAACGGACGAGCCGGTGCGCATCAAGGTGGCGGTGACCATCCGTGGCGACGAGTTGATCGCGGACTTTACCGGCAGCAGCCCGCAGGTGGCGGGCCCCATGAACGCGCGCTTGAGTGCCGCTCGGGCCTGCGTGTATTTCGTCGCCAAGGCAATCATTGATCCCGATCTTCCAAGCTGTGCCGGCGCCCATCGACCGATTACCGTCATCGCGCCCGAGGGTTCCATACTTCACGCCAGATATCCCGCCGCCATCGGCAACGCCAACATCCTGACGGACCAACGCGTCGTCGATGCTCTGCTGGGAGCGTTCTACAAAGCGGTGCCCCGGCGAGTCTGCGCCGCGTGCAGCGGGGAGATGAACCTCGTGAATCTCGGGGGCATCGACCCCCGAAACGGTCAATACTTCAATTGGGTTGAGACCATCGGGGGCGGTCAGGGCGCCATGTGGGATCGGGATGGCGACGATGGCATCCATACTCACCTGACCAATACGCTCAACACGCCCATTGAAGTGCTTGAGTCGAATTATCCGATGCGGGTCACCGAGTACAGCCTCATCCCCGACAGCGCCGGCTTAGGCCGGTATCGCGGCGGCTGCGGCATCACGCGACAATTGGAGTTCCTGGGAGACAGCGCCACCCTGACGATCGGCGCTGACCGGCGCAAGTTTCGTCCCTGGGGGCTGGCGGGCGGACAACCCGGCCGCGGCGCCTATTGCACCGTGACCCATGCCGACGGCTCCGTGGATACCTTGCCGACCAAGGTCATCACGCAACTTCATCGCGGCGACGTGTTGCGCATGGAAACACCGGGGGGCGGCGGCTTCGGCAAACTCGAAGAACGCGATCGCCGGGCCATTGAGCGCGATGTCGCCAACGGCCTGGTGACGGGAGCATCAGCGCCTTGAGGTGATGACGCCACCTCACCCCGTCCAACAGCGGCAGCAGATTTCATCACCATAACAAGGACTTTGTCATGGCCATGACTTGCCGAGAACGCATTGCAGCCGTGTACCGCGGCCAACAGCCCGATCAGGTTCCCTGCATGTTCGACCTGTCGCACTGGTACTATCACAAGCACCGCAGGCCTTGGGATCTGAGCACTTCCTACATTGAACCCGAGCTCGAACTGATCGAGTACCACAAGCGGGTTGGTGTCGGCTTTTACCTGCCCAACCTCGGTTCGTTCTTTGAGGTCACGTATCCGGACGACGTGAAGGTGAGCGTCGAGAAAAGCAGTGACGGCCGGGTGATTACCTGGAGCCTTGATACGCCCCTTGGCCGAATCGAACGCCGGCGGCTATGGGAACAGGATTCTTACTCCTGGGCCATCCATGACTGGGCGATCCGCTCACCCCAACAGCTTGAGATACTCGGCTACGCCCTGGCGAGTCGGAAATACCGATTCCTGACCGATCGTTACCGGAAATGGCTGGACTGCATCGGGGATACGGGTGTTTGCTACATTCCGCTTGGTTACAGCGGCATGGGGCAGTTGTTGAGCTACTGGATGGGAATCGAAGGCACCCTGTTCGCCACCTATGACTGGCCTGACGTCGTCAAGACCGTGGTGGACAGGATTAATCAGAACAACCTTGAGCTGATCGATGTGATCGCAGACTCACCGGCTGAATATGCCATCATGGGTGACAACTTCTCCAGTGATGTTCAGCCGCCGGCATTCTTTCAGCGCTGGTCCCGGGATTACTATACGGAAGCAATACGGCGGCTTCATCAGGCAGGCAAATACGTTGCCGTGCACATCGACGGCAGACTGACGGGCGCGATTCGTATGATCAGATCGACAGGAGCAGACTGCGCTGACGCGGTCACGCCAAAACCACTGGGCGACCTGAGCCCCCGGCAGTGTCGAGAGGAGGCCGGGCCTGACTTCATATTGTCAGGTGGTGTGTCACCGGATCTCTGGCTTTCTCACGTTCCCCTGGCGCGCTTCAAGCAGGCTGTTACCGACTGGTTATTGTTGTCGGTGGATAATCCCCGACTGATTGCTAATGCCGGCGATCAGGTTCCTCCTTTCGCGGAGGAGGATCGCATCAAAATCATGCGCGACATGGTGGCTGATTTCAGCGACCGGCGATAACTCTGCGATCGTGGAGGATGCGACGAGGTGCTGTGCGTGAGCGCCTGTACAGTTCCCAAATGATTGAACGTCACGGAGGCCGTCAAAGCCGCCGGAGCAGAGATCGCAGGCGGCTCCAGCCGAGGGCTATCCCGTGACCGCTTGTACCAGATTCCGGCTGGAACTGTCCCGGAGTGTCATGGTGTATCGAAGGCACGACAGCAACGCCGGTGCGCCTGCAGCGCTTCTATAGGCGCACAAGTTCCTTTTTCTAAGCCTATTATCGATGTACTGGATGCCCCAGTGTGAGTTGCCGGTCAAACCGGGTGACGGGACTCGCAACCGCAGGTACGCAGGGGACCGGCCGGCGCAGCCGGCAGACGGGCCGTCCGCAGCACGTCTTCAACCGCGAACGAACAAGGGCCAAGCGCTTTCGCTTGGCCCTTTGAGCAAGCGGGTGACGGGACTCGAACCCGCAACATTCAGCTTGGGAAGCTGACACTCTACCATTGAGCTACACCCGCAGGCTGAGCGGACAGTATATCAGGGACGATGGCTTTGCGGACGTTGCGGGGGTGGGCCGGTGGGGGCTTCGTCGGCGGTGATGTAGCCGTCGCGGTTGCGATCGAAGTCGCCAAAGTGCTGGGCAGGTCCATCGAATTCCGAGCGTGAGACTTTGCCGTCGCCGTCGCGGTCGAGGCGATGGATGAAGGCGTCTGCGGGATTCGATGAGCGGTCGGCATGGGACTCCAGCGGCGGACCGGCGGCGGCGAGGGTGGCGCTGCCGCCGCGGACGCAGCGGGCGAAGTTGAAGATGCGCATGACATCGCCCTGAGGGCCGCGGCCGCGCGGGAGGTCGGAAGGCGAGCCGGTTTTGAAGTCGCAGCGCTGGGCGCCGGCGCCGTGCACGTCGAGCAATTCGAGTTGTTGCGTGCGCGGATTGGTCATGAAGCCCAGGGCGCGGCCGAAGGCAAGGTAGACCGCCGCACCGGCTGAACGCGGATTGTCATGCGTGGTGCTGGTCCAGTAGCAGGGATAGTCGCGCCGGCCGGCCTCGTTGGCGATGGCGGTGACTTTGAACACCGGATCGATGGCAGGTGAATCGGTGGCATCGGGGCTGCGCGTGTAATCAACGATGCTCTGAAGTTCCTTGGCGTTAGGCAATCGCCAGTCATCGTGGCCGGCGAAGTTGAGCGATTGGGCCCATTGCAGGGCCTGCGGCCAGTTGAGTTTGCCGTCGTGGTTGGAGCCGGCATGAAGGTGGCCGCTGTCGACCTGCATCCAGGTCAGGCCGGTGGCTTGATCGGTGATGGTGCCGTCGCCGTTATCGTGGAAACGGTTGTGGCCGTAGTCGGGATTGCCGCGGACGTAGAGGGCGAAATAGGTGTGGGTGTGTTGCGAGCCGGGCGGCGGGTCTCCGATGGGATAGCCCTTGATGCGGCCGTCGGCGAAGTTGACGCCGAAGGCGGTGGCGTTGGCGTGCATGGTGGTGGAGGTGTAGCGCGTGGCGGAGATGTATTGGATGTCGATGATGCGCTCGCCGCGCTCGGGGTTGCCGTAGCGAAAATGGAAGACGTGGTTATCAATGAAAGGCTGGAGGTGTGGCGCGTCGGAGCCCTGCGGGTCTGGATCGAGGCCGGTGAAGAGAATGAGCGAGTAAAGCTCTTTGATGGTGGGCAGGCGCCAATCGGAATAGCCGCCGGTGCGGCAGGCTGCGGCCCCGTCGAGGGCCTGCTGGTAGATGACCTTGGGGCCGGGATCCTGCTGCCACATGAGGCCGGTGTTGACGTCGGTGACGGTGTCGTCGCCGTTGTCTTGATAAGTGGGTTCGAGGCCGCGGTACTGGGCGTCCTGGCCGAAATAGGGCATGCCGGCCTGGGGGTAAGCGATCTCCATGTGGTCGTCGTAACAGCGGATCTGCGCAGTATCCACGATGGGATAGGTCGGGATGCCATCCGCGGCCAGTGGGAGCAGAAGAACGGTAAGGAGGATGTGGATCATGGGCGAATTATCATGGGTGGTTGTTGGATCTGATATCCGGTGACTATTAACAGGATGGCTGAGTCCGGCGGTTTCATACGGTCGAACGCCAGCATCCGGTGTATTCTTGCCGCGAGATCCCTAAAATCATGTCTCCGCCGAATTTAACGTGCCGCCACGCAGCCTCCACGACACATTCTGCGATGTCCGGAATCGGGCCGGGAAGAAAAACGCTGGTTCCGCGTAATCATCTATTGATATTTCACGAAATTTCAATACAATCGCTGGCGTGTCGTCTCGGTGTCGTGCTCCTGGGCGGGCCTGACGCATTTCCACGGCACCTGCCGCCCCACCGAGCAAAGTACGGTCAGTCATGTAAAGGAGAAACGCAATGGCTCGACAACAATGGATCCTGTCTCTGCTGACGATGCTGGGTTTGACGATCGGATGGGCAAGCACGGCCCCCGCAGAACTCATCGCCACCACCGACGGCAACGGCGGTGACGCCAGCGTGTCCGAGGAAGCGCCCGACCGCATCGACACCGACACCGACGATACCCGCCTCTTCATACGCCGGCGAAGCGACAGCTCACAGCGCCACCAGGTTACTTACCTGCGTTTCGATCTATCCACGATCAACACAGACATCGCTGCCGCCACACTGCAGCTCTATCAGACTGCGGGCAACAGCATCATCGCGGAACTGTACGGACTCAATGACAGTGCGGACGAGATCAGCTCCCCCTGGGATCAGTACACCATCACCTACAATACCGCCCCCGGCATGAACGCACCCGACGGCAATACGCTGACCGTCGATCTGGACATGACTGCCGTCACGTCCCTGGGCACCTACAGCATCAGCACCACGGACAATGAAATCAAATACCTCAGCAGCGAGGAAATCGTATCGTTCCTCAATGCCGACACCAACGGCGTAGTGACCTTCATCATGGAAAGTCAGGACGTGGGCGCGACAAACTTTCGTTCTTCGCGCGGTACGCTGGACGAGGGACAAATCGTGCCGACTCTGGACCTGACGCTGGATATCCCCAGCTTCCATCCCGGTGACGCCAACGGCGACGGCATGGTCAACCTGGCCGACCTTCAAATCCTCGGCGACAACTGGCAGTCCACCACCGCTTCATGGTCCCAGGCTGACTTCACTGGCGACAACACCGTCAACCTGGCTGATCTGCAGATCATCGGCGACAACTGGGGCTACGGGGTCACGCCGGACGTGAGCTTCGATGAGGCGTTGGCCGGCGTGGTCATTCCCGAGCCTGCCAACGTGGTTTTGCTGGTTTCGGCCGGCACCTTGGTGTTGATGCGTCGCGGTGTGAATTGATTGACTAGACTGATGCGGAGGTGGCTGCGGCCTGGCGGAGAACTGGCGGCGTCTGGAGCCCGCGCCGGCCAAGCCGACGAATGAACAAGACGGGCATCCGCCCGGAAAGCAGTCGAAAGCAAGATGAGCACAGCAACTCCCCAGCGCGCCAAGTCAAACCGCCACGCGGCGTCTCGGGCAATAGCGCCCCGTCAGAGCGCAAATGGGCCGCTCTCGCAGTACGCCCACGACCAGATTATCTCCTGGCTGCTGGAAGGTCGCTTGAAGCCAGGGCAGGCAATCAACCGGCGACAGGTGGCGGCCGAGCTGGGCGTCAGCGTCGCCCCAGTGATGGAAGCGATGCTGAAGCTGCGCTCGGAGGGTTTGATCGAAACCATTCCACGCCAGGGCACGCGCGTGCGACAGATCGGCCTGACCGAATTGCACGGTCAGTTGATCGTGCGCGAAGCGCTGGAGTGCCAGGCCGCCCGCATGTACTACGGCGAACCGGTGCGCCGTCATCGCGAGGAACTGGGCTATCTGGCCCAGGTGCTGGATGATTCAGAGCTCACGTCGCTCCAGTACATGAAGGCGGACATGCGCTTTCACCACTATCTGGTTTCGCTGGCCAATTGTCCCGCCCTGTTGCACGCCTTTGAGCGGGTGATGAAGATCGGCCTGCTCTATTCGATCAACATGATCGAGCCGGAGTTGAACAGTCTGCCACGCACTCCGCATGGACACCAGACGCTGCTGGATGGTTTGCAGCAGGACGATCCCAACGCCGTCGAGGCATTGATTCGCGCCCACCTGCGTTCGCGCAAGAAGTCACTGTTCGCCAGTTGGTCGGCCGGCGACATTCCACTCGGCCGCGAAACCCCCAGTTGGCTTTGACGATGCATCCGGGCTGGGCCGGGTCGGGGGTATGTTTGCATTGGGATATTGAAATTTCAGAAAGGTTCAGGATGTTTCGATGTGTGGTCAACCATCGCCGCGACCTGGGGCGAGCCGGCGGCGGATGGACGCTGATGATTGGACTGTGCGGGCTGCTGGGGTCCGCGCCGGGGGCATGGGGGCAGGCGGCGGCGGTAAGCGATGCCGCCTTCGAACAGATGCGCCAGCAGGCGATCAACCGCCCGCGGCGCATCCTTTACACCAACGACGGCGTCGATCTGCTGCACCACATGCACGCGCCGACGGCCGAGGAGTTGTTGCGCTCCCGCACCACACCGCTGAAGGACTCGCAGGTCAGCACGCTGTTCTACTGCACGCACTCGGCCGGCTGGGGCCTGTTCTCTCACAACACCAAAATCGGGGCGATCTACACCAACCGCGAGTTCTCGCCCAACAACATGGCAGGGCCCCTGCTGGAGGCTGGGATCGATCCGCTGACCGTCATGGTCGACGCCGGCCACAGCTATGGCTGGGAAGTCTTCTGGACCATGCGCATGAACGACACGCATGACAGCCGGCTTGACCCGACCTCCGAGCACCACGACTTCTTCGTGCAGAACCCCTTCAAGCAACGCCCCGGTTACCTGATCGGCCACCCCGACCCCAACGTCAAGCGGAGATGGTCTGCCGTCAATTACGAAAACCCCGAGGTGCGCGACCTGACCGTGCAGTTCTTCCAGGAAGTCTGCCACAACTACGACGTCGACGGCGTAGAGATGGACTTCTGGCGGCACCCGACTTTCTTCACCAACACCTACGAAGGCCGCGCCTGCACGCAACAGCAATGCGACGTGATGACCGACATGGTTCGCCGCATTCGCGCTGCCACCGAACAGGAAGGTCGGCAGCGCGGGCGGCCCATTCTCATCTGCGTGCGCGTGCCCGATTCGATCCCCTATTGCAAAGCCATCGGCCTGGACCTGGATCAATGGCTCAAGGCGGGACTGGTCGACCTGCTGGTGCTGGGCGGATACACGCAGATGAACCCCTGGCCCGACTACCTGGCCCTGGGCAAGAAGTATCACGTCAAGGTCTTCCCCTCGATCGACGACTCGCGCGTCAGTGACAAGCTGGCCCTGGCGCAGCGCCGAAGCAATGAAGCCTACTGCGGCAAGGCGATCAACGCCTGGGGCATCGGCTTCGACGGCCTCTACCTGTTCAACTACACGCCCACCAGCTTCCCCAACAGCCCCATCTGGAACCAGATCGGCAGCCCTGACACATTGCGCGGACTGGACAAGGACTTTTTTGTCAGTTGGCTGGGTGATGCTGCCACCCGTAACGACTTTTCCAACAGCGGGTTTGTGAACGTGCCGACGCTGAACCCGCGTGATCCAGTGGCCATGTCTGAATCCGAGCCCGCCCGGGTGGCGCTATTGGCATACGAGCCGATCGACGCCGCGTCACCGCCGCGCCTGACGTTGGAGCTGCGCGTGCGCGGCGTCGAGGATCCCGCAGCCGTGCGTGTAAACCTCAACGGCCACAACCTTGGTCCACCCCGCAACGCCGGCGAGGTGATTGAATCGAAATACACCGACCGCTTGCTGGATTTTGACGTGCCAGCGGAAGTGTACATCTGCGGTCGCAATCAGGTGGCCGTCGCCGCCACAGGTAAAGGTGCCCTGCTATCCGATCTGCGCCTGATGGTGCGCTATCCATCGTCAACGGCTTCTGCATCCAGCCCGTCTCAAATCCAAGAGCAGGAGTAATCCCATGCCGGCCCGAAGCACACGAGCTTTTACGTTGATCGAGTTGCTGGTGGTCATTTCCATCATTGCCTTGCTGATCTCCATTCTGTTGCCGGCCCTGCGCAAGGCCCGGGGCGTGGCCCAGGCCGCGGCCTGCGCCAGCAACATGCGCTCGCTGGGACTGGCATCCTATGTCTACAGTGAAGAACAACTGGAAGGCGTAGAAACGATCACCCCGATCATCGAAACCGCTCCCGGCGTGCGCTGGGGATACTGGCACCTGCTGGTGCGGCCATACCTCGACGGACACAGCATCAACCTGTCTCGCGGCTCCACCTCCCAGGCCCTGCTCTGCCCCGCTGACACCACGCGCGGCGGCGACAACACACTCGGCGGCACGCCCTGGGGATACAGCCCCACGGGCTCCAACGCCCATCAGCTCCGCAGCTACAACATCAATGGCATCAGTCTCACCGGTTCGTCGCCGGAATACCATGGCATGCCCTACCACCGCATCACCGCGCCCAGCCTGTTCATGCTGTACGTGGAGATCGACTGGTGGGCAGGCGCCACCGGCCGCACGCCCTGGGGCACCACGCCCTACGTCAAGCTCAACAGCGACGGCTCGGGCCGCATCAACAGCAAGGGCATCGCCGAACTGGACCTGATTCCCCGCCAGCGCCACAGCGGATTGACCAACGTGGTGTTCGTGGACAATCACACGGAAGCGGTGCCGATCGAGCGGTTGTATCCCGGCCAGGATTACGAACGCATCTGGTATCCGACCGGTGTGGTTCCGTCGCCATAACGCCGTCAGGCCGCCGCCTGACCGGGCAGCCGATTGCCAGGAAACCAAGGCCTTCAATGCACCCCTGTCGTGGACGGCTGTTATTAGTTTTCTAAAAAAGTAATAATAGTCGCCTGAGGTGCAGGCGCCTTGACGCATTCACGGCGCCGGCCGTGTGTCCGCCGCCAACCGTAACGGGGCTTCAAACATTCGCGCGGGTCAGGCGGCGGTTTTGGCGCGAGGGGTGAAGATGCGGACGCAGTTGCGGCCGGCATGCTTGGCGGCATAGACGCCCTGGTCGGCTGTCTTGATGAACTGCTCAACATTGTTGAAGAAGCCGCCATCGTGCGTGGCGACGCCGATGCTGGCGGTCACGTGCAACGGCTGTCCCTCGTCACAACAGACGGACGTGGACTCCACAGCCAGGCGAACCCGCTCGGCCATCCTGGCGGCACAGCGACGATCGCAACCTTCGAGAATGACCGCAAACTCCTCACCACCGTAACGGGCGACCAATGCGTTGTCGGGCAGTGCGTTGCGCAGGGTGTTGACCATCTCAACCAGCACGCGGTCGCCGGTGGGGTGGCCGTAGGTGTCGTTGAAGGTCTTGAAGTGATCGACGTCGAGAAACAGCAACGACAGCGGCCGCTCGATGGCGACGTTGAAGGCTTCGACGATGGCCTGGTTGAAGCGGCCGCGGTTGGCGGCTCCGGTCAGGGGGTCGGTGTTGACCTGGTGAGAAAGCTTTTCGTTGGCCTGGCGCAACTCGTGAGTCTGTTGATGGCTCTGCAGCGTCAGCAGCTCCAGCGCTTCGTTGGCGCGGCTGAGGATGGCATCGGGATGCTCCATCTCGCTGTCGGGCAACTCGAAGAGACGGTGCATGGTCCGTGTCTGGGCGTGGATTTCTCGCAGCAGCGGATCGGCCCGGTTCTGATCGAGGTCGAACCAGGCCTTGGACTGTGTACAGAAATGCTGCAGGGCTCGGTTGCTATCGGGATTGACGAAGATCTCCGCCAGGTCAATGCCCAACGAAATGCAGCGAACCAGCGGCTGCACCGGCGGGGGAGCGTCGTCAGGCTGCTCGTGGTAGAGAATGGGCGCCACCAGCATTGGCGGCAGGTTCCAGGACTCGGCCAGGGCGCCTCCGACCTGGGCGTGATCCATGTCGAAGCGTTGCCGCTCGATGGCGGCCAGTTGATCGTGTCTGTCACCGGCATCGCGCAGCAGCTTGGCATAGGGCGTCCCCAGGGTCTGACTCATGGCCAGCATGCCCAGGTCGTGCAGCAATCCGCCCAGGAAGATTTCTTCCTGTTGCGGGATGCCGACCTGCTGAGCCAGGCTCTTGGCCGCGGTAGCGGCATAGAGCGAGCGGCGCCAGAACGACACGTGATCAAAGCCGTCGCTGGTGTGGTCCTTGAGATTAGCCACCAGGGAGAAGCCCAGGGCCAGGCTCTTGACGCTGTTGAGTCCGAGCACGACCAGGGCGTGGCTGATGGTGGAGATCGAGTAGGCCTGGCCGTAGAAGCTGGAGTTGACGGTCTTGAGAATTTTGCTGGCCAGGGCGGGATCGAGTTGAATCGTGTTGGCGATCTGCTTGATATCCACGTCCTCCTTCTGCACCAACTCGATAACGTCAAGAGCGACGGTGGGCAGAGTAGGCAGGCGCGGGGAACGGAGGATTTTACACAGCAAGGCCTGATTCATAAACGACGGACCCCTGCGGCGGCACCGTAACGAACATGGTCATCAGGCCGCACGAATATCTGAAGCGCCGAGGAGCGCGGGTGCACCTTCCGCTCGTGACAGCAGCGTGGCACCTTATTCATTGAATCGGTTAGGGGATACCCCTACTTAAGGCTGTACAGACAAGTACCATGACAGCGAAACATGAGCGCGGCTGGTCCGATAGAAACACGGCATGCCCTGCCGCTTCGTGTGACGCCATGACAGTCCGCTTCCGACTCAGGTGCTCTCGGTGGCGTGAGCCACGGGCTCTCCGGCGCCGCCATCAGCAGATGCGGAAGAGTCGGCCGGCATCGGCTCGCTGTGGTAGTCCAGGTGGTCCTGGTCGTCTTTGCGCGTGACCTTGATGATCTGACCTTCCCTGATCTGGTCGCGCAGGATCGCCTCGGACAGCGGATCCTCGACGTACTGCTCGATGGCCCGGCGCAGCGGTCGGGCCCCGAAGTCGGGATTGAACCCCTTGTCGATCAGGAAATCGCGGGCGGGCTGGTCGATCTCGATGCGCATGTTGCGCTCTTCCAGGCGGCGGAAGACCTTGTGCATCTCGTAATCCACGATCTGCACCAGATCGTCGCGGGTCAGGGCGCGGAAGACGATCGTGTCGTCCAGGCGGTTGATGAACTCGGGACGGAAGTAGCGCTCGATCTCACTGGTGAGCGTCTGCTTCATCTTCTTGTAGTCGGTTTCAGTGTTGGGCTTGGCGAAGCCGAAACCGCCCTTGTTCTTGATCAACTCGGCGCCGATGTTGCTGGTCAGGATCAGGATCACGTTGCGGAAGTCAATGTGGCGGCCGAAGCTGTCGGTGAGCTGGCCTTCTTCCATGATCTGCAGCAGCATGTTGAACACGTCGGGGTGGGCCTTCTCGATCTCATCGAGCAGGACCACGGCATAAGGACGGCGGCGGATCTGCTCGGTGAGCTGGCCGCCCTCTTCGTAACCGACGTATCCGGGAGGCGCGCCGATCAGGCGCGACACGTTGTGCTTCTCCATGTATTCGCTCATGTCGATGCGGATGAGCGCTTCCTCATCGCCGAACATGAACTCCGCCAGGGTCTTGGCCAGCAGCGTCTTACCCACGCCGGAGGGGCCGATGAAGATGAACGAACCCATCGGGCGGCGCGGATCCTTCAGGCCACTGCGGGCGCGGCGGATCGCCTTGCTGATGGTCTGGATCGCCTCGTCCTGGCTGACCACCTTCTTGTGCAATTCCTCTTCGAGTTTCAGCAGGCGCTCGGTCTCGGCCTTCTCCAGTCGCGTCAGCGGCACGCCGGTCATCTTGCTGACGACCTCGCACACCACTTCCTCGTCGACCACGCCATCGACCTCGCTGGCCTTGGCCCGCCAGTCGCGCTGGATCTTCTCCTTCTCGCGGCGCAGACTTTCAGCTTGATCGCGCAGCTCAGCCGCACGCTCGTAATCAGCGCCCTTGACCGCTTCGTCCTTCTCAATGCTCAGACGCTCGATCTTCTCTTCCAGTTCGGCCAGATCGGGCGGCTTGGCCATGCTCTTGAGACGAATGCGGGCGCCGGCCTCGTCGATCACGTCGATGCTCTTGTCCGGCTGCACGCGGGCCGTGATGTAACGCTGGCTCAGCTCCACCGCCTGCTCGATCGCGCCGTCGGTGATGCGCACGCGGTGGTGAGCCTCGTAGCGATCGCGCAGACCCTTGAGGATCTGGATCGTCTCGGAACGATTGGGCGGCTCGACGATGATCGTCTGGAAGCGACGCTCCAGGGCGCCGTCCTTTTCGATGTACTTGCGGTATTCATCAAGCGTGGTGGCGCCGATGCACTGGATCTCGCCGCGGCTCAAAGCGGGCTTGAGCACGTTGGACGCATCGATCGCGCCCTCGGCTCCGCCGGCTCCGACCAGCGTGTGCAACTCGTCGATGAACAGCAGCACGTTCTTGGCCCGACGCACTTCGTTCATCACGGCCTTGATCCGCTCCTCGAACTGGCCGCGGTACTTGGTGCCGGCCACCATCATCGCCAAGTCCAGCACCACGATGCGGCGGTCGTGCAGCAGTTCGGGCACATCGTTGCCCACGATCTTCTGGGCCAAACCTTCGACGATGGCGGTCTTGCCCACGCCGGCCTCGCCCAGCAGCACCGGGTTGTTCTTGGTGCGGCGGCAGAGAATCTGGATCAGGCGTTCGATCTCGTTGGCGCGGCCGATCACCGGGTCGAGTGAGCCGTCGCGGGCCAGCTCCGTCAGATCGCGTCCGAAGCTGTCCAGGGCCGGCGTCTTGCTCTTGCCGCCCTTGGTCGTGGTGGCGCCACCTTCCTCCGGCCCGGCGCCCTTGGCGGCAGCCTCTTCCGGATCGACACCCGCGCCCAGAAGATTGAGCACTTCCTCGCGCACTTCTTCCAGCTTCAGACCCAGGTTCATCAACACCTGAGCGGCCACGCCTTCATGTTCGCGCAACAAGCCCAGCAGCAGGTGCTCGGTGCCCACGTAGTTGTGGTTGAGGTTGCGGGCTTCCTCGATGGCGTACTCGATGACCTTCTTGGCCCGCGGCGTCTGCGGGAGCTTGCCCATGGTGACCATGTCCGGGCCGCTCTTGACCAGCTTCTCGACCTCGAG
>CAYYGM010000081.1:0-19158 GCA_964471555.1 uncultured Phycisphaeraceae bacterium
CGGCGATCTTGTACATGTTGGGGATCATCAGCAGCAGGCCCTGCGAGGCGGTGAACGTGGTCACCAGGCTGCCGGCCGTGAGCACACCGTGCACCGCGCCGGCGGCGCCGGCTTCGCTCTGCATCTCCATGATCTGCGGCACCTGGCCCCAGACGTTCTTGCGGCCCAGGGCGGACCACTCATCGGCGAACTCACCCATGGGCGACGAGGGCGTGATCGGGTAGATCACCGCAACCTCGCTCAGACGATGGGCGATACTGGCAACCGCTTCATTGGCATCAACGGCGGCGGTATTGGCTTGCGACATGTTCGGACTCTTTCTCGGCCCAGCGGCCGGTGAAAACAGTGAACCCACAATAACGTTGCCTGTGAATGTGCGAAGCGTGTGCCGAACATACAGCACGGCCTTTTGAGCATTAAATGACTTCACAACAAAAACTTACGACACACGATCCCCCGGGCCCGCCACAGGCAGCATTGCGATGTGCAAGGGTCGAATCGGCAATTCAAATCGTAATTGGAATATTTCAAACACCCCGACGCCTCTCGGCACGCAAATCCGCCCTGCTACAGGCCTTGGCCCCCCTCGCGGGCTGCGTTTGGCTTCTGTTGCAGTTTGAAGCCACGCAAAACGCTTAACTGTGCGAAATGCGAGTGTCGTCGGCCCCTTGAGGCGGCTGCTTCCGCCAGAGCCGTCCCCGCTGGGTGGTACGACTTTCGCACTGACCTTGTTTGGAGAAAACTGCGCCATGACCGCCGCCACCCAACATCCCGATCTGCTGGGCAGACGCCGCTGGCTGATCCGCGGCCAGGTGCAGGGCGTGGGTTTCAGGCCCTTTGTCTATCGACTGGCTAAGAAACACCAGCTCAGCGGTTTTGTGCGCAACGGCTCACAGGGCGTCATCATCGAAGCGCAGGGGGCAGATGATGCACTCGATCGTTTCGCACGGGCGCTCCACGAAGAGCGCCCGCCGCTGGCGGTGATCGAATCGATGTCTGTCGAATCGCTGCCGCTGGATCTGGGCGAGCACAAGTTTGAAATCGCCGCCAGCGTCGATCCGCCGCAGGCTGCTGACGCGCAGGTCACGGTGGATACCGCGCTGTGTCCTGACTGTCTGCGCGAGATGCTCGATGCCCGGGATCGGCGTGCCGGTTACGCCTTGATCAACTGCACCAACTGCGGGCCGCGCTTCAGCATCATCCGTAACGTGCCATACGATCGCCAGAGCACCACGATGGCCAAGTTCACCATGTGCGGCCGCTGCCTGCGTGAATATCGCCATCCCCCCGGCCGCCGCTTCCACGCTCAGCCGATCGCCTGTCACGACTGCGGCCCCAAGCTGGCGCTGGTCGATCCGGCCGGCCGGCACATCAAGGGCGATCCGATCGCCAAGGCCGCGGCGTTGCTGGTCAAAGGCAGGATTCTGGCTGTCAAGGGTTTGGGCGGGTTCCACCTGGCGGTGCGGGCTGATCTGCCGGCCGCGGTTGCCGAGCTGCGCAAGCGTAAGCATCGTGACGCCAAGCCGTTTGCGGTGATGGTGCGCGATCTGGATGCGGCGCGGCGGATGGTCAAGCTGAGCCCGGCGGCCAAGGATCTGTTGAGCAGTCCGCGCTGTCCGATCGTGCTGGCGGAGCGCGTGATGGATATGCCCGGCGTGCTCAAGCACGCCTCGCCCCGGGAGGAGTTGCCGGGCGTCGCGCCGGACAGCCATCGTCTGGGGGTGATGCTGCCGTACACGCCGATTCAGCATTTGCTGTTTGCCGCCGAGCCGCAGTTGCAGACGCTGGTGATGACCAGCGGCAACGTGAGCGATGAGCCGTTGGTGATCGACAATGCGGATGCCGTAGCGCGACTGGGTGCTTTGTGTGATGCGATGCTCTGGCACGATCGTCCGATCGAGCGGCCGGTGGATGACTCGGTTTATCTGGACATGCCGGGCGATGATGCGTTGCTGCCGATCCGCCGGGCCCGCGGTGATGTGCCGGGCGCGAGCGCACTGCCGATCGAGCAGGACACGGCCGGGCTTTGCGTGGGTGGCGAGTTGAAGAACACCATTGCCGTGGTCCGTCGCCGCGAAGCGATCCTCAGTCAGCACCTGGGCGACCTGAAGCACCCGCTGGCGTTGGAGAACTTTGCAAAGACCATTGATGACATGCTGCGCTTGTTCGAGGTCAAGCCGCGCTGGATCGCGCACGATCTGCACCCGGCATACCTGAGCACCGCCCATGCCCGCAAGCTGGCTGCCAAGTGGAACGTGCCGCTGATCGCGGTGCAGCATCATCACGCTCATGCCGCCGCGCTGCTGGCTGAGCACGGCCGAACCGATCCGATTCTGGCGCTGGTCGCTGACGGCGTGGGACACGGCGACGACGGCACGAGCTGGGGCGGCGAACTGTTGCTTTGCGACTTGCACGGTTACCAGCGCGTGGCGCATCTGCGGCCGCTGCTACTTCCGGGCGGTGACGCGGCGGCGCTCGACACGCGGCGGTGTGCGATGTCTCTGCTGCACCAGGCCCTGGGTGATCAGTTCGATCAGCACCCGATGGCGGCGCAGCTTTATCCGGAAAAAGACCAGCGACAGATGCTGGCTGAGATGATTCGTCGCCAGGTGAACTGTGCGACGAGCAGTGCCATGGGGCGAGTCTTTGACGGCGTTGCGGCGATGACAGGCGTGTGCACGCAGAACGCTTACGAAGCACAAGCTCCGATGATGCTGGAGGCCGCGGCTGCTGGATGTGTTGTCGATAGCCAGCCGCGGCCTTTCAGCTTTACGGCTGCTGTGGAATCCTCTGCCGCTCGGGTACCACGGCCGCGCGCCGGCCGTGTGGATCATCCTGCACACCCGCACGTGGGTGTGGCACCCCAAGACCAGGGGAGTTCGGCCCTCACCCCAACCCTCTCCCAGGGGGAGAGGGAGTCGCAAAGCCGCGTCATCGATCTGTCGCCGCTGATCATGGAACTGCTCGCGCAGCAGCGTCCGGCGGCCGAGCAGGCGGCGCTGTTTCATCATCGCCTGGCGGACATCCTCGCTGCGAGCATCATCCAGGCGAGCCGGGACAGCGGCATCGATACCGTCGGGCTCACCGGCGGCGTGTTCTGCAATCAACTGCTGACGCGGCTGATCACCGCACGATTGAGCAACGAAGGCCTGGAAGTGCTGCGCCATCGCAAAGTCCCGGCCACCGACGGCGGACTGTCTTTGGGGCAGGCTGCCGTGGCCGCGGCCCGAATGAAAGAGCAAAGGAGCTGACTCATGTGCCTGGCTGTCCCCGCCCGCATCGTGTCGCAGGAACTGGATGAAGCGGTCGTCGATCTGCACGGCAACCAGGTGCGCATCAGCACCATGCTCACGCCCGAAGTGCGCACCGGCGACTGGGTGCTGGTGCATGCCGGCTTTGCCATTCAGCATCTGAGTCAGGAGGTCGCCAAACAGACCTGGTCCATCCTCGAAGACCTGATCGAATCACAGGAACCCGCAGGCGGCAATGAAGGAGTTACCGCATGACGCCGCGCATGGATCGCATCCGTGAAGCAATGGATCGGCTGCACGCCGCGGCCAAGGCGGTCAAGCGCCCGGTCAAGCTGATGGAAGTCTGCGGCACGCACACCATGAGCGCGTTCCGTTGCGGCCTGCACAGCCTGATGCCCAAGAACGTGCAACTGCTCAGCGGGCCCGGCTGCCCGGTGTGCGTCACCGCCCAGGGCGACATCGATCTGATGATCGAACTGGCCATGAACCATGACGTGGCCCTGTGCACCTATGGCGACATGCTGCGCGTGCCCGGTCAGCGCGGCAGCCTGGAACGGGCCCGCGGCCAGGGCGCTGACGTGCGCATCGTCTATTCCGCCATGGATGCGGTGAAGATGGCCCAGGCGGAACCGGGCAAAAAGTTCGTCTTCGCTGCCGTCGGCTTCGAGACCACCGCCCCCGCGTCCGCCGCGGCGGTGCTTGAAGCGCGGCGACTGGAATTGGCCAACTTCAGCATTCTGGCCAGTCACAAGCGCGTGGTGCCGGCCATGCTCGCCCTGCTGGAAGACCCGGCCGGGATCGCCCTGGATGGTTTTCTCTGTCCCGGCCACGTCTCGGTGATCATCGGCGCCGACGCCTATCAGCCCATCGTGCAGAATCATCATCTGCCCTGCGTGATCGGCGGCTTCGAAGAAATCCACATGGCCGAAGCATTGGCCCGACTGGTCGAACAGGTGCGCGACGGTCAGGCGACGCTCGACAATGCTTATCCCGAAGTGGTCACCAGCTCGGGCAATCGCGCCGCACTGGCGTGCATCGACTCGGTCTTCCAGGCCATCGACGCACGATGGCGCGGACTGGGCGTGATCCCCGGCAGCGGCCTGGCGGTGCACGGGCACATGGATCGCTACGATGCGATGCGCGTGTATGACCTCAAGCCTTTGGAAGATCACGAGCCGCGCGGCTGCCTGTGCGGGCAGGTCATCTCCGGACGGGTCAAGCCGACGGACTGCAAACTGTTCGGCACGGTCTGCACGCCGATCAATCCCATCGGCCCGTGCATGGTCAGCAGCGAAGGCACGTGCGCCGCGTACTTCAAGTACGGCCGACATGAAGAAAAAGTGAAAAGTGGAAAGCGAAAAGTGAAAATCAAGGCAACCGCGTCGTGAGCAGTATTCCCGACAATTCGACCGTCACTGATGATTCGTCCAACCACCGCGACATTGCGCTGGCGCATGGCGGCGGCGGTCAGCTCACCGATGAGCTGCTGCGGAAAATCATCCTGCCGCGGTTAGGCAACGATGTGCTTTCGCAGTTGACCGACTCGGCGCTGCTGCCGCCGAGTTGGCAGGATCGTCTGGCATTGACCATCGACGGCTATGTCGTCACCCCTTGGCGATTTCCGGGGGGTGACATTGGAAGACTGGCAGTGTGCGGCACGGTTAATGATCTGGCGGTCAGCGGCGCGCGGCCGCTGGCGCTGGCGTTGAGTTTGATCGTGGCGGAGGGTTTTCCGCAGCGTGATCTGGAAGCGGTGCTCGATTCGGTGGCGGCCACGGCGGAAGAAGCCGGCGTGCGGGTGGTCACCGGCGACACCAAAGTGGTGGGCCGCCACCAGGGCGACGGAGTTTATATCACCACTTCCGGCATAGGCTTATGTCCGCCATCGCGCCGCCTGGGCCTTGACCGCATTCGTGAAGGTGACGTGATTCTGGTCAACGGTCCGGTCGGGGAGCACGGCCTGGCGGTGATGCTGGCCCGCGAGATGCCGCACGTGCACAGCGTGCTGCGCAGCGACGTGATGCCGTTGAATCATTTGATCGATATGTGCGCGCAGCAGCTTGGTGATGATCTGTTGTTCATGCGCGATCCGACGCGGGCGGGACTGGCCGGTGTCGTTGCCGACCTGGCACAGCAGACACAACTGCACGTGACGCTGGAAGAGTTCTCAATCCCCGTGCGGCCCGAAGCGGAACACGCAGCGGACATGCTCGGACTCGATGTGTTGGAAGTTGCCAACGAAGGCAAAGTGGTGATGGTGGTGCGCGCCGATGCGGCCAACAAAGCGCTCGATGCGTTGCGCGGGGCGGGTTGTGAACAGGCTGCGATCATTGGTTGTATTAATTCCAAACATGACGGTGTGTGCGAACTGCACACCACCATCGGCGGTCGGCGTGTGATTGCAAAACCATATGGTGAACAACTGCCGCGAATCTGCTAAGCTGTCGATAACATTTTTTCCGGCCACGTTTTTCGGCCGCGTTCGTCGGGCTGTTTGTTTGACAACTTCATATTTGCAAGGAGCCTGTCTATGTCCGTATCAGACGGCAAACGGTGGTTCCTGCCCAAGGAATCGCTGGACGCGCTGATCGCTGCGCTGCGCCAACAACAGTACGCGGTGATCGGTCCGGTGATTCACGATCGGGCAATTCGCCTGGAACAAGTGCAGCGTGCTGATCAATTAGCGCGCGGCGTGCGCGATGAACAGGATGGCGGCCAGTACCGTCTGCTCGACGGCAACGAAGAGCTGCTGTTCGAGCACGTCGTCGGGCCCGACAGCGCCAAGAAGTTTTTCTTCCCGCCCAAACAGGAACTATTCTCCCTGCACGTGCAGGGCGAGCAGTTCGTGATCGACAAGACGGGCCCCGCTGCGCCCAAGCTGGCGATCCTCGGCCTGCGCCCGTGCGATCTGGCGGCCATTGCCGTGCAGGATCGGGTGTTCGGCTATCACCAGCCGGCGGGCGACGAGGCGCCCTGGGCCAGCGGATTCCGCTGCGAATCGGAGCTTTACTACACGCAGGCCCGCGAGCAGTCGCTGCTGATCGCGGTCAACTGCGTGCGGCCCGGCGGCACGTGTTTCTGCGCCAGTTGGGGCAACGGTCCGCAGGTCAACCAGCAGATGCCCTACGACCTGGCCATGACCGAGATGCGCAAGGGCTTCGTCATCCGCAGCAAAACCAAGAAAGGCGCTGCGATCATCGACAGCCTGTCGCTGCGTGAGGCCAACGACGCGGAAGTGGAGTTGGAAGGGTTGATGCTGCAGCGGGCCGCCGAGCACATGGGCCGCCAGTTGCAGACCGATGATCTGCCGCAACTGCTGGACCGCGCCATCGACAGTCCGCACTGGGACCACGTGGCCAAGCGCTGCCTGTCCTGCGGCAACTGCACCATGGTCTGCCCCACCTGCTTCTGCTCCACGGTCAGCGACAGCGATGACCTGGCCACCGGCAGCACCACCCGCACCCGCGAGTGGGAATCCTGCTACACCCACCAGTTCAGCTACACCACCTCCGGCCCGGTGCGCAGCAGCATCCGCGCCCGCTATCGCCACTGGCTGCGACACAAGCTGGACACCTGGCACGATCAGTTCGGCGTCAGCGGTTGCGTCGGTTGCGGCCGCTGCATCACCTGGTGTCCGGTGGGCATCGACCTGACCGCGGAGGTCGAATCCATCCGCCGCTACGACGCCCATGATGAGAACCACACTCCGCCGCGCATTACTGTGGAGGCCCGACCATGATCACGTCTGCTGCCCGACCCGAACCGCACTGCGGCCGCGACACCTGGTATCCCCTGGCCGCCCGCATCACCAACGTGGTGCAGGAAAACTTCAACACCCGCACCATCACCCTGGAGTTGGTCGATCAGGCTCAGCGCAAGGACTACCAGTGGCGCCCGGGCCAGTTCAACATGCTCTACGTGCCCAGCGTGGGCGAAGCGGCCATCTCCATCAGTTCCGATTCCGACAAGCCGCAGGTGCTCGAACACACCATCCGCACCGTCGGCTCGGTCACGCGGGCCATCGAACACATGCCGGCCGGCTCGGTCGTGGGCCTGCGCGGGCCGTTCGGTGAGGGCTGGCCCATCGAAGCGATCGAAGGCAAAGACGTGGTGATGATGTGCGGCGGCATCGGATTAGCGCCGTTGCGGCCGATGGTGTACTGGCTGCTCAATCACCGCGAGATATGCCGCCGCGTCGTGCTGCTCTACGGCTGCCGCACGCCGGAGGACCGGCTGTACGCCGACGAACTGGAACAGTGGCACGAAGACCCGCGCATCGACGTGCTGGTGACGGTGGACAACGCCACCTCGCAGTGGGTCGGCCCGGTGGGCGTGGTGACCAACCTGCTGCGCCGCATCAAGGTCAGCGCCCGCGAGACGGTGGTCATGGTGTGCGGCCCGCGCATTCTCAACCGCGTGGGGGCGTGGAGCTTTTTGCAGTTGCACGTGCCGCCGGAGCAGGTCTATGTCAGCCTGGAGCGCAACATGAACTGCGGCTTCGGGCGCTGCGGGCACTGCCAGTACGGCCCCAAGTTCGTCTGCCGCGACGGCCCGGTCTTCCGTTACAGCGACATCCATGACATTTTCGCCAAAGAGGAGGTCTGACTGATGCCCGTACAGACCATCACCCGTAAAACTGAAGTCATCAAACCCAAACTGGCGGTGTACAAGTTCTCCAGTTGCGACGGCTGCCAGCTTTCATTGCTGAACCTCGAGGATGAACTGCTGGACATCGTCGGAGCGGTGGAGATCGCCTACTTCCTGGAAGCGCGGCGGGCCGAGCAGCCGCCGCCGTACGACATCGGCATGGTGGAGGGCAGCATCTCCACGCCGGAGGAGGCCGAGCGCATTCGCCAGGTCCGCCGCGACTGCAAATACCTGGTCACGATTGGAGCGTGCGCCACTTCCGGGGGCATCCAGGCCCTGCGCAACTGGGCGGACGTCGATCAGTACAAGCAATACGTCTATGCCCATCCGCAGTACGTCGCCTCGCTGGAGACGGCCACGCCCATCGCCACGCACGTGTTCGTCGATTTCGAGCTGCGCGGCTGCCCGGTCAATGCCCGGCAACTGCTGGAGTTGATCGCCTCGCTGCTCAAGGGGCGCAAGCCCAACATCCCCAACTACAGCTTGTGCATCGAGTGCAAGCGGCGGGGATTGCCCTGCGTGATGGTGAGCAAAGGCGAGCCGTGCCTGGGCCCGATCACGCAGGCTGGTTGCGGGGCGTTGTGTCCGGGTTGTCACCGCGCCTGCTACGGATGCTTCGGGCCGATGGAGCAGCCCAACATGGACTCGCTCGGCCATCAACTGACCGGCACGCAGAAGCGCACGGCCCGCGAAATGAAGCACATGCTGCGTATGTTCAACGGATACCTCGAACCCTTCAAACAGGCGAGCGATCATTATGAGCGACAAGAAAAACAAAACGCCTGAATCGCGCACCATCCGCGTGGGGGCCCTGGCCCGCGTCGAAGGTGAAGGCGCCCTGCATCTGAAGATGCGCGACAAGGTCGTCGAGCAGGTGCACCTGGAAATCTACGAGCCGCCCCGCTTCTACGAGGCTTTCCTGCGCGGGCGCAGCCTGACGGAAGTGCCCGACATCACCGCCCGCATCTGCGGCATCTGCCCCATCGCGTACCAGATGAGTTCCTGCTACGCACTGGAAAAAGCGGTCGGGATCGCGGATCTTATTCCGCCGCTGACGCACAAGCTGCGCGATCTTTTCTACTGCGGTGAGTGGATCGAAAGCCACGTGCTGCACATGTTCATGCTGCACCTGCCGGACTTCCTCGGCTACGAAAGCGCCATCACCATGGCGGCCGACCACGGGGAAACCGTCAAGCGGGCCTTGCGCATCAAGAAGCTGGGCAACGAACTGGTCGCCCTGCTGGGGGCCCGCTCGGTGCATCCGGTGGGCGCCTGCGTGGGCGGGTTCTATCGCCATCCCGAAGTCAGCGAAGTCCAGCACATGCTGCCCGAAGTCAAGCACTGCCTCGGCGACATGATCGAACTGACCCGGTTCCTGGCCAAGGCGGTTGAGTATCCCGACCTGCAACGCGATTACGAGTTCCTCGCCCTGCGCGATAAGGACACGTATTCCATGAACCGCGGCCGCATCGTCTCCAATCGCGGCCTCGACATGGCGCAGGAAGAGTTTCTCGATTACATCGAAGAGCGCCACGTGCAGCACTCCACCGCCTTGCACGCCATGGTCAAAGGCCGCGGCGCGTACATGGTCGGCCCGCTGGCCCGGCTCAACCTCGGACCTGAGAAGCTGCATCCGACCGCACAGAAACTACTGGAGGAAATCTGCGCCCAGATCGATACGCCGCTGCCTTGGCGCAACAACTTCCTGAGTCTGCTGGCCCGCGGCATCGAAACCGTGCACGCCCTCGGCATGGCTGTTGACATCATGGAAGCCTACAACCTTGACGATCAGCGGGCTGCTCCGCGCGTGAACTTCAAGCCCAAGGTCGGCCGCGGCTGCCACGGCACCGAAGCCCCGCGCGGCATCTGCTGGCACGCCTACGATGTCAAGGACGACGGCTCGGTCATGGAGGCGCGCATCATTCCGCCGACCTCGCAGAACCAGATGACCATCGAGGAAGACCTGCGCGAGCTGGCCCGCACCGTGGCGGACCTGCCCGACGAGGATGCGGCGCTGCGCTGCGAGCACCTGATCCGCAACTACGATCCGTGCATCAGTTGCTCGGTGCACTTCCTGAAGTTCAAGCGCACCTGGAGTGAAGATTCACCCAGGCCGCTCCACTTCAGTGGAGCGTAGCCCCGTGCCTGCCTCGCGCATCCTCATCGCCTCCTGCGGCAACCCCGACGCCGGCGCCGACGCCTTCGGCCCCGCCGTCACCGCCGCCCTGCGCTCGCAGGCTCCGCCGCACATGAAGGTTGTCGATCTGGGGATTCGCCCTGCTGCGCTGCTGGATCACCTGCAAGACGTGGACGAACTGATCATCGTCGATGCCGCCCTGCTGCCGGATGCGCGCGAGCCGCTGCTGGATATCGACTGGGACTCACCCGACCGTCCGCCGCTGGCGCACGACGATCCGATGTCCACGCACGGCCTGTCGATCGCCCATCAACTGGAACTGGCCCGCGCCCTGGGCCTGCTCCCGCCGCACGTGCGCCTGATTGCCGCAACCATCAACGCACCCACTGCCGCATTGCCCGGCTCCGCCGCAGGCGGACTCGATCCCAAACTCACCGCCCTGGTCTACGAAGCGGTGCGCCGCATCCTTGACTGACAGGGATTCGACTAAAAACACCAGCGCAAACGTGCTCCGTTAGAGCTGTTTGCGAAATTTGGCCGCCCTGGCCGGCAAGCTACGTCTCGCCGGTCCGGCCCAAACAACCGGGGTGATGAAGCAATTGAGCCTCGTCCGAAAACGAACGGCCTTCCATAAAGGGGCGTAGCGCAAAGTTTGTGCGCGCCCGGATGTATTTGGGGCGTCCGTTAAATCCCGCAAGTGCCGATGCAGATGTGAGTAGAAATTTTTTTGCGCGACCTTCGAAAAAATGACAAAAGATGGCCAGTTTGTGCGCACCGGTAACGATTGGTAAGGAGCACACAGCCCCGCATGTACATGCGGGGCTTCACGCAACAAATGTCAGAATGCGATGCTTAACCGAGGTCATCACAGAGTTCACAGAGGCCCAGAGGCACACAGCAAGGCAATAACTCGCATCAGGCCGGTCTGCTCCGCGCCTTTGCGCCTCTTAGCCCTCCGTGATGGTTTTGTGATTTGACAAGGTCCGCTGCCCTGTTTGGGGGCTGATCTTTTAGTTGACAGTTTCCAAGCTTTAACTTGGCGCAAGCCTCAAAGCCCACCAGCATTGGTCCCTGCACCGCGAACTGTGCATGATGGCCATCACCCAAAAATCATGATCACATGCGCTTAAGGGGGGCTTCTATAGGGCACTTCAAGCTTCATTTGCCGCTATCAAAAGCAGATCTCAGCCGATCAAGTAGTCACGCATGACTAGTACAGCAAATGCGCTCATAAAACTCATGCAAAGACCAATCCCAATTTCAGCAAAAGCAACCAAGATGTCCATTTTTAGCCCTTTCATTTAGAAAGCACCCTGATGGCTACATCCATCACATAGACACTCATGAACAGTGAAAATAAGAAGATGATTCCTACTGAAACCCAACAGTGAAAGTCATTATTCATGATGTCTGCTCCATTCTGTTGATCAGCCATGCTGAGGTGAACTGGAGTTAAATCACACTGGAGCTATCTGACCCGGAAATGCCCGTAATGTCAGCCCATAAGCTCAGAAATTTCCCGTCATGAGTTGACTAATCGGGCAATTGGGTGGACAATGTGCCGCAATAATTGCCAGACATGGAAATGTCAGGGGGCGCCCATGCTGTTCTGCAATCATGTCAAATCAAAATTGCGCGAACTTGGACTTTCTCAGGCTTGGTTAGCGCAGAAGCTTAATACCAGCCCCCCACAGGTGACAAAGTGGCTCAATGGCACACGTGATCCTTCGCCTAAAGACATCGTCCGTATTGCTGATGAATTAGACATCCCACCAGCACAACTTCTCTTAATGCATCAAGTTGACTTCTGGAGCCGACGTGTCGAAGGGGCCAACGCGAAAAGACCATCTGAACCAGCAGCATTCAGGTTTCTCCACGATGGGGTGCAAAAACTTCTCGCTGAGCTTAATGAAGAAAACAAGCCCATTTCCAAACCAAAGAAATCATCACCTGATAAACAGCCCGTCTCCCTTGCCAATTTCCCTGACATCGGATGCGGCCAATGGACGGTCGTGATAGGCGACAGGCGAGAACAGCCTGTTCAAGGCAAGGGCGATCTGATTGCGTTGTCCGTATCAGTGACAGACTTCATGTTTCTGCATCAGATATGCCTGCCCAAAGCCACCACCGTGCGTAGCGACAAGGTGCTTCATGTCGCAGAACATCCCGGAGATTTTCTTAAAACCAATCTTCTGGTGATTGGGAGTCCAGCCGTATCCCTTGCTACCCGTGCCGTATTGCGCGAACGGGGCGCCACATTCCTTTTTAACATCAGTTCAAGAACATTTGCCGACGAAGAGGCATTGTATAAACAACTGCCTAAGCTCTCTTACCCGGAACAGTATCAGGAGCTGCTGGACAAATGGCAGGCGCCCGATGGTCCTTTCGACCCCCTGATGAATGACTACCGCAAGAATGGGCTCATCGATCCTATTGACTATGCCGGCATCCGTGGTCGCGCCCCCGTCGCCACGCAAGACTATGGAATGGTTGCTCTTAGCCGAAATCCCTGGTCCGATGAACATGTTGCAGTCATCTGTGCTGGAATCCATGGCCCTGGAACTGCCACAGCGGTACTTAGTCTCGCAAACCCGCAAGAACATTTTCAGAAACGCCCTTGGGGAGGCGTGTTCAAGGTGTCTATCCCGCACCAGGTGCCGTGGGAACGGCGCTTTGAGCAATTGGCTCCGCACTGGGAAACCCATTGCTATCAAACCCACCAATACGTAGCTGATGTTGAATCGCTGCGAGATAGACTGTCAAAGGACGGTGATGAGGAAGTCCGGGAAATCCTCGTGGGCACCCATATGATCGCGGCGATGCTGGACTTGGGAAAATGGCTCGGTAGAACATAACCCGGAGGAAGAAGATAAGGGGTCAGGATTCGCTATTTATGCTTTTAAAAGCTCCTAAAAGAACCGGAATTCACCGCAGAGAACACAGAGGACACAGAGCTCAATATGCTTGAATTCAAGTCTATTCAGTTTTTCTCTGTGCTCTCTGTGTCCTCTGTGGTGAGTTCTTTTTTTGCTCTAAGTTTTCAGGGCCGGCTACGGGGCCAGACATCCATCCCGAAAATTCAACTCGCACGCCGCACTACGCCGGCGTCAACGGCGGATACGCCGGTTGCCACATCGCAGCCTTGACTTTCTGACTGACCGCCTCCCGATCCAACTTCGGCGACTGGCTGACGCCTTCTTCCTGGGCCTGCAACAACACGGCCTCGGTGATGCGGGCGGTGATGGTGCGCAGTTGGGACAGGGGTGGGAACAGTGAGCCGGCGGTGAGATCGTCGTCGCTGACCTGGGCGGCCAGGGCCTGGGCGGCGACGCTGAACATGCCGTCGGTCACGCGGGTGGCTTTGGACAACAGCGCGGCGAGGCCCACGGCGGGGAAGACGTAGACGTTGTTGCCCTGCCCGATGCGGATGGTGCGGCCGGCGTGGGTGACCGGATCGAACGGGCTGCCGGTGGCGACGATGGCGCGGCCGTCGCTTTGGGGGATGATTTGCGCGGGGTGGCCTTCGCATTTGCTGGTGGGATTGGAAAGCGGCAGGATCACGGGGCGGTCGCAGACTTTGGCCATGGCCTGCACGACGGACTGATCGAAGATGCCAGCCTGGCCGGAGGTGCCGATCAGCACGGTGGGCTTGTAGGCGGCGATGATGCGGGGCAGATCGGTGCAGGGTTCGAGGGGCAAGCCGTGTTGGCGGACAAGATCGGCGGGCCAGGCGAATTGGGCTTTGGTGGGTTCGGTGATGTCGGCGGCGTCGTGGATCAGGCCGCGACTGTCGAGCAGGAGTATCGACTCGATCAGGGCCTGATCGTTGATGCCGTTGCGAGCGAACAGATCGTGCAACTGGCGTGCGATGCCGATGCCGGCCGCCCCGGCTCCGATCATCAGCACCTTCTGTTGCTGCAACGGCAGCTTGCTGATGCGAGCCGAGGCAAGCAGCGCCGCCACACCGATCGCGGCCGTGCCTTGAATGTCGTCATTGAAAGAAAGGATGCGCTCGCGGTAGCGGTCGAGCAGGCGGAAAGCGTTGGCCTTTTTGAAATCCTCCCATTGCAGCAGGGCGCGGGGAAAACAACGTTGCACCGCGTTGACGAAGGCTTCGATGAAGTCGTCGTAAGCCTGGCCGCGCAGGCGCGGGTGACGCCAGCCGAGGTAGAGTTCGTCTTCGAGCAGTTCCTTGTTGTCGGTGCCCACGTCCAGGCTGATGGGCAGTGTGCGATTGGGATGGATCCCGGCCGCGACGGTGTAGAGCACCAGCTTGCCGATGGGAATCCCGATGCCGCCGGCCCCCAGGTCGCCCAGGCCGAGGATGCGCTCGTTGTCGGTCACCACGATCAGGCGCACATCATGCACCGGAGCGTTGGCCAGGATGCGATCGATGCGGCCCACGTCATCGGGCGTGATCCACAGCCCGCGCGGGCGGCGATAGACGTGGCTGTACTGCTGGCACGCTAACCCCACCGTCGGCGTATAGACGATGGGCATGAACTGCTCCAGGTGCTCGAGCATCAGGCGATAGAACAGCGTCTCGTTGCGATCCTGCAGGGCGATCAGCCCGATGTACTGTTCGAGCGGATCGGTCTTGCGGGCGATGTTGTCATAGACGCGATGCACCTGCTGCTCGATGCTGCTGACCTGCGGCGGCAGAAGACCCTGGAGCTCAAATTGCTCGCGTTCTTCGGTGGTGAAAGCGGTGCCCTTGTTCAGCAGGGGCTCGTTCAGCAGGGCGTGGCCGCGCAGGGTGACCGGTAGCGGCTGCGGCTGAGCAGGGTGCGTTTCGCGGGATGGCGTTGGCTTGGACATGTGACTTCCCCACTTGTCGATGGATGAGCGACGTCAGAAGCGGGCGGATTGCTAAAGGATACCTCAAGGTGTCGAGGGTCGCCGCGACGGCCGAGCGGCGTGCATTCATTTTTCAAATGGCATGTACTCGGCGGATTCGAGGCTGATACAATGTCAGCATGCTGCCAGCGTTGATTGCCGTATCCGTGTTGGCGTTGATCGCGATCGCGGTCTGTGCATACCTGTGGGCCGACCGCCGGGCTGCGGTGTCGCGTTACATCCAGATGCAGGCCGAGCGCGACGAAGCCGAGCAGCAGGCGGAATCCTTCAAGCAGCAGATCGTGGAGATGGGCGAGAAGCTGACCGTCTTCAAGACGCGCAGCGACGGGCTGCCCGATCAGTTCAAATCCCTGGCGGCCGACGTGCTCAAGCAGACCTCCGAGCAACTGGTCAAGCTGAACAAGCTCACCTTCGAGGGCGAACAGAAGGAACTGGAGGGCATCGTCAAGCCCATCCAGGAAGCCCTGGAAAAAAGCAGCAAACAACTGGCGGAAATCGAAAAAGAGCGCAAGCAGGACAAGGGCGGGCTGCAGGAAATGCTCACCGCCATGGCGGCCGACCAGAAACAGTTGCGCAGCGAAACCGCCAACCTGGTCAAAGCCCTGCGCCGGCCCGAAGTGCGCGGGCGCTGGGGTGAACTGCAACTGAAGCGGGTGGCGGAACTGGCGGGGATGATTGATCACTGCGATTTCACCGAGCAGAACGTGACCAGCGATGGTCGGCGGCCCGACATGGTGGTGCATCTACCCGCCGGCCGCGATATCGTCATCGACGCCAAGACGCCACTGGACGCCTACCTCAGCGCCATGGAAAGCGACAGCGACGACGATCGCCAGAAGCACCTGGCAACCCACCTGCGGCAAATCGAGCAGAAGGTTTCGGAACTATCCGCCAAGAGTTACCAGTCGCAGTTCAAACGCAGCCCCGACTTCGTGGTGTTGTTCATCCCGGGTGAAGCCTTTTTGCAGGCGGCGGTGCAGGTGGAGCCGACACTGATCGAAAACGCGATGAGCCGGGGCGTGGTGATCGCATCACCCTGTATTCTGATCTCACTGCTCAAAGCGGTGGCCCTGGGCTGGCAGGAGCAGAAACTGTCGGAAAATGCCGAGCAGATCAAGCAGTTGGGCATCGAGATGCACAAGCGCATCGCGGTGTTCATCGAGCACCTGATGCGGCTGGGCAAATCGATGACCGCCTCGGCCGGGCACTACAACAGCCTGGTGGGCTCGCTGGAAGCCAACCTGCTGCCGCACGCCCGCAAGTTCAAGGAATTCGGCGCCGACAGCAACAAGGAACTGCCGGCCGAGGGCCAGGTGCCGCTGATCGAGACGTTTGTCCGTGAAGTGACGCAGCAGGTCGAGGCGGGTTGAACCGCAGAGACGCGGAGCACGCAGAGGAAGGCAAAAACAGAGAAGAAATGCAGGAAGATAGAAACCGCAGATTTCGCAGATGACGCAGATTAAGAATCAAAAAATCTGCGCAATCTGTGTAATCTGCGGTTTGTTTTTTCTGTCTTCCTCTGCGTGCTCCGCGTCTCAGCGGTTCAAATCCGTTTACGCATTGACGATCACCGCTTTGCCGGGCTTGGTTCGCCGCATCACGCCGCGGGTGTCGATCACCAGACTGGCGCTGTCGGCGATCTGCTGCCAGTCGCAGGCGTCGTGGTGCGTGGCGATCAACACCGCGTCGTAACCCGCCAAAACCTGCGGCGATAACGCCACGCTCTGCATGTTCAGATCGTGACGTCGCATGCGATGGGTCTGCGGCACGTGCGGATCGTGATAGTCCACCAAAGCTCCGAGCGCGGAAAGCTTTTCGATCAACTCGAAGCTCGGGCTCTCACGCACGTCATCGACGTTGGGCTTGTAAGCCAACCCCACCACCAGCACGCGCGAGCCCTTCACCGGCTTGCCCTGATCGCTCAGCGCCCCGGCTACGCGGCGCACCACGTAGTCGGGCATCTCGTGATTCACACGACCCGCCAACTCGATGAACTGCGTGCTCAACCCCAACTCGCGGGCTTTCCAGGTCAGGTAGAAGGGATCGATCGGTATGCAGTGTCCGCCAAGCCCGGGCCCGGGATAGAACGGCTGATAGCCGAACGGTTTGGTAGCCGCGGCGTCGATCACCTGCCAGACGTCGATGCCCATCTGGTCGAGGATCACCTTCAACTCGTTGACCAGGGCGATGTTGACCGAGCGATAGACGTTCTCGAGGATCTTGGCGGCCTCGGCGATCTCGGCGCTGCCCACGGGGATGACGGTCTTGATGGCCTGACGATAGAGCAGCGTGGCGATGGCGCCGGAAGTTTCGTCGATGCCGCCGACCAGTTTGGGGATGGTGGCCGTGGTCGTGCCGGCCCGGCCGGGATCTTCGCGCTCGGGCGAGTAGGCCAGGTAGTAATCGGTGCCGCAGACCAGGCCGGTGGCGTCCAACAGGGGCTTGACCTCCTCGCGCGTGGTGCCGGGATAGGTCGTTGACTCCAGCACCACCAGTTGCCCTTTGCGCAGCGTTTGGGCGATGGCCCGCGTGGTGTCCTCGATGAACGAAAGGTCCGGCTCCAGGTGTCTGCCCAGCGGGGTGGGCACGCAGATGAGCAGGCAATCGGCTTCCGATAACCGCGCCATGTCGGACGTGGCCTGGAAGCGTTCCGACCTGGACATCTCGGCCACGAAGTCCGCCCCCAGGTGCTTGAGGTAATTCTGCCCGGCGGTAAGCATGTCCACCTTGCGGGGGTCGATGTCGTAGCCCAGCACGGGGAAGCCGGCATCGAAGAAACTTCGCAGCAAAGGCAGCCCCACGTAGCCCAAAGCCACGACGCCGACGCGGAAACTGCGGTCCAGGATGGCCTGCTCGTGTTGCAAGGCTGGCCATTATAGAATGGTGGGTTCGTTTGGCGAGGAGGGGGGAGAAATGGCAGATGGTAAATAGCAGATGGATGATGCGGGTGAGCGTTTCTCCAGGTCGAGGCTCCATTTGCCATCTGCCATTTGCCATCTGCCATGATTCACCAGGAATCTTGGCCCGGTTGGCGTTGGTCGGCCGATAGAGTCAGGAGAAGGAAGCGTGGTGTGCCATGTCCGATGAAATGGAAACCGGGTCGCCCTCCTGTCCGTACCTCGAAGCGGGCGATCTTCGTTGCGGCCATCGCTTCACCCTGCCACGCATGGACCAGGCATTCGGCGTGTGCATGAACTGCTGGCGCAGTTGTCCGGTTTACCTGATGCTCTCCCGCGAGCAGGCGCAACGTGAAAACCACTCCCACGCCATCCAGGTCACGGTCCACCACGGCGAATATCTCGCCGGTCGCGTCGGAACTGTCGGCCCGCTTCGACCCACCGGTTCGTGAGTTCCTCTCCTACTGCAAGGTCGAGTGCGGCTTCGCCTCCGCCTCGCTGTCTGCTTACAGCGCGGACCTGCGCGATCTGACCCAATGGATGATCGACGAAGGCTGCCGCAAGGGCTGGTCACAGTTGACCATCGAAAGTATCGGCGCTCACATGCGCTACCTCGAGCAGCGCGGGCTCAACGTCTCCTCCATCGCCCGTCACGTGGCGGTGCTGCGGGTCTTCTGCCGCTTCCTGCATTCATCGGGCCACATCCCCTCCAATCCCTGCGAACTGCTCACACAACCGGCCCGCTGGCAGCGATTGCCCAACGTGCTGGCCGCCGAGCAGGTCGCCAAGCTGATTGCCGCGCCCGATCCGGAAGATCCGCTGCAACTGCGCGATGTGGCCATGCTGGAGTTGATGTATGCCGCGGGTCTGCGGGCCAGCGAGGTGGCGACGATAGAGATCGATCGCCTGCACTTCGACCTCGGCGTGGTGCGCGTGCTGGGCAAAGGTGACAAGGAACGAATCGTGCCCATCGGCAGGCCCGCTCAACAGGCTGCTGAGCGTTACCTGAAGGATCTGCGGCCGAAACTGCTGCGGCCGGACAAGCCCACCGATCGTCTGCTGCTGTCGCGCACCGGCTCGCCCATCACCCGCGTGGTGGTCTGGCAGATCATCAAACGTCACGCCCTGCGGGCCGGCCTGCACGACGTGCACCCGCACCTGCTGCGTCACAGCTTCGCCACCCACCTGCTGGCCGGCGGCGCCGACCTGCGCGTGGTGCAGGAACTACTGGGCCACAGCAACATCAACACCACGCAGATTTACACCCACGTCGATCGCACGCACTTGAAGAAGGTGGTGGCGCGCCGCCATCCATGTCCGTGAACGGGCAGGCATTGCGGGGCAGCGAATGACGAATGACGAAATTCGA
>CAYYGM010000082.1:0-18807 GCA_964471555.1 uncultured Phycisphaeraceae bacterium
GATGTCTGGTCTGGGTCCGAGTAGGATCGAGCTGATGTGCTCATCCGGAGTAAGCAGGATCCGGGGGTGGGGTGATGGCGGTGATGTTGGAACTGCGACCGGAGGTGGTGTAGCGGTTGCCGAGGCGGGATTCGTCTTCCAGGCGCATCAGTTTCAGTTTCTTGCGGAAGGCTTTGAGGGCACGCTTGAGGTTGGGTTCTTCCAGCGAGTCGCGGCCGGACTCGGCGGCGAGGTCGGCTTTCATCTGGGAAATGGTGCGGCCGTCGGATACGGACTGGGCGGAGGCGGCGGGGGTTTCGGTGGTGGGTTTTTCGGATTCAGCTTTTTGCTGAGCGCCTTTGGCGTCGAGTTGCTGCACCAGTTCAGCCAGGGCGGCGACGTCGCGCTTGTTGACGATGGACGCGGCGATGGTGCCCGAGACGTTCATGCGCATCAGGGCGATCTGGGCCTGGCCCCAGAGTTTGGTGGCGGCGGCGCCTTCGGCCAGCCAGAGTTCGCTGACCAGTTCGCTGAGTTTGTTGGACTGGATGGTGTCGTGGTGTTCGTAGTAGCGTTTGATGATGTTTTTTTGATGGGGGTTGGTCATGGCGGGGGTGAGTGTTGCGTGGGTGGGGGGAGAGACGGCCGGTGAACCGGCCTCCGCCGCGCGGGAGTTAATCAGTCAGTTCCGGGGATTCCGGGGGCGGGGGCGATTCCGGGGGTGAGGGTGAAGGTGAACGTGTGGGGTTGGTTACCGGGGATGGTGTATTGGGGGTGAGTGGGTGCGCCCCAGGAGTTGTCGCCGCCGACGCCGTGGAGGCGGGAGCCGAACTGGACGGTGACGAAATCGCGGTGGGGCAGATCGTGGGGATGTTTGGCCGCTTCGAGGTCGGCCTGGGTATAGGGCCAGGCGAGGAAGGTGAGGGTGTCGGCGGCGTGCAGGGTGAGGCTGCGCTTTTGATCATCGCTGAAACGGACCCAGCGCACGTCTTCGCGGTTGGCGTTGTCCTGGGGGCGCAGGTAATTGAAGGCGAACTGCTCGAGGGGCAGTTGATAGCGGCCGATGGGTGCGCCGACTTTGCGATCGCTGTAGTTTTCGTGGGGGCCGCGCCCGAGCCATTCGATTTGCCTGCCGACGCTGCGCAGCGCCATGTGGAAACCGAAGCGCGGGATCAGGGGGATGACAGCCGCGCCGGGCTGATAGTCTGCCTGCACGCGCACGCGGCCGCGGTGGTCGATCTCGTAGGTGAGTTTGTAATCGCTGTCAGCCACGGGGAGCGTGGAAGCGATGGTGATGCGCAGCGGGCCGTTCTGCTGCGGGTGCAGGTTGACGGATTTGATGCGTAGGTTTTTGCCGGCCTCGCGCCACACGGCGGAAGCTTCGTAGGCTTTGCAGCGCCGCTGGTTGTCGTTGATGGCTTTGCAAAAGTAGGGTTCCAGCGGGCTGTGCAGCATTTCGTGGTTGTGGTAGATCAGCGAAACGAGAGAGCCGGTGGTTTTGCTGATGCGCAGGGAGAAGTTGCTGCCGGTGACGGTGATGTGGTTGTCGTCCTCGGTGGTCTGCGGGGCGGCGGTGGTGTCGAGCTGGACGGCGGGGCGGATCGAGTTGGGAAGTTGCAGTTGATCCCACGCCACGATGTGCCCGGCGTCGGCCCAGTGGGTTGCATGGGTGAGAGCGAAGCGCACGGTCAGATGGTATTCGCCGGGCTGCGGCATGGCAGGCAGCGTGAGCGCGATGACGGTCTGCTGGCGCGGGGGCAGATCGATGCGGCCCAGTTCGCCTTCGGCAAAAGTTTGGCCGTCGCGGTGGAGGGTCCACGCGGCGTTGAACTGATTGAGGTTGGTGAAGAAGAATTTGTTGACGAGTCGCAGCGTGCCGGCGGCGAGGTTTTCAGCGGTGACGGTGATGTTCTGATAGACCTTGCGCACCTCGTGCAGGTGGGGATTGGCGGAGCGATCGGGGGTGACGAGGCCGTTGAAGCAGAAGTTGCTGTCGTTGGGGAAATCGCCGAAGTCGCCGCCGTAGGCGTAGAAGGTGGCCTTGCCGTCGGGGGTGGTTTTTTCGATGCCCTGATCGACCCAGTCCCAGATGTAGCCGCCCTGGAGTCGGCGGTGGGCTTCGATGGCGAGCCAGTAGTCAGCGAGGTTGCCGCCGCTGTTGCCCATGGTGTGTTCGTATTCGCACTGGATGACGGGAAGGTTGGTGTTGTCGTTGGCGCGGGCGATGATGTTTTCGATGGTGGCGTACATCGGGCAATTGATGTCGGTGTTGACGTCGGGGCTGGCGCCGGTGCAGGCCTGCTCGTACTGCACGGGTCGTGCGGGGTCGCGCTGCTTGATCCAGCGGTAGGCAGCCTCGAAGTTGATGCCGTTGCCGGCCTCGTTGCCCATGGACCAGGTGATGATGCAGGGCTGATTTTTGTCGCGCTCGACCATGGCGCGGACGCGCGCCAGGTGCGCTGCCCGCCATGCGGGATCCTTGGCCAGCGAGCGCTCGTCGTAGCCCATGCCGTGCGATTCGATGTTGGCTTCGTCGATCACGTAGAGGCCGAAGCGATTGCACAGGGCGTACCAGCGGGTGTCGTTGGGATAGTGGCAGGTGCGCACGGCATTGATGTTGTTCCGCTTCATCAGCGTGATGTCGCGGATCATGGATTCAGTGCTGACGGTGTGGCCGGTGCGGGGGTCGTGTTCGTGGCGGTTGACGCCTTTGAAGAGGACGGGCTGGCCGTTGATGAGCAGTTGGCCGTCGCGGACCTCGGTGGTGCGGAAGCCGACGTCGCAGGTTTTGACCTCGATGATGTTGCCGCCGGCATCGCTCAACGTCAGCAGCAGGCGATAGAGGTTCGGCTGCTCGGCGGACCATTCAGCGGGCTGGGCGATGTGACTGGTGAGGGTGAATTGTGTCTGATCGCCGCGATGCGACAGGTTGTTGAAAAGCGTTTGGCCGGCGGGGCCGATCAACTCGGCGGTGACGGTGACGGGCTGGACCCAGGTGTCGGCCGCTTCCAGTTCGACATCGATATCCAGGTCGTAGTCGCCGTTGTCGTGCTTGCTCGTGTGAACGAAATAGTCGCGGATGGTGACCGCAGCGGCGGACCAGAGGAAGACGCTGCGGAAGATGCCGCTCATGCGCCACATGTCCTGGTCTTCCAGGTAGCTGCCGTCGCAGAACTGGTAAACCTCGGCAGCGAGGATGTTGTCGCCGTCCCAGCGCAGATGGTCGGTGATCTCGAACACGGCCGGAGTGCGGCTGTCCTGGCTGTAGCCGATGCGTGTACCGTTGAGGTAGCAGAAGAAGGCGGAGTCCACGCCGTCGAACTGGATGAACACGCGGCGGCCGCGCCAGGCTTCGGGGGCGCGCAGGCAGCGGCGATAGCAGCCGACGTTGTTGCGCAGTTTGTGCGTGGTATAGCGGGGGTCCGGCTCGCCCATCACGCGCGGGGGATCAACGTGGAAGGGATACGTGATGTTGGTGTAAATGGGCACGCCGTAGCCGCGCATCTGCCAGTTGCTGGGGACGGGCAGGTCGTCCCAGGCAGCGTCCTCGAAGTCGCTTTGCTGGAAGTCCGCGGGCCGACCGCTGGGGTCGGGCGACCAGTGAAATTTCCACTCACCGTCGAGCGACTGGAAGAACGCGCTATCCTGCGGCGTTCCGCGCAGGGCATCTTCGCGCCGGGCGAAGGGCAATCCCGAGCAGGCCGGCCGCCGCTTGTTGATGGCCAGGATGGTTAAATCTTCGATCTCCCCGGGTGCGTTGAAATGGGTCACGGATGGGGTATTGAGCAAACTCACCGCTTTCACCTTGAAACTGGCTGCAATGTTGAAACGGCCATGTTATCACGGACGCGGCTTTAGCTCTCGGGCAGGGCGAAGTCGCGGGCCACGGGGTTGACCAGGCCGGCCGGCGGGGGCGATCCGGTCAGGGCGCGCACGATGCGGGTGACGTGGGGGTGGCTGTTTTCGATGTACTGGCGGAAGCGCACCTGCGTCCCGGCCGCGGCGGTGCCGGCCACGTACAGCCCGGGCACGTCGGTCTGCATGGTCTCCTCGTCGTAAACCGGGGCGCGGTTCTCACCCTTCAGCGTCACGCCCGCCATCTCAAACAATGTGCTGTCCATGACGTAGCCGGTCAGCAGCAGGACGAAGTCGGTGGGAATTTTCGATTGTCGATTGTCGATTTGCGATTGCAGGATGGTGTGATCGCCGTGGATTTCAACCGGCACCGTTTGGGGATGGAAAGCGATCTTGCCTGCTTTGATCAGGCTCATCAGCTCGGGGTACAGCCAGTACTTGATCGTGCGCGCGTCGAACTCGGGCCGGCGATAGCTGATGGCGACCTCGGCCCCGGCCCGCTGGCAACGCAGCGCAGCTTCCACCGCACTGTTGCGCCCGCCCACGATCAGCAGCTTCTGACGGAAGTATCGGTGCGGCTCGACGAAGTAATGGCTGACCTGCGGCAGGTCTTCGCCGGGGATATTCAACTTCCGCGGCCCATGCATATCGCCGATGGCCAGCACGAGGTTGTCCGTGTGATAGACCGCCTTGCTGGTGGTGACCTGGAAACCGCCCCCGCCCCCGGAATTGGCCCCGGAAGTGGCCGTGTCGGGCGACAATCGCTCGATGTCGGTGACGCGCTCGTAGGTGTTGATCTTCAGATCGAAGAACTCGACCACGCTGCGCAGGTAAGCCAGGTACTGCTCGCCGGTGGCCTTGCTCTGGTCGGGCGTGTGCAGGGGAAGGCCGGCAATGGCGATGCGCTCGGGACTGGAAAAGAATTGAGCATGCCGGGGGTACCAGGTCATGGTCTGGCCGATTTGGCCCGCTTCCACCTGCACGTAATCCACGCCGGCGTGCTTGAGATTGACCGCCAGCTCCAGGCCGATCGGCCCGGCGCCCACGATCAACACCCTGGTTCGTTTCACTTGGCTCATCGCGTCTCGCTATCACTCCCACACCGAGCGCATGTCCCACAATTTCAGCAGCGTAATCCGCGCCTCGCCCCCGCTGGCACTGCCGCTCAGCGCCCGCTTGTCCTGTTGCGGCAGATAACAGTTGGCCGACTGCACCAGACCATCGTTGGCGAACACCTCCACCGACGTGCGATCCAGCACCACGCGCAGCCGAATCCGCCCGTCGATCGGCTTCAGCGGAGCGTCCTTGCCCATCACCTTCAATTGCTCAGCCGTGGCATCGTACTCGATCGCCGCGCCCCCCGGAAGCTCCAGCGCAACGCGCTTCGATTGTTGCAGATCGATCTCCATCTCCAGGTCGGCTGTGTTGTTGAAGCCGGTGATCGGCGTCGCCCGCTCGGTCAGCCTGATGTTGCGCCACTGCCGCGGATTGGCGCGCAACGTTTCGACTTCACGGGCCGGCTGCGTGAACAGGCGCAGGCCTTCCTCGGTGCGGCGCAGTGAAAGTTCGCGCGGGATCGTCATCTGCTGGTTGAAGGGCATGTCGGGATACTTGCCGCCGAGCATCCAGGCGATCTGCACCACCCGCCCGTCCGGCATGTGATTGAAGGTCTGGGCGGCGTAGTCATTGTTGCCGCAGCTTGCCGTGAACGGCCCATCCTCGCGGTCAAACTGCCGCCCATCAAAGTGTCCGATCATGTACAGCCCATTGCCATCCCACGCCACCCAGCGCGTGTCGTGCGGGTTGCCGTCCACCGCCAGCTCGAACAGGTCCGGGCATTCGTGTCCACCGGGAAAATCCAGCTTGCTGAGCACCTGCCACTGCTTGAGGTCCGGCGAACCCAGCAGGTCAAACCAGTCCTTGTTCATGTACAACATCATCACCCACTGCCGGCTGGGCTCGTGCCAGAACACTTTCGGATCGCGGTTCTTGCCATAGATGTTCGCCACCACCGGGTTGCCCGAGTACGGCGTGAAGTGCCGACCGTGATCAGTGGAATACGCCACGCTCTGGCTGCGCTTTTTGCCCGCCGACCACGGATCGTGATTGATCTCCGGCGCGGAGGTGTACACCGCCACGATGGGTTTCTCATCACCTTGTTGAAAGCCCGCCGTGTTGCCCTCGTCAACCACCGCCGACCCGGAAAAGACCATGCCGTGCTCGTCAACTTGAATCGCCGTGTCCAGCTCGCGCCAGTGCAGCATGTCCGCGCTGACCGCGTGCCCCCAGACTTTGTAGCCGCTGTTCACGTTGAAGGGGTTGTGCTGATAGAACAAATGATATTCGCCGTCGCAGTAAACCAGCCCGTTGGGATCGTTCAGCCAGCCGACGCGCGTGGTGAAGTGAAACTGCGGGCGCAGGTATTCGTGGTAATAGCCGTTGGGCGAAGGAAGCTCGTCGGATTGAACGATGGCATCCAGCGCTTTCGATCCGGCTGGCAGGGGATATTCGATCGCCAGCGTCTTGCCCACGAACGGCTCGACACTGGTGAACACCCAGTAGTCCGGCTCAGCCTGAGCCAGCGCCACCAGGTACTCGCGCACGATCTTGCCGTCGAGCGTAACCGTCATCCACTGCGCCTCGACATCATTGCCGATGGGCATGTGCAGGTAATGCTTTTCGACCATGATCTGCCGCTGCACAGGCGTGGTGTCGGTCGCCGGTTGGCCGGTGGCGGTCAGTACAAGCAGGAGCAGCGGTTGAAACATGCGTGGTTCCTACCGAATAACAAGTTTTGAGGCTAAAAGCTCTCATAGGAGCTGCAATCCACCATAGAGAATACGAAGGACACAGCGTTCAATGTGCATGAATTCAAGCTTGCTCGGTTTTCCTTCGTGTTCTCTGTGTTCTCTGTGGTGAGTTTATTTTGCACCAATTGTAAGGCAGCCACCGTGGCAGGCAAAACCACACGTTCAGCACCACAGACAGCATTTCCCCCGGCCGCGACACAACGCATCCCCACCCGCAGGCGCTTGCCACACCTCACCTTGAACCCCAGGCAACTATTATTAGTTTTCTAGAAAACTAATAACAGTTGCCGGGGGGGAGCAGGGGGTGCGGGCTGCGTGATTGATAGCACGGGGACTTCGGCGTACGTGCCTGGATAGCCTGGCCGGCACAACTGGCGCTAGCGCTGTTCCTGGCTGACGCGCAACGGATCGCAGGCCAGCAGGCAACCGCTCTGTATCATCCAGAACCTCCGGAAGCTGTTATTAGTTTTCTAGAAAACTAATAATAGTCGCAAGTGAGGGAATGGGAGTGTGGACTGCGTAATTGATAGCACCGAGACTTCGGCGTATGTGCCTGGATAACCAAGCTGGCACAACGGTAGCGTCAATCTTTCCGTTGCCGCGCAACCCATCCCTGGCTCGCGGGCGGCTCTTTATCAGCCCGAACCTACGGAAGCTGTTATTAGATTTCTAGAAAACTAATAATAGCCACGGAGGCAAATGACCGGCGCGGCAGAGGCGGGGGAATTGTTGGCGCGGAGACTTTTGGGCGGGTGCTTGTGCCACCGGGCTTGTGCAACCGGGCCGGTGCAGCCGACGGCAGTGTTCCTCCCGGCTCCCCTGCAACGCGACGCAGGCCGAATGGTCACTCCACATCTGCCTGAACCCCCCGGAAGCTGTTATTAGATTTTTAGAAAACTAATAATAGCCACAGAGGCCGAAAACCGGCGTGGTAGAGGAGGGGGGATTGTTGCCACGGAGACTTTTGAGCGGGTGCTTGTGCAGCCGGGCGGGAGCAACCGGCGGCAGTGTTCCTCCCGGCTCTCATGCAACGCGACGCAGGCCGAATGGTCACTCCACATCTGCCTGCCCCCCCCCCCCCGGAAGCTGTTATTAGATTTCTAGAAAACTAATAATAGCCACGGAGGCAGAAACCGGCGCGGTAGAGGCGGGGGAAATGTTGGCGTAGCAATATCATGGTGGTCGCTTGAGCAAAGGGGCCGGTGGAACATTTTTCGCCGCTGGTTGTAACGCCCGTCGCTCTGTGTCAGGCGCTTCGTTTGAACCGTTGTCATCTCAAGCCGCCGCCTGGGCTGCCTGTTTGGCGGTTGCTTCGCGGTGGATGCGGCAGGTTTCGATGCTGTCTTCGATCAGGTCGTCAATCTTCTGGCACTGGCTGCGCAGGCGGTGCAGGCGGAAGCTGGAGAGCATGTGGAGCATGGTTGCGATCTGCAGTGTCGATTGCAGCTCGCGCAGCGTGGCCTGGACCGACTCGAAGGACTTGATGGCGGCGTCGGCTTCGACGTGGCCGTGGGCGTCGGCGAGTTTGCCGGGAATCGACGTGGCCAGCCTTCGGATCGCGGCGGTGAGGCCGGACTTTTCCTCCTGTGGAAAATCCTGGGTGATGTGATAGATCGTGGCAGCGAGTTTCATCGCTTTACGCCACGAAGGCTGCCGCTCGTAGGGTTCGATCCGCACGCCCTTGTTATCGACCGCTGGCGGGCCACTTCTGCGAATTTACCCTGCGTTATCGGATGTTGTGCCATAGCGAATATGTGAAAATGAAAGCAACAGGGGCAGACCGGGATCACCGTACCATGTGTTCTGCTCGTTCGGTGAATTGGAAGGGCGTTTCACAACGATGAAAGCCTCGCTCACATGGAAGATCCCCAAGCGCGTGGTCGCCGACATGCGGCCGCGGCAGGTGCGGGCTTGCCTGGCCATGGTGCTGCGATGGATTGTATTGGGCGTCGGCACGGGCGCACTGCTGGTGTGGTGTATGCATCGGTGGATGCCGAATCTGGGGCCGCCGCACTTGTGGCAAATCATGTGGTGGGCGCTGGCGGGGTACACGGGCTTGTTCATGATGTATCCGGTGATAGTGTGGATCGACTTGCGATGCACATCTCCCGGATATCTGATAAGCAAGCACGGGTTGGGCAGTGGCGATAGCAGGCGTGGTTGGCAGACCTTCGCAGCATTCGATATCCAGCAGCATTCCACAGTGCCCGACGCTGACGTGATTATTTTCTATAGCAAGAGCGGTCGGCATCAGACATATACGCTGCCGGATGACGATCGCACGCGCCGTCTGATTTTGCGCTATGTGTCACGACAACTGCCAGAGCTCGATGCCTGCGATCAGCGCGAAGACATTGTGCAGCCCTATCAGGATATTCCCGGCTGGCTGAAAGTCGTCATGGCGCTGTGTGCGATCGGCTATGCCGGGCTTGCGGCATGGTTACTCCATCCGCACATCCATTCCGGCAGCGCGTGGGAAATCTGGTCCCTGTTGGCCGTGGCGATCAATCCGGCGTCGTGGTTGGGGGTGTGGTGGCATAAGCGGCACAAACGCACGAGCGCGATGGGATGGGCGATGGCGTTCGGCATGACAACCATGCTGCTGTTGATGACGCTGATTGTGTACTTTCGACTGTAAAGCTTGCCCAACGCGGGGAGGCACGTGGAAAATTCGTGCCGGGCCCCCGGTGTATTCACCGGGGGCTAAATGATGGGTTGCCGGCGCGTTCAGCGGGGGTTGGATTGGGTCGCTTCGATTATCGGAAGCCATTTGGCGGCGATGCGGCCGTGGGGGGCGTCGAAGGTCAGAAGGAAGTTGCGCAGCACGGCGTTGCCCACGCGGCCGGCTACCGGGGTGTGGCGGTTGAGGCCCGGGGGTGTGGGGTCAACGCTGACGGCCACATCCTGGATCGATACGCCCAACACGGTGAGTTGTTTGACCCAGGTGCGTGAGCCGGCCACGATGCCGCCCATGCCGCGCGACAGGCCGGAGCCGGTCTGCGGCACGCTGAAGATGTCGGGCCAGCCGCGCACGGCTTCGGCGTGCAGGGTCAGTTCGTTGTCCGCGCCGGTGTCGAGGATCAGGATCGCTTCGCGCCGTCCCATTTTCACGTGTACGGCCGGCAGTCCGTTGATCACCAGCAGCGTTTCGCTGTGGAGGGCAGGGTTCCACTGATCGCCGATGGTGAGCGTTCGTTTCTGGGGGTCGATGGTGAAACATTCGCGGGCCAGGGCGTTGAAGCCGAGGATGCCCGACATGGGCGCGCCGCTGCGGCGCATGGCGAAGAGGTTGACGGCCCCCAGGGTGCGCGGCGGCAGGCTGAAGCCTTCGACGCTGATGCTGTCGATGCCGCGATAATCGAACGACTCGGTGCCGGCCACACCCAGCGCCTTGCCCTGGCCGGTGATCGGCAGTTCGAGGCGCACGGCGGCGCCGCGGTCGATCAGCGAGAGGTTGCTGCCGGTGTCGAGCATGAAGCGTCCGCCGTCGCGGCCGTTGATGCGCACGTTCAGCAGTTGGAAGCCGCCAGCCGGCAACAGGGGCGCGGTGGTGGGGCGGTTGTTGTGCAGTGTCGGGGCTGTCTGCGAAACATACGGTTGCGAGGCACAACTGAAAAGAAGCAGGGCGAAGGTGCAAACAAAAATGCCCAATGCCCAATGTCCAATGCCCAATGTCGAGGACCGCGGTGTTTTGGTCATTGGGCATTGGGAATTGGTCATTGGGTTCACCCCGATGCTGCGTATTGGATGATGACGTAAGCAACATACATCATCACCAGCGGTGCGCCCATCCAGCGGCTGAATTGCCCGCGGCGGGCGGCGGCAGCGATGTAGAGGCGGAACAGCAACAGAATCGCCAGCATGGTGGGAAGGTGCAATTGCAGGAAAATCCGGTTGCCGTCCTCGACGACCTCCAGGGGGGCAGCCAGGGCGGAGGCTCCGATGACAAACAGCACGTTGAGGATGTCCGCCCCGATGACATTGCCCACCAGCAGGGAGGGATGACCTTTGCGGACTGCGGTCAGGCCCACGATCAGCTCCGGCAGCGACGTGCCGAAGGCCACCAGCGTGGCGGCGATCACCGTCTGCGGCACACCCCAGCGTACGGCCACCTCGCTGACTGAAGTTACCAGGGCATCGCTGGCCAGGACCACCAGGGCCAGGCCGACCAGGCCACTGATGACCAGCATGGCGGTGCCGTGTTTGGCCGGCGCTTCATCCAGTTCGCTTTGCACGCGCACCTGATCACCCTCAGCGATCAGGTGCGGTTCGCTGGCGGGGTGGGCTCTGCTCCAGCGCACGCTCAACATGAGATAAACCACCAGCAGCGCGATCAGGATCAGGCCGATGTGTCGCCCGAGTATGGCCGCGTCGCCGTGCAGCATGAATGCGCCGTAGCACAGGGCGCTCAGCAGCACCGCGGAGCCGAACTGCACCCAACCCTGGCGTGAGAGGACAAAGCGGTCGGCCGGCAGAGCGCACATCATGGCGCCGAGTCCGAAGATCAACCCGGTGTCAGCGATGATGGACCCGACGCCGTTGCCCAGTGCCAGGCCGCTGTTGCCGGACCAGGCGCCCAGGACGCTGACGGCACATTCGGGACTGGTGGTGCCCAGCGACACAATGGTGGCGCCGACGACGACTTTGGGCATGCCCAGGCGCAGGGCCAGACCCGCGGCCGCCTCCACCAGCCAGTCGGCCCCCTTGATCACCAGGGCCATGCTCACCACCACGACCATCAGCAGCAGCCACGTCTCGCGCGTGGTGAACCATTCGGCCGGCAGCAGTGAAGCCAGCAACATGGCTGCACATCTTAATGCGGAGCGGCGATTCGTTTCTGCCGATTTCGGTCAGGGATATGTCGTTTCCGGCTACGCGGTCTGCGGCAGGGGCTCTTCCTGCGGTGGCGACTGCTCCGGCGGTGGTTCGCTCAGCAGGCGCGCCCGCTCGCTCAACCACTGGGCCAGCCCCTGCTGTCTGGCGTGCTTGGCCGCTTGCGCCATCTGCGCGTGCCATGCTCCGCACTGGGCCGGGGGCATCAGCTCGGCCAGTGAAACCTTGCGCCACACGTCGTACAACGCTGCGCTGTCATAACCCATCATCACCTCGTACTGCGTCTGTAGCGCCATGCGCTGCACCTGCTCAATCAGCGGCAGCGGCCGCACCGCCAGGGCGCACAAACCCTGATACGCCTCGTGCATCTGCCCGGTTTTCAGATCCGCTTCCACCAGCAGCAGAAGCAAACTCGCCCGCACCGATTCGGCCGGCCCCATGTTGCGCCCCAGCATCGCACGCACCACTTGCACCGCTTCATCGAAACGCTGCTGCCGATGACGCAGCAATGCCATGCGCTGATACAACAGCAGGCGCACCCAGCGCATCAGCCCGCGCTGCTGCAACAGGGTCGCCAACATGGCCTCGGCCTGGGCCTGGTCCTGTTCGATCAGGATCAGCAGGTTGTCCAGTTGCTGCAGCACGCGGGCATTGATCGTGCCCAACCACAGCCAGGTCGCCACGATCATCGCCATCAGGATCACCGTCGCCACCAGGCCTGATTCGTCCAGCAGCACCATGCTCACCGGCGCGGCTGCGATCAGCAGCAGCAGGCCGATGCGATACAGGGCATCGACCATCAACTGCATGCGCATGCGGCGGACGGAAAACTCAGGCAGCTTCGAGGTGGGCGGGGCTGCGGGCGCTTGCTTGTTCGCGTTGGTGTCGTCGGTCTGTGGCATGGCGGTCAACGGTAAAGCTTCAACTCGGGGAATCGGTGCAGCAGGGCGGCGGTCGGCAGCAGGGTGTTGGCCCAGCGCCAGTGCTGGTCCGCCTGCTCGGTGCTGCCCGCTTCGTGGTGGCACAGGGCCAACAAGGCGTGGCCGAACCCGGCTTCTACGCCCAGCGGCCGCAGCGCGTCGGTCCAGTGATCGCACAGCGTCAGGGCCTCGGCAAAGTGATGCGTGCGCACGTCCTGGATCAGCTCCGCCAACAGATAGCCGGCGTGCATGGGCGTGTCGCGCCACTGGTCCATGCTGTTGCGCAGCCGGCGCAGCTCGTCGTCGGCATCGCTGAGTCGATCGGCAAACAGGCTGCTGGTGGCGCGCTGGATGCGCAACTGCACCGCGCCGGGATGATCGCTGGACATGCGCTGCAGCAGATAGTCGTAGCCGACGATGGCGGCGTCGTATGCTTCCGCCAGGTCCAGGCAATGGGCCATCATCGCCACCGTGCGCCCATGCAGCGTGGGAATCTCCACCACCTGCGGCAGCAATCGCCAGCCCTGGCGCAGGGCCTGCTTGTAGCGGCGCAGCATGGTCAACTCCTGCACCATGCGGGCCTCAGCCTGCAGGCGGCGCAGCCTGCGGGAGCGGCGCTGGGTGTAGATCATCACCGCGATCAGTGCGATCCACGGCGCCAGCGCCCCCAGCGGCGGCGGCATCACCAGCGCCACCACGACCGCGCCCAGCAATGCCAGCAGCGGCCCGCGCACCGCCCACGGCGACGGCATGCGCACTTCGTTGGTCGCCAGATGCCGCTGGAATCGTTCAGCGCTGGGTGCTGAGAATGGCCGACCGCTCATGGCTGCTCCTTGCCGCGCAAGGCAGCCAGGTCGCTGGCCAGCAGTTGGAAGTTGCGATCAGCGTGGGCGGTGATGTTCATGTCGTGATAGCAGCGGCGGACGTGACCTTCGCTATCGACCAGCACCAGGCTCGCGCTGTGAGCGATGGGATTGTTCGGATCATCGGTCTCCGACACCGCCAGGTGGAAGCCGTTCTCCACCAGACTCCAGATGGTGGGCTTGTCGCCGGTGAGCATGGCCCACTGCGGAAGCTGGGCGCTCATGCGATGGGCATACTCCGCCAGCTTGTCCACATTGTCGTGCTCGGGATCGACGGTGATGCTGACCAGGCGCACATCGTCGAGATGCTGATCATCGAGAAACTGTTTCACGCGGGCCATCTGCCCGGTCACCATGGGACAGACGGTGGTGCAGCGGGAGTAGAAGAACTGTGCGATCCACAGATGCCCGCGCAGGTCTTTGCTGCCGAAGGGCTCGCCGAACTGATTGGTGAGCGTGAACTCGGGCAGATCGAACATGACCTCGGGGAAGCCGTCGGTCTGGGAAGAGGCCAGTTTCTGCTCGACATGGCGGCGGGCAGCCACCTGCGTCAGCATCACGGTCGCCGCAGCACAAGCCAGGGCCACGACGATGACGATCAATCTGGGTATCCAGCGCCCGTGCATAAGAAGTATTGTAGTCCCCTCGACGTTTCGCGGGCGAGCTTGCTGCCCATGCATCACGCTGCGCTCGGCCGATTGGCGATGGCGGTGCACAACGCGATCATCGCCAGTGTGAAAACCACGCTGACCGCGATGGCGCTGCCGATCCCGATGCCCGCCGCGGCCGGTGATTGCGGCCCGATCAGCGCGGCACTGACCCAGGCGTTGACGTAGGTCAGTGGATTGACGACCATCACCGCGGCCATCCACTTCGGTGCGCCGGCCACCGGAAACACCGCGCCGCTGAGAAACCACATCGGCAGCAACAGCAGGTTCATCATCGAGTGGAACGCGGCCGTGGTTCGCATCGGCCACGCCAGGGCCAGCGCCAATCCCGTCAACCCGAGTGCTGCCACGAACATGGCGACCGTCACTTCACCCAGGGCCGCCACACCGCGCCACGGCCCGATCAGCGGCCAGAGCGCCACCAGGATCAAACCCTGCCCGGTAGCCAATGTCGCGCCGCCCAGCAGCTTGCCCATCACGATCGCCCAGCGCGGGGCCGGCGACGCCAGCACGCCCTGCAGAAAACCTTCCCGCCGATCTTCGATCACGCCGATCACGCTGAAGATGGCGGTGAACAACAGGATCATCACCACCGTGCCGGGAAAAAAGTATTGCAGGTAGCCGACGCCCCCGGAAGTGGCGGCGGACCCGGCCGCGGAAGCGGCCTCGCCGAGGGGGGCGGTGAAGACTTTGTCGGCTCCGCTGCCCAGCATGAACCAGAACAGCAGCGGCGTGCCCAGCGCCCCGATCACGCGGAACGGCGAGCGCACGAAGCGCACCATCTCCCGCTGCCAGAGCGTGACAGCGGCCATCATCGGTTTCGCCGCAGCGACAGCTTCGGTCATGCCGCCATTCTAGGCATTCACTCGCTCAACCGGGTTTCCAGCAATAGTTCACTTCGGGTGCCACACCCGCGTGCGGGTGTGTTTGGCGTAACTCACGGCCGGCGCGCGGCCGTGGCACCCGTCGAAATAAACCACCACCGGGTTTCCAGCCGAACGCGGTTCGTTCGCCCGCGGACGGTCCAGCCGCTACAATCGTCCCTCAACCAAGGTTTTTCCTGCAAGGAAGCTGACGCATGAGCCTGATCCCCATGGTGATCGAGAAGTCCGGCCGGGGCGAACGCGCCTACGACATTTACTCCCGCCTGCTCAAGGATCGTGTGATCTTCCTGGGCGGAGCCATCGGTGATGAGTCAGCCAACCTGCTGATCGCCCAGATGCTGTTTTTGTCCAACGAAGATCCCAAGCTGGACATCCACCTCTACATCAACTCGCCCGGCGGCTCGGTCAGTGCCGGCATGGCGATCTACGACACCATGCAGTTCGTGCGCCCGCCGGTGGCGACCTACTGCGTGGGCGTGGCAGCCTCGATGGGCGCGCTGCTGATGATGGCCGGGGCGCACGGCAAGCGCTACATGCTGCCCAACAGCCGCGTCCTGCTGCATCAGCCCCTGCTGGGCGGCGTCAGTGAAGGCCAGGCCACCGATCTTTCCATCCAGGCCAAGGAAATGCTGCGCACGCGCGATCGGCTGTACAAGATCATCCAGCACCATACCAATCAACCGCTGGAGCAGGTGGCCCGTGATTGCGAACGCGACAAGTGGCTCGACGCCGACGAAACCGTGGCCTACGGCGTCGCCGACCAGGTGCTCAAGCACGCCCCCGAGGCCCTGGCCAAAGCCCGCGGCCAGGACGATGACGATGCCAAGCAGGATGCCTGAGATGCCCTCTGCCCTCTGCCATCTGTCATCTGCCATGATCCTTTGTCTGCTGCTGACCGGCTGCGGGCCGCGCAGTTTCAAGAACGACAACGATCAACTGCGGGCCGAGCGGCTGGAGCTGCAGCGCCGCGTCGCTGAACTGGAGCAGCAACTGCAACAGCGCAGCGGCGAACTGGAAGCGGTCCGCGCCGCCCAGGCCAACGGCGTCGCCTTGCCTGCCGGCACGCCCGTCTTTTCCACGATCAAGCTCGATCGCTACACCGGCCCCATCGACAAGAACGGCGACGGCCGCGACGACCTGCTGCGTCTGTACATCCGCACGCTCGACCAGCGGGGCCGCATGATGCCCGTGACCGCCCGCGCAGACGTGCAGATGGTGCAGTTGATCGAGGGCCAGCCGCCGACGCTTTACCGGGAAACGACTTTTGAACCGGACGACTTCGATGCCGCCTATCGCACCGGCTTCACCGGCACGCACTACACGCTGGAACTGCCGCTGGACGACGAGGCGCCCGCCGATCTGACCGTCAAGGTCACCATCACCGACATCACCGGCATCAGCCACAGCGCCCAGCAGGCGTTCAATGTGCAGAAATAGTTGTTGGTTGATGGTTGTTGGTTGCTCAGCCAAGCTGTCACAACAACCAACAACCATCAACCAACAACCCTGTCTCGAATCACCGGCCACATCAGGCGAACGGCTGCGCCGCGGTGGCTGACTGCGTTCTTTTCCTGCGAGGCAAGCTCCGCAGCGGTTCGGCCCAGCTTGGGTAGATAGAACACCGGGTCGTAACCGAACCCGTTGCTTCCGCGCGGTGCTTCGAGAATTTCGCCCTCGACGGTGCCGCGCAGAACCTGCTCGTGGTTGCCATCCACGAAGGCCATGGCGCAGACGAAGCGGGCGCTGCGCTTCTCGCGCGGCACGCCGATCAGTTTTTTCAGCAGCAGTTGGTAGTTGGCCACGTCAATGCTGGCGCGATCGCCGGTGGCGGCGGCGTAACGGGCGCTGCGCACACCGGGCTCGCCGCCCAGCGCGTCAACCTCCAGCCCCGAATCGTCGGCCAGCGTGATCATACCCGTGGCTTTGGCGTAGTAGCGGGCCTTGAGCAGGGCGTTGGCCTCGAAACTGTCGCCGTCTTCCACCGGCTCGCTCGGCCGCTGCGGCAGATCGTTCAACGTCAGCCAGTCAATCCCCGGAAGTTGCTCCGCCCCCGGATGTGATTGTGGAGCAGTGGGCAGCATGGCCAGCAGTTCTTCCAGCTTGTGTTGATTCGATGTGGCCAGCAGGATGCGCATGGGGAAAGTTTACAGTGGTCGCCGTAGCGTGCTGTGAGACGCAAAAAAAACCAAAAAATGGCCTTTTTCATGTAAATTTCAAAAGAAAACCTGAATTCAGGGGTTTGATCGACTATGGTTGTGCAGTTGCGCCGCACCCGCGGAGGTTTGACGGCGTAGGCCGATCTTTGTGTTTTCATCGGACGGGTGCGGAATGCGACAGCGATACACCACATGCTGGGCTGCGATGACTCTATTTGCTGCTGCACTGGGCGCTGAGTTGCCCACGCTGTCGGCGCAGAGCTGGCCCGGCGTCACCTGGGAAACCGCATCGCCCGAATCGCTCGGCATCCGCCCAGACGTGCTGCAGCAGGCGCAGGATTTCGCCACCAGCACCGGCGATTCCACCGGCGGGTCCGGCTACGTCATCAAAGGCGGCAAACTCATCTGGTCCTGGGGTGACCCGGCCGCGACCCACGACATCAAGTCCACCACCAAAAGTTTCGGCTCCACCGCCCTGGGCCTGGCGATCGGGGCCGGGCTGGTCCAGCTCGATGATGCGGTTCAGCCCTATCTGCCTGACCTCGGCACACCGCCGACGGAGAACGCCATCGATCATGCTGACTGGCTGTCGCAGATCACATTCCGCGATCTGGCCGCTCACACGGCCGGCTTCAGCAAGGACGGCGGATACGAGCCGCTCCACTTCCAGCCCGGCGCCAAGTGGTCCTACTCCGACGGCGCCTTCAACTGGTTAGCGGACGCCCTGACCGTGACCTACCAGGACGACCTGCTCAACGTCATGACGACTGAAGTTTTCGACAAGATCGGCATCCAGAGCGGACAATTGACCTGGCGCGACAATTACTACCGTTCAGACGAGATCGAAGATCCGTTCAATCCGGGCACATACTACGAACGCCGCGAGTTCGGCTCCGGCATCAGCGCCAGCGTCGATGCCCTGGCCCGCATGGGTTATCTCTGGCTGCACGGCGGACAGTGCAATGGCGAGCAGATTCTTCCCTCGGATTACATCGCCGCCGCCATCGCGCCGCAGGCCGGCTCACCCGAACAGTTGCCCGTGGATGACACGCAGGACGATGCCGAACTGTACGGCAGCGCGCCGACGCACAATGGTCTGGGCTGGTGGAACAACGCTGACAACGTGATGGCAGAAGTGCCCGCCGATGCCTTCTGGGCCTGGGGACTGCACGACAATCTCATCATCGTCGTGCCCAGCCTGGATATGGTGATCACCCGCACCGGCAACCTGAGTGAAAATTGGGATTCCACCGGCCAAGAGGATTACATCAGCGTCATCGAGCCGTTCTTCAACCTGCTGCTGGACGATGCGATCGCGCAGCTCGGCGACGCCAACTGCGACGGCGCAGTGGATATCAGCGACCTGCAGATCCTCGGCGACAACTGGCAGACCGAGAACGCCACCTGGCTGATGGGTGATTTCAGCGGCGACGGTGTTGTGAATCTGACGGACCTGCAGATCCTCGGCGACAACTGGGACAACCCGCAGCAGGAACTCGAGGGTCTGCTCACATTCGTGCCCGAGCCCTCCACGAGCCTGGGCCTCTCCGCCATACTGGCTGCCCCAGCATCGCGCCGTTGGCGCCGTACGAACATGTGAGCTGATCGTGCAGCATTGCCGCGCCACTGGGCTGCTGACTGCGGCCTGCCCCCCCCAGTCGGCCACCGCACACTACCGTCTGCTTTGACCTTCTGCACGCAACATCTTCGGTGCACCGTCACGCACCCCGCATCGACAGATGGCTCGCGCCGCCCTCGCACCTGCCCCCCTCGCGAGCTTTGGAGCTATTATTAGTTTTCTAAAAAACTAATAATGGCCGCGATGCTGTTGAAGGGATT